>CADECO010000165.1:0-5564 GCA_902825905.1 uncultured beta proteobacterium
CCGCCTATCAGCATCCAAGGCAGGTGTGGTTCATCGACGCCCTGCCCCTTTCAGGCACCAATAAGGTCGATCGCAAACTGCTGATACAGCGCGCGAGCGCGGCCGTCGCGGCGGCCACGAACCGCTGAAGCCGATCGACAACGACTCACCACCAATGCAACAACAAGGATCCATCCTCATGGCAGACACGATGCGCGCACTGGTGCTGCGCAAACACGGCACGCTGGACGAGTTGCAGGTCATCGACAACCATCCCTTGCCGCGTGCCGTCGAGGGGCATGTCGTCATTCGCGTGGGCGCGGCCAGCTTCAACTATCACGACGTGTTCACCGTGCATGGCATGCCCGGCATCAAGGTGCCGTTCCCGGTGGTGCCGGGGCTGGACATGGCAGGCGCGGTGCACGAAGTCGGCGCCGGCGTGACTGGTTGGAAGCCCGGTGATCGCGTCGTGGTGAATCCTTTGAACAAGAAAAAGGGCCTCATGGGCGAGATGCTCGACGGCGGCATGGCGCAGTACTGCCTGGTGGCGGCCGATCAACTCATCAAGATGCCCGACAAGGTGAGCTTCGAACAGGCCGCGGCGCTGCCGGTCGCGTACGGCACGGCCCATCGCATGTTCATTACGCACAACACCATCGCCAAGGGCGAGAAAGTGCTGGTGCTGGGTGCATCGGGCGGCGTCGGCACCGCGTGCGTGATCCTCGCCAAGAAGATGGGCTGCGAAGTGATCGCGTGCGCGTCCAGCGGCGAGAAGCTCGAACGCCTGAAGGAGATGGGTGCCGATCACGTCGTCAACTACAAGGAGGTCGACTGGTCGAAGTGGGCGGTGGAGAAGTTCGGCAAGCCGCAGCGACGCTCTTACGACGGCGGCGTGGACGTGGTGGTGAACTTCACCGGCGGCGACACCTGGGTGCCGTCACTGCGCTGCCTGAAGCGTGGCGGCAAACTGCTCGTGTGCGGCGCGACCGCGGGCTACGATCCGAAGGAAGATCTGCGCTACATCTGGAGTTTCGAGATCAAGGTGATCGGCTCCAACAGCTTCTACGACGACAATCTCACTGCGCTGATGGACATGATCGCCGCTGGCGAGATCGCCCCGGTGATCGACAAGGTGCTGCCGCTCGATCAGGCAAGCGAGGGCCTGCGGCTGATCCGCGATCGCGAAGTCATCGGCAAAGTGGTCGTCACGCCGTAGCGCCGTTTACGCCCTTCACCGTTCACTCTCAACTCTTAACCCTTAACCCTTCACTCTTCGCACAGCCCCATGGCCACCGAGCTCCCGACCGTCGAACAGATCCAGGCGCTGATCACCCGCGCACCGTTTCACCAATGGCTCGGCATTCAGGTCGTAGACGTCGGGCCCGACACCATCGAAGTGAAGGCAAAGTGGCGCGAAGAATGGATCGTCAATCCCGACCGGCGCTACACCCACGGCGGCATCCTTGCGGCACTGGTCGACTTGGTGGGCGACTGGTCGCTGGCCTCGAAGCACGGCCGCGCGGTGCCGACGATCGACATGCGGGTGGACTATCACCGCGTCGCGATGCCCGGCGATCTCACGGTGAAGGGTCGCGTGATCCGGCACGGCAGCCAGTTCACCACCTGCGAAGCACAGGTGTTCGACGGCGAAGGCCAGCTCTGTGCGAGCGGACGCGGCACATACTTCACCGGCGCGCTGGCGGCGGCACCCAAACAGAGCTAGCACCCGACACATGAGCGTCAAACAACTGCTCGATCTCTCCGGCAAGGTCGCCCTCATCAGCGGCGGCTCGCGCGGGCTCGGACTACAAATCGGCGAAGCGTTGGGCGAGATGGGCGCGAGGCTCGCCATCACCGCGCGCAAGACCGACGAACTCGAACAGGCGCGCAGCCAGCTTGCGGCGCGGGGCATCGAGGCCGCCCCGCTCGTCGCCGATCTGGGCAAGCCCGACTCGGTCCGGCCGCTCGTCGACGCCGTGCTCGCGAAGTACGGACGCATCGACATCCTCGTGAACAACGCCGGCGCAACCTGGGGCGCGGCCGCCGAAGACATGCCGCTCGAGGCGTGGCAGAAACTGATCAATCTCAATCTCACCGGCACGTTCCTGCTCACGCAGGAAGTCGGCCGGCGCTGGATGATCCCGAACAAGGCCGGGCGCGTCATCGTGATGGCTTCGGTCGCCGGCCTGCGCGGCAACGCGCACATGAAAACGATCGGCTACAACACGACCAAAGGTGGCCTCGTCAACTTCACCCGTGCGCTGGCCGCCGAATGGGGCCCATATGGCATCACCGTCAACGCGATCGCGCCGGGATTCTTTCCCTCGAAGATGGCCGAAGGAGTGCTCGCAACGATCGGCCAGGCGGTGATTCAAGGCACACCACTGAGGCGCCTTGGCGGCGAGGAAGACCTCAAGGGACTGGCGGCGTTGCTCGCTTCCGATGCCTCGCGTCACATCACCGGTCAGGTGATCGCGGTGGACGGAGGCGCGTCGGCGGTGTGATGCCTGCCAGCGGCGAAGGCGGGATGCGCGCCTTCGTCTAGCGCGCGGTTTGCGTTCCGCTCGTTGCGAGCGGTGCCGCTTCCGATGCCATCGACCGCTCGCGCGCCATGAGCATCGTGACCGCCGCGGCGAGCAGCATGCACACGATGGCGGCGACGATGGGCAGCGTGTAGCTGCCGCGCACGTCGTAGGCCACGCCGGCAAGCCACGGACCGACGCCCACGCCGATACCCACCGCCGAGTAGGCCGCGCCGATGATGCCCGCCACGCTGCGCGCGCCGAAGTAGTCCATGGCCAGCGACGGTTGCACCGCAACGAAGCCGCCGTAGCAGATACCGAACACCAGCGCGAAAATCGCCAGCGGCAATTCGCTGCTGGAGAACAGCCACAACGCGAGCATCAGCGCCATGCCGAGATAGAACAGCGCCGACAACGTCGTGCGTGGCATACGATCGCCGATGCCGCCGAGCGCGAAGCGACCGACCAGACTGCCGACGCCGATCAGCCCCATCAGGAACACGCCGGTTTGCACCGACAATCCTGCGTCACGCGCGTAAGGCACGAGGTGCACGAACGGTACGAACAGTGCGACGCCGTTCAACAACAGCGCGACATACCACAGCCTGAACGGCCGGCTGCGCAGCGCCACACCGAGCGTGACTCCGGCCGGGACCTGTCGCGCCGGGCCTCCGCCGGCGGGGGCGCCGGCATTGTCCGGATAGAGGCCCCGACGCGCGGGGGAGTTGTCGATGAAGAGCGCCGCGCCGCCGCCGAGAACGAGCGCACCGGCCGCGAACCACAGATAGGTCTGGCGCCAGCCGACGAGATCGATCAGCCACGCGGCGAGCAGCGGAACCAGCAGCGTGCCGGTGCCGATGCCGGCCACGGCGATCCCCGATGCGACGCCGCGACGCCGCACGAACCACGGCTGCACCGCGCCGACGCTGGGTACGTAGACGAAGCCCACGCCCAGTCCGATGCCGATGCTGTAGGTGAGATAGAGCATCGAGAGCGTCGGCGCCTGGCTCGCGGCGACGAGCCCCAGCGCGAGCAGGAGCATGCCGGCCACGCACACGAGCTTCGGGCCGAACCGGTCGGCAAGCACGCCGGTGACGATGCCGATCTGGAAATACAGAAACCCGAAGATCGAGAAGATCAGCGACACGTCGCCGCGCGACGCGTTGAATTCCTGCTGGAACGCGGAGAAGAAGGCGGCGAACGAATAGGCCGCACCGAAGATGACGAACAACGCCAAGTGCGTGGCAGCGACGACGATCCAGCCGTAGAACACTCGAGCGGACACCGATTCCCTTACCGCAAACGCACGTCGTAGGCACTCCGTCGGCAGCGGCCTCTATCCTCGCGCGATCGCCCGCTCGAGATGGTCGAGCCGGTCTTGCCCCCAGAACGGCTCGCCGTTGTAGACATACCAGGGCGCTCCGAACACGCCCTGGTCGATGGCCGCCTGCGTGTTGGCATCGAACCTGGCTTTGCCATCGGCGCGCAGCTTGTCGGTACCGAGGCTCGCCGGATCGACGCCCACCTGAATCGCCAGCGCAGCGAGTGTCGCGTCGTCATCGATGTTCTTTTCCTCGGCCCAGCAGGCGCGCATCACGGCGTAGGCGTAGCTCATCGCTGCCGACGTACCGTGCGCCAGATCGACGGCGAGGATCATCATCGACGCGCGGTCCGAAGGCACCGGAAAGAACTTCGGATGCAGGTTGAGCGCGGCGCCGAGGTAATCGCGCCAGCGTTTCAGCTCGACCAGCCGGTAGTCCTGCCGCTGCCGGGAGCGCTGTTTGACCGGCGCGCCCCCCGATACCGAGAACACCTTGCCCAGATCGCAGGGACGCATCTGCACCGCGATCCCGTAGGTCGAGGCAATCGCGGCGAAACGCGGATGCCCGAGGTACGTCCATGGCGAGGAGGGCGTGAAGAAATACTCGACATTGCGTTCGGTCATGACCGCTATTCCCCTTTTGCTTGTTTCGTTTGCTCGCCGATGTGGTCACCCGCGGCGCGGGCTGCGCATCGGCGGCTGCCTCGGATACTCCTACTGCGCGCGCAGCTTCGCGTACGCCTCACCCAGGAATGCCTCGCCGTTCTTCCAGGCGATGTTCTCGGCGACGTTGCGCGGCAACTCACCAAGCCACTTGCGCGCAGTCGTTGCGTGCTCCTGCACGAAGTGCCAGCGCTCGGCGATGTAGGTGTCGGTACCGACCATGAACCGGTTGGGAAATTCCAGGAACGCCTCGCGCCACGCAGGTTCCAGCTTCCCGCCCGGAGCGTGATCGGTTCGAAAAGCGAGATCGGCCCACAGGTTCCTGTGCTTGCGCAGCATCTCACGCACACGCGCCGGATCGGTGAAACCGGCATGCGCCCAGAGGATGCGCGCATCGGGATACTGATTGAGCAGCCGCTCGATCGCCTCGACGTCGGAATGCGCATGCAGGATCAGGTTGTACTTCCTCGCCAGCTCGACCATGCGCCGCGGCACCGGCAGATCGGCATCGGCTCCGTACAGATGAAACTCGCCGATCGCCACGTAGATGTGTCGGCGTAATCGCTCCTCGAGATAGGTGATGATCCCTTCGTCGCGCACCCAGGTGCTCACGTCGCTGCGTGTGCGGTACGGCCGCAACTCGGGAATGATCAGATCGGGTGCCTCGGCCAGCAGCCGTTGCGTGCCCTCGTCGTTCGAGCTCGAAACCAGCGCGCGTTTGACCCCCGCCTTGCGCAGCAGCGCCACGGCATCCTTGGCAGGCAGCGTCTCCCAGGCGTCGTGGCTGTAGTGCACGTGCGCGTCGAAAATCGGCAGTTCGGCGGCGCGCGCGAACGGCGCGAACGCGATCAAGAGTGATGCCGCGACGAAGTACGCCGCAGCAGCTGCGACGGAGGGCATGGAGGCACCGGTCGTACGCACGAAAGATCTCCTTGTCACCCGCGCGCTACGGCCGGTCGGGCGAGCCTTGATGGACGAGCCTCACGCAACGCGCGTGATCTCGGGCCCGGTCGCACGCTGCACTTCGACCAGCGCGTCGTAGTACGTCGCCGCGTTACCCATGTCAGCCAGCGCCTGCG
>CADECO010000165.1:5664-11725 GCA_902825905.1 uncultured beta proteobacterium
TCGACCAGCGCGTCGTAGTACGTCGCCGCGTTACCCATGTCAGCCAGCGCCTGCGAGGTCACCTGGTTGGCGTTGGTACCGTCGGGGGCGAGCTTGCGCCACCACAGCGACACCGCGACGACGCAACCGGCGCGCGCCCGATCGCTCACCCGCGCGCGCGCGCCGAAGGCGCCGCGATCATTGAAGATTCGCACCCAGTCGCCCTCCTTGATGCCGCGGGCAGCCGCATCGCTCGGATGGATGTCCAGGTGCGGTTCCTTCTCGCTTTCCAGGAACAGCGGCAGATTGGCGAACGACGAGTTGAGTGCGTTGCGCTGCGGCGGCGAAATCATCGCCAGCGGAAAGCGCTGACCGAGTTCAGGCGCGCTCTGCACCGATTCCTTCGGTGCGACGAACTGCGGCAACGGGTCGAGTCCCATCGCCTTGGCGGTCTCGCTGTAGAACTCGCACTTGCCCGAGGGCGTGGGAAAGTTGCCCTGCGCGAACGGGGCATAGTGCTGCGGCACGTTCAAGCGCTGCCATCCGTTGCGTTTGAGTTCATCGAAGCCGATACCGGCCATGCGCGCGTGGTTCGATTCGAGCGCCTGGCGCACCATGGTTTCGTCGGAGTCGGACAGTGAGGGCTCGGTGAGGCCGAGCTTGCGTGCCAGGCGCCGGAACACCTCGGTGTTGGGCAACGCCTCACCCACCGGTGCGATCGCCGGCTGATTGAGCATCACGTACAGGTGACCGTACGACTTGTGGATGTCGAGGTGCTCGAGCTGCGTGGTGGCCGGCAGGAAGATGTCGGCGTAGTCGGCGGTGTCGGTGAAGAACACGTCGTGCACGACCGTGAACAGATCGCTGCGCGAAAAGCCTCGGACCACCTTTTCCGAATCCGGGGCGACCGTCACCGGGTTGGAGTTGTAGACGAACAGCGCGCGGATCGGGGGTTGCGCTTCGAGCAGCGCATCGCCGATCGCCGCGGCATTGATCGTGCGCGGGTTGTTCCAGATCAGATCGGGCCGTTCGAGCGCCTGGTGGTTCATCGAGTAGAAATCGCCGGTCGCCAGCAGCACGCCGCCGGCCGCCTCGCGCCAGGCACCCACCAGCGCCGGCAGACAGGTGATGGCGCGCACGGCCGCGCCGCCGCCGCGATGACGCTGCAAGCCGAAGTTGACGCGGATCGCCGAGGGTTTCGTCGTGGCGTATTCGCGTGCCAGCCGCACCACCGTATCGGCACTGATGCCGCAGATGCGAGCGACCCGCTCCGGCGGATATTCCTGCACGCGCTGCTTGAGCGCATCGAAGCCGAGCGTGTAGTTGGCGACGTAGTCGGCGTCGATCCGCTGCTCGTTGATGATGACGTGCACCATCCCCAGTGCAAGAGCCGCGTCGGTGCCGGGCAACGGCGCAATGTGCTCGTTGCACTTCTCGGCCGAGAGGCTGCGATACGGATCGATCGCGATCACCTTGGCTCCGCGCCGCTTGGCCTCCTGCACGCGCGACCAGTAGTGCAGATTGGAGGTGATCGGGTTCGAGCCCCAGATGAGGATGAGCTTCGCGTCTTCGACGCGCTCCGGGTCCATGCCGACGCTGCCACCCAACGTGATCTTGATGCCGGCGCGCCCGGCCGACGAACACAACGACCGGTCGAGCTGCGATGCGCCCAGGTGGTAGAAGAAGCGCCGATCCATGCCGGCATAGTTGAGCAGGCCCATCGTGCCCGCGTAGCTGTAGGGGCAGATCGATTGCGGCCCGTCGGGCGAGGCGGCGATCGCCTTGAACTTCGCGGCGATGGTGTCGAGCGCCTCGTCCCAGTCGATTCGTTCCCAGCGGCCGTTGCCCGGACCTTTACCGCCCACGCGCCGATGCGGATAGACGACGCGATCCTTGGCGTAGGTGCGCTCCAGATAGCGCGAGACCTTGGTGCACAGCGTACCCGCGGTGAACGGATGGTCCTTGGCGCCGGCGACCTTGGTGGCGACGCCGTTCTCGACGGTCGTCTCCAGCGCGCAGGTGTCCGGGCAATCGTGCGGGCACGCGCCTTTGACGACGCGCACCTCCTGCCCGCCTGACTCGCTGCTGAGGGACTGCATGGAGACGCGGAGATCGTCGCTGCCCATGTGAAGCTCCTATATGTCGGTCAAACGGCTGCGCTCCAGACGCGAAGAGCTGGATGATGCACTCGGTTCGTTGCCAGCGCGGTGGATGCGACCGCGATGATGCGCCTTCGCCACGACCGCTCAACGCGTGCGATGCAATGCGGCCGTTTGGCTCTCGCTCGCCGAGGCGAAGGCGGTGCGCAGCGCCTGGCCGGCCCGGTAGATCGCGTGATTGCCAGCGGCGAGCACGCCACCCATGCCCATGAAGCCGTGGATCATGCCCTCGAAGCATTCGTAGGTCACGCTCACGCCCGCGGCCTGGAGCTTTTCGGCGAAGGCCTTGCCCTCGTCACGCAACGGATCGAAACCGGCGGTGATGACGAACGCCGGCGGCAGCTTGGACAGATCGGCGGCGAAGATGGGCGAGGCGCGCCAGTCACGCACGTCTTGCGGACCGTTGAGATATTGCTCGGCGAACCATTCCATCGACTTCTTCGTCAGCAGATAGCCGTCGGCGAAGTCGCGATGCGACGCAGTGGTATTTGTGAAATCGAGAGCGGGATAGGCCAGCAGTTGCAGGCTGAGCTTCGGCCCCCAGGTGTCGCGAAAGTGCAGGGACACCACGGCTGCCAGATTGCCGCCGGCACTGTCGCCGCCGACCGCGATGCGTGATTCATCGACTTTCAATCGGGCGGCGTTGGCATGCACCCAGTGCGTCGCCGCGATCGAGTCATCGACCGCGCCGGGGAACTTGTGCTCGGGTGCCAGCCGATAATCGACCGACACCACCGCGCAGCGACCGGCATTGGCGAGCGCGCGGCACAGATTGTCGTGCGTGTCGAGATCACCGATCACCCAGCCGCCGCCGTGGAAGTACACCAGCACTGGCAGCAGGTCGTCGGCCTTCGTGCCGTGCGCGCGGTAGTAGCGCAGCGCGATCTCGCCGGCGGGCCCGGGCATGCGCATGTTCTCCACGTGCGCGACCTCGGGCAACGGCGGCGATACGGCCGCGCGCGTCTTCATGTAGAGCTCGCGCGCTTGGGGTGCGCTTACCTCCCAGTACTGCGGTGCATTCGCGACCTTGATTCGTTCGAGCAGGGTGACGGCTTGCGGATCGAGTGGCATGCGAACTCCCGTTGACGAACTAGGCCGCTGCGGCCGGCGCGATGCGCGTACGCAACATCAGCCAGATCAGCGCGATGCCGGTGATGACGAGCAGGACGGAGGAGACGTAGTTGAGCAGCTCCCAACCGTTGCGATCGAGCAGGAAGCCCGACGAGAACGACGAGGCCACCATGATCAGAAAGATGCAGAAGTCGTTGAACCCCTGCGCCTTGGCACGCTCGGACGGACGGTAGACCTCGGTGAGCATCGCGGTCGCGCCGATGTACATGAAGTTCCAGCCCACCCCGAGGATGACCATCGCCCACCAGAAATGCGCAACGGTGATGCCGGAGAGTGCGACACCGATCGTGATGAAGTTCAGCACCAGGCCGGCGAACATCACGTTCAGCACGCCGAACTTCTTGATCAACGAGCCGGTGAAGAACGACGGGGCGAACATGCCGATCACGTGCCAGCCGATCACGCTGGCCGCCGCGCTGTAGGGATGTCCGCATAACGCAGTCATCGCCAGAGGCGTAGCCGTCATCAGCAGATTCATCACCGCATAGCTCAGCGCGGCACACAACACCGCGATCGCGAACTTGGGTTGCATCGCCAGTTGCTGCCACGACCGCGCGGGTTCATCGAGTTTGCTTTGCTCCTCGCGCGGGATGCGAAGCAACTGCAGCACCAGGATCACCATGACCATGAAGAAGATCAGGCCCAGGTAGGCACCCAGGAATTTGGTGGAGAACCATTCGATGGTGATCTTGCTCGATTCCGGTCCGATCAGACCGCCGACCAGGCCGCCGGCGAGGACCAGCGAGATCGCCTGCGCCTTGAAATGATGAGGCGATGCATCGGCCGCGGCGAATCGGTACTGCTGGCCGAAGGCGTTGTAGCCGCCGAGCACGAAAGTGGCCAGACACAACAGCGCGAAGCTCTGGATGTAGATGGCGAACGCCGCGATGAGCGCGCCGACGATGCCGATGCACGCGCCGGTGCTGAACCCGGCGCGACGACCGAACCGCTTCATGAATTGCGCGGCGATCATCGCGTTGACCGCGCCGCCGATGACCCAGCAGGTTACCGGGACCGTGGCAAACCCGGGACCTAACCCGGCGGCGGTGGCCAGTTCACGTCCGGCCAGACCATTGACTGCGATGACGGTGGAGTTGTTGGTGAAGAGCAGCGCCTGGCAGGCGGCCAGGACAAAAACGTTGCGACGAACGTGATCCACACGAATCCTCGAAAAGCGGAGCGAACGCCCCCGCGCGGGTGAGCGGCGATTATATGCGAGCGCTCCCCCGAGGAATTCGTTTGAAACGCCCCTTGGCGGTGCTGCGTCTAAAGCGCCGCTTGGCCGCGCTGTGTCACCGGCTCACGTGACCGATGTACGCGTCGTGGCGGCGTCAGCGATCAGATCACGCTGGATCCAGCCGTCAGACCGTCGCCGCCTCAGGCGCCACCGCGTTCGCGCTCACGTCGGGCAAGGCGATGTTGATGAGCAACGAGTCGACGGTGTCGCTGCGATCCATTTCGACCTTGATCGCGCTCGGATCGACCTTGACGTACTTGACGATCACGTCGAGCAGCTCGCGTTGCAGATCGGGCAGGAAGTCGGGCGTGTTCGACTGGCCTGATCGCTCCTGCATGATGATGAGTTGCAGGCGATCCTTGGCCACCGATGCCGACGTGGGCGCCCGGGTTCCGAAAATCGATTTCAGGATCGAAATCATTTCTTGGCTCCGAACAGGCGTTGCAGGAAGCCGGCCTTCTCGGCGGCGGTAAACCGCAGCGGCCGCTCTTCACCGAGGAAGCGCGCCACCATATCGCCGTAGGCCTCCGAAACATTCGTTCCGGCCATATGGATCGCCGGAATGCCCTGATTGGAGGCCTGCAGCACGATCTCCGATTCCGGAATCACGCCGAGCATCGGGATCTTGAGCAGGTCCTGCACGTCTTTGAACGACATCATCTCGCCGGCTTCCACCCGCTTCGGCGTGTAGCGCGTGACCAGCAGGTGCTCCTTCACCGGATCCCGGCCATCGACCGCGCGTCGTGATTTCGCCTGCAGGATGCCCAGGATCCTGTCGGAGTCGCGCACCGAACTCACTTCGGGGTTGGTCACGATGATCGCCTCGTCGGCGAACGTGAGCGCCATCACCGCGCCGCGTTCGATGCCCGCGGGCGAATCGCACACGATGTAGTCGAACTTCATCTCCCTCAGCGCATCAAGCACCTTCTCGACGCCTTCTTCGGAGAGGGCGTCCTTGTCGCGCGTCTGCGAAGCCGGCAGGACGTAGAGGTTCTCGCAGTGCTTGTCGCGGATCAGCGCCTGCTGCACGTTGGCCTCACCCTGAATGACATTCACCAGGTCGTACACCACGCGCCGCTCGCAGCCCATGATCAGATCGAGGTTGCGCAGGCCCACGTCGAAATCGATCACCACCGTCTTGTGGCCGGCCTGTGCCAGTCCGGTGGCGAAGCTCGCGCTGGTTGTGGTCTTGCCGACCCCGCCCTTGCCCGAGGTCACGACGATGATGCGCGTCGTCTGCTTGCTGGCCGCGCGTTTGGGTGCGCTGCTCTCATCGCGCTCGCTGAGGATGGTTGCATCCTTCACTTGCATCTGCATGGACGTGGTGCTCCTTGTTGTTGCGTGACCGGAGTCACTCGGTACTGATGGGTTCCAACGCGATGCGCGATGCGCCGTCCTGCTCACGCAATCGCACACACATCTGCCGGCCGACGACTTCGGCCGGGATCGATTCGAAGTTCTTGTAGACGCCGGCGATCGAGACCAGCTCGGCCTGGAAGTTCGAGGCGAAGATCGTCGCCTTGGTGTTGCCGTTGGCGCCCGCGACGGCGCGGCC
>CADECO010000166.1:0-4239 GCA_902825905.1 uncultured beta proteobacterium
CATTGCCAGACGTCCGTGAGTGACTTCTTCTCGAGCGCGTAGGGGGAGAACGCCGCAAGCAGCGCCCCGCCACCAGCAAGAATCCCGAGCGTCGAGCCGATGGTGGGACCCCGCAGCACCGACGGGATACACACCTTGATGTCGTTCGCGGTGGGCAACAGGTTGGAAAGCTTCGCGCTGAAGACTTCGCGTACTTCCTTGCGCTCGAGGTTGGCGATGATCTCGGCGAATCCGAACATGCCCATCGCCACCGCCACGAAACCGATGCCGTCGGAAAGCTCCGATACGCCGAAGTTGAAACGCGCCACGCCGGAGTTGACGTCGGTACCGACCAATCCGAGGAGTAGCCCGAGGATGGTCATCGCGATTGCCTTGATCAGCGAGCCATGCGCCAGAACCGTGGCCGCCACCAACCCGAGCACCATCAGCGAGAAATATTCGGCCGGGCCGAACTTCAGCGCCACTTCAGCGAGCGGCGGCGCAAACAGGGCGATGACGATCGTGGAGACGCAACCGGCGAAAAACGAACCGATCGCCGCCATGCCGAGTGCCGGCCCCGCCCTGCCCTTGCGTGCGAGCTGATAGCCATCGATGGTTGTCACCGCTGATGCCGACTCTCCCGGAAGGTTCACCAGAATCGCGGTGGTCGATCCACCGTACTGCGCGCCGTAGTAGATGCCGGCCAGCATGATCAGCGCGGAGATCGGCGGCAACGTGAAGGTCACCGGCAACAGCATCGCGATCGTGGCCACTGGCCCGATTCCCGGCAGCACACCGATCAACGTGCCCAGCAACACACCCATCAGGCAGTACACCAGATTGAGTGGCGACAACGCGACGCTGAAGCCCAGACCGAGATTGGCAAATAGTGCTTCCATGGCTTATTTCCCCAGTCCGATGGCGCGACACGCGTCGTCGAGTGCGATCGGACACACATTGAACGGCAGGCCCAGACCGAAAACGAAAGCACCGATAGTGAAGACACCGAGCACACCGCCGAGGGCACCCAGTTCCACGCCTTTGAGTCGTCGCGGTACGAGCGTTCCCACAACTACGCCGAGCACCGTCGCGAACGTCATTGCCAGCCCGGCCCCCATGAACAGCCCGAACAGCTTGAACAGCAACCAGAACACCAGCAGCACGATGAACGCAAACAGAATCGATTTGGGAATCGTTGCCGCCTCGAACGACTCGGCATCGCCCGCGCGACTCAGAATGATGAGGATGATCGTGGTGATGAACAGCCCGAGCGGCTTGAGCAGGAACGCGAAGATGACGACCGACGAGAGGATGATGTACAGGTGCCGCGGTCCGAACGCGCCGGTGATGGCGATGAGACACGCTGCCAGGAGGACCTGGTACCAGAACCCGCCACCGGTCGGCCCCTTGACCCAGTAGGCGACCAAGCCCAGGCCCACGCCGACGACGAGCGGCAGCCAGCGGAAGTCGAAAACACGAACCGGGAAACTCAGCCGGGAGACGAAAGACCGGAAAAAGATCAAGACGCCGAGCGCCGCGCACAACCCCCCGAGCATGACCGGGAAGTAGGCGGGCCCCATTCGCACCGCCGTGCCCATGGCGTAGTTGTTCCAGGCAACGATCATGAAGCCCAGGCCGAATGCGAGGAACATCAGGCCGGCCCAGAAATCCTTGCCGTTCTTGATCTGCATCTTTCCCCCTTCTGTGGTTTCGCGCACTGTTGCGCGGCGCAGTCGCGAGCTTCGCCGCAGTGCTGCATGACTGCCAGTGTCTCCCGTCACTGTTGCCACGCGTATCGGTCTGTGGAAACCGCACGCTACCAGCATCGCAGTGGCGGCGGCTATTGTGCCATAGCGCCGCAATAAAACTAGCGGTAGCAGGTGATTGCCCGGCAAGGTGGAGTCGGGCGCGCGGTGGATCGGCGCGCCCTCGGCGCCGGAGGATCGTGTCAGTGCAACACGATTACACGGAATGCAACGCTAACGTTGCAGTGCTTCGGCGCTGCGCCAGGGCAAGCACGGGCGTTCAGACGAAGCCTGGTCCCTGCACCTGCTCCTGCAGCTCGCGCTGCTTGTCGAGGAAGCTCATCAGCCGCGCACTGGTCTGGCGCAGGCGCTGCGAGAGCATGAGCGACAACTCCATCAACACCTTCGCACCGAGGATCGGCTGCTCCAGGATGATGCGCGCGAGCGACTCACGTGACAGCACGGCAACCAGTGTCTGCTCGGCGGCGGTGCACGATGCGAAGCGCGGCTCGCCGTCGATCATCGACATCTCACCGAGTGTCGCACCGGCTTCGAGCACCGCGATCAAGCGCGGCGCATTCCAGCGATCCTGCTTGAACACTTCGACGCGGCCCTCGATCAGCAGCAGCATGAAATCGCCGGGCTCGCCTTCGCGGATGACCTCCACGCCTGGGGCAGCGCGATAAACCTGCATGAAGTTGGCGAGCAGCCGGATCTCGGGGAGATTGAAATTCTCCAGCAGCGGCGAGTAGAGCGTCATCCCGTGGATCTTGCCGGCGAACTGGGTCGCATCACCGAGCGTTTCGAGATGAGGCAGCAAAGACTCTTTGGGCGTAGCCATGTCGACCAGCACTTCCTCGGCGGAACCAGCTTCTTCCAGGATGGACCCCACCGGGCGGCCTCGACGGGCTCGAACATGCCGCACGATTGGATCGCCGGATTATACAAACCGATGTCCTGCGAAACCCGGCGAGCGGGCCCGCCGTAACGCCCGTTGCAACTATTGGGCGCGGATCGAAACCGGCGGCGGCGCGAATGTGAGGATCGCCACGGTGACGATGATCCAGCCCACTACGGCCACGGCGAGCCACGGATCACGCATCAGATCCTGTGCCGGATCGCGCCCGCCGTTGCCGAAATGCACGCGGTGCAGGAAGCGGAACAGGCCGAACGCCACGAACGGCAGTGTCCAGATCAGATCGCGGGTTCGATGCACCGCGAGCGTCTCGTCGTTGACGGTGTACAGGCCGTAGGTGACGAGCACGCCGGCGGCGGTGACCGCGATCATCGTGTCCAGCAATTCACGCGTGTAGCCCTCCAGCGCCGGACGATGATCGCCGGAGGTCACGTGAACGGCCATCAGCTCGGCGCGTCGTTTGGCGAAACCCAGGCAAAGCGTGACCATGAAGCCGCAGATGATCAGCCAGTGCGAGGGCACGATGTCGATGCCCGCGGTGCCGGCGAGCAGCCGCAGCATGAAGCCGGCGGCGATCATGAACACATCGAGAATCGGCACGTGCTTGGCACCGGCGGAGTACGCCCCGTTCAGGATCAGGTAGAGCGCGAAAATCCACGCCGCGATTGGAGACACCGCGGCCCCGGCCGCCAGCCCCCAAAGCGCCAGCAGGACCGCGACTGCAAGGCCGGTGCGAGGCCCGATGTGGCCGGCGGCGATCGGCCGTTCGCGTTTGGTGGGGTGGGTGCGGTCGCGCTCGCGGTCGAGCACGTCGTTCATCGCATACACCGCGCTCGAGATCAGGCAGAACCCGGCGAACACCAGCGCGGTATCCAAGGCCAGCGCGGTGTCGCCCCAGCGCCGCGCGAACAGAAAGCCGATCAGGACAAAGCCGTTCTTGATCCACTGCGACGGCCGCAGCAACACCAGGTAATGCTTCATTGCCGCGCTCCCTGGTCTGCGCGCACCGGACACTGCACGTCGTCGAAGTATCGCGCGCAGTAGTAGCAATGCCCTTGCGGCAGGTACCGCGGGATCTGGTAGTAGCGATCCCGCACCGTGCGCAGCACCCGATCGCGATAGGCGTCGAATCGGAACCCGCGACCGAGCACGACGTAGAAGGTGACGCCGTGCAACGCGAAGGTTTGCGTCTCGGTCGATTCGAAGAACGGCACGTACTCTTCGGGCGGAGGCGTTGTGCGGCGGAATATCGCGAGGTTCTTGCCGGCGAGTGCCCCCGCATCCGACAAGATGTCGTCGTGCCGCGCATGCGACGAACCCAGACCGTAGACGGGCACGTAGCGCCCCAGCGCGTAAGCCAGCACGACCGCGGGCGAATAGCCTTCAGCAGCGATCACGAACTCCGGTTCGAACCGGCGCAGCTGATCGACCACCGCCGGCGCGCGAACCGTCATCACGATGCCGTCGTAGGCCTTGACCCGCGACCAGGTCTCGATCGGCAGCAACGCGCTCGCAGCCAGAAACAACAGGTGAAGGCTCGAGAACGCGGCGAGGAACTTTACGTTCCACAGCAGTTGCGCGCGAGTCAGGACAAACGCC
>CADECO010000166.1:4249-11702 GCA_902825905.1 uncultured beta proteobacterium
CTAGAACAGCCAATCCAGCCCGGACGCCTTGATAGACGTCAGCAGCGCGAGAACCAGCAGCGGCGCCCGGCCACAGATCACCAGCAGCCGGGTTGGTGCCTCATCGAACAGTCGGGCGAACCAGCCGCGCGTGCGCAGCAGCTGCACCGCGCCCACCAGGCTCGTCGCGTACAGCAATGTGATCAGGTAGAGCGCAGGACGGTCCCAGCGAATGCCGGCATCGTCGTGCCGCACGAAGAAGTTGAACATGATGTTGGCCCAGCAGTGCTGCCAGTTCCAGGCCAGGTTGAACAGCACGAACGGCGTCGCGCACAGGTAGGCGAGCGCCAGTCCGCGCCAGCGATGCTCTTGCCTCGGTGACACCAGCGCGAATACCAGATACGAGAAACCGAGCAGCGCAGCGAAGTACTTCGACAGGGCGGCGAGCCCGAGCAACGCGCCCGACAGGGCATACCAGCGTAAGGCGTTGTGCTGCAGCGCGCGGCTGTACGCGAGCACCGACAACAGCGAGAAGAACACCAGCGGCGTATCGGTCGTGATGAGTACGTTGAGCAGCTCCGGTGGAGTGAGCACCACACCGATCGCGGCGAGATGGGCGCGGTCATCGCCGGCGCGCCGCGCAAGCGCGAGCACTGCAATCGCAACGAACGCCAGCAGCAGCGTCGAAGGCAGCCGGATCGACCAGGGCGCGTGCGACACGTTGAGCATCGCCGCGATCCACCATCCGACCATCGGCGGATGGTCCCAATAGCCCAGCGCCGGCCGCACACCCCATTGATAGAAATACGCTTCATCGCCAATCACCGGCAGCATGACCGACAGCAGCAGGCGCACCAGCAGCGCGCCGAACAACACCGCCACGAACCACCGGCGCGCCCCGCTCATCGGCGGCGGCCCGCGCAGGCGTTGCTGCCGGGACCATCCCCCGGCTCGGCGAGCGTAAGCGGCGGGGTCACTACGCTTTGGTGCCGCGGCGCGCGCGCACGGCCTTGGCGAGCTGATCGAGCAGCGGAACGGTGTCCTCCCAGCCGATACAGCCGTCGGTAACGCTCTGCCCGTAGACGAGCGGCTTGCCCTGCACCAGATCCTGGCGACCCGATTTGAGGTGCGATTCGACCATCACGCCGAAAATGCGCCGTTCTCCCGCGCTGAGCTGTCGCGCGACGTCGGCGCCGACTTCGGACTGCTTGCGGTAGTCCTTCTGGCTGTTGGCGTGCGAGAAATCGATCATCAGATGCTGCTGCACCTTGGCCGCCTGCAGTTCCCTGGCCGCGGCTTCGACGCTGGCCGCATCGAAGTTGGGCGCCTTGCCGCCACGCAGGATGATGTGGCAATCGTCGTTGCCGCGCGTCTCGACGATGGCGACCTGCCCGTTCTTGTGCACCGACAGGAAATGGTGGCGACGTTGCGCGGCGAGAATCGCGTCGATGGCGATGCGCACGTTGCCGTCGGTGCCGTTCTTGAACCCGATCGGCGCCGACAGGCCGGAGGCCAGCTCGCGATGCACCTGCGATTCGGTGGTGCGCGCGCCGATCGCCCCCCAGCTGATCAGATCGCCGATGTATTGAGGGGAGATCGTGTCGAGGAACTCGGATCCGGCCGGCACGCCCACTTCGTTGATGCGCACCAGCAGATCGCGGGCGATCCGCAAGCCCTCGTTGATGCGGAAGCTTTCGTTCAGGTAGGGGTCGTTGATCAACCCTTTCCAGCCCACCGTGGTGCGCGGCTTCTCGAAATAGACCCGCATCACGACTTCGAGATCGGGCGCCAAGCGCGCTCGCTCCGGCGCCAGACACTCGGCGTATTCGACCGCCGCCTTCGGATCGTGGATCGAGCAGGGGCCCACAACAACCAGCAGCCGGTCGGACCGGCCATGCAGGATGTCCTTGATCGATTGGCGGGTCGTTGCGATGAGCCGCTCGACGGCGGCGCTCACCGGGAAGAAGCGGATCAGATGTTCCGGAGGTGGAAGCGGCACGACACCCTCGATGCGTTCGTCGTCGGTTTGCGAAGTGCGATCGGTTGGGGCGTGCATCTGGTAATGCTCGGGGGTCGTCGACATGAGAGCTCTTCCTTTGCAGCGCGGAACAAAAAAAAACCGCCAGGCTGCGAGCACTGGCGGTTATTTCGGTCTGGAGCGAATGTGCCTAGACGTTTCCTTCCGCCAGTGGGCGTGGAAATCGAAAGTAGAAATGGAAATAGGCGTTGCGCTTCATGACCGTGCTTTCTCGGGGCGGATTCAAGCACGATCGGGCGGCTATTGGCAACTGGGGCAACTGGGGCAACTGGGGCAACTGCGGCGGGCAACTGAGGCAACCGCGGTAGCTACTGCAACTGCGGGAACTACCGCGCCCGGCTACGACTTCGGTCGTTCCGTCGCCCGTCGCCCGTCGCACAAAGCCCTCACGCGGCCCATCGTTGGACCGATCCATCGTTCCATTTGTCGTGAACCTTTCGCGATGCCCGCGCTACCCATCTAACGTACGGTCCATGCCACGGCAGCTCGCTTGGCACTCGAGCCGACAGAGTGCTACGCGAGTGCCGACGCGCAGTGCATCGGGTGGCCCGGCAGGAACGCCATCGCAGAAACAGGAGCTTTTTCCCGCGCCGACCCGGGATCGGGTCAATCGAACTTCGAACTGTGTCGTTAGTTGCCAATAACGCACCTTGACCTTCGCGATTTCGTCGCGGTACGGTCCGGACCAGTGCGTTGGATTGGAGGCATCATGAGCGTGTCCGTGTCGAGCACTTTGCCCACCCCGGTTCCGTCGCTGCCGATCGCCGGCTTCAAAGACGTGTACGCCATCGCAAGCGTGGAACACGCCCTGGCCGAACTGCCCGCCTCCGCCAACGACTCGCTGCGCGCCACCTACGAGAAGATGCTCAAGGCGGGCGGCACCCGGCTCACCGTGAAGCCCTCCGGCATTCCCGCAATGGCCGGTCTGTACGACGAGCTGCCCAATTTCCACGACGTGCTCGACGACATCAAGAAGCAGCTCGCGCTGTGCACCTCGTCGACCGATTCGCTCGAGATCCAACCGATGCTGCTGCTGGGCGAACCCGGCATCGGCAAGACCCACTTCGGCAAACGCATGGCGGAGCTGCTGAGTACCGGCTTCGGCTTCATCTCGATGAGCTCGATGACCGCCGGCTGGGTACTTTCGGGTTCATCGTCGCAATGGAAGAACGCCAAACCGGGCAAGGTGTTCGAGGCGTTCCTGAACGGCAAGTACGCCAATCCGCTGATGATGGTCGACGAGATCGACAAGGCGGCAGGTGAGCATCAGTACGATCCGCTCGGTTCGCTCTACACGCTGCTCGAGCACAACACCGCACGCGAATTCATCGACGAGTTCGTCGAGCTGCCGATCGACGCTTCGGGCATCACCTGGATCGCCACCGCCAACGACGCGTCGCGGATCCCCGAGCCGATCCTCAACCGCATGAACGTGTACGAGATCGCGCCGCCCGACTACGACGGTGCGCTGCGCATCGCGGGCGCGATCTATCGCGACATCCGCGACTCGCACGACTGGGGCAGGCAGTTTCCGGAGCAGCCGTCAGAAGCCGTGCTCGACAAGCTGTCGGGCTACGCGCCGCGTGAGATGCGCCGCGCCATCCTCACTGCGTTCGGCAACGCCAAGCTGGCCGGTCACGACGAGATCGAGCTCGAAGACGTGGTCGAGCCGCGCAACGCGAAGAAGACGCGCATCGGATTCTGATCGCGCCTGCGGCGCAGCCTTGCCGGGACGCCGCGACGCGACGCCCTCACTTCGGCCACAGCACCATCTGGGTGCAGCGAAACAGCGCCAGCGTTTTGCCCTGCGCCTCCTCGCTGACCGTGGCGTCCCACACTTGCGTCGTACGGCCCAGATGCACCGGCCGGGCGAGCGCGCGGATCGAGCCCGAGAGGACCGTGCCGAGGAAGTTGGACTTCAACTCGATCGTGGTGAAGCCGGTGGCGCCTTTGGGCAAGTTGACGATCGCGCCCAACCCGCAACTCGTATCGGCGAGCATCACGACCGTCGCGGCGTGAAGGAAGCCGTTCGGCGCCATCAGATCATCGCGCACCACGAGCCGGCTCTCGAGACCCTGCGCATCGACGCGCAGCACCTGCATCCCCATCAACGCCGGCAACGTGCCTGGCAGGCGCGCGTTGATCGCATCAACGGTCGTATCCGCGTGGAAGTATTCGTTAGCCATGCGTCCACCTCAGGGCTTGGCGGCTGGCGCCGCTGGGGCAGCGCCGGATGACGACGGCGCCGCGGGGACAGCCTGCGGGGCAGGTGCCGGGGCGGATGGCTGGCCCGTCGGTGCGGGTGTTGGTACTGGTGTTGGTGCCGGCAGCGTGGGCGCGACCGTCCCCGAGGGAGCGGACGGCGCGGGATCGGCCGGCGCAGTGGGAGCGGGTGCCGATTGAGGCGGGATACCCGGTGCAGTCGTACCGGGTGTGGCCGTACCTGGTGGGATCGCCCCTGGTTGCACCGTTCCCGGCTGCGGGGTCGCCGGTTGACCGCCGCCCGGCGCGGCCGGGGCTCCAGCGCCTGTCGCAGGGGGCGTGGGCACGACAACCCCTGGCGCTAACGGATTTTGATCGACCACCGTCACCCGAGTAACGAAGTGGCGCGTCTCGCCGAAACAGCTCGTCGGAATGCCGATCTTCTCCTCGTAGTGCAACGACACCCGCTTGCCCATGTGCCGGTTGATCTCCTCGGCGACGGCGTCGTCCCACACGGTGAAGAAGAATTTCTCGGGCGTGGCGCCGGGCATCGACACCATCGCCAGCTCGCCCTCCCAGGTCTTGCAGAACCAGCCCTTGTGCGAAAGCTTCTGCACCCACCCGGCCCGTTCACCGGACGAGTAGCTCCACTTGAGGACGAAGAACAGGTAGACAGCCACCAGCACCACCGCCAGCAGCAGCAAGCCGAACAGCCATTTGAACAGTACCCGCCTCCACGAGCGGCGCGGCCGCGCCGAGCTGGATGCGATCCCCGAAGTGGGATTCGGACCGCCCCCCGGCGAGGGATTCGGACCGCCGCCCGGCGCAGGTGCCGGGCCGGGTGTCGCTGCAGGGGTCGGGGTCATAGGATCACAGTTTGCCTTCGACCCAGGCGCGCACCGATTGCAGCGCGGCCGGCAGCTTCGACGCATCGGTGCCGCCGGCTTGAGCCATGTCGGCACGGCCGCCACCCTTGCCGCCGACTTGCAGTGCGACGTGGTTCACGAGCTCACCCGCCTTCACCTTTGCCGTCAGATCGGCCGTCACACCGGCCACCAGACTCACCTTCGCGCCCTCGGCGGTTGCCAACACGATCGCCGCCGACTTGAGCTTGTCCTTGAGTTTGTCGAGCGTCTCGCGCAGCGTCTTCGCGTCGGCGCCTTCGAGCGTCGCGGCCAGCACCTTCGCGCCCTTGACGTCGGCAGCCTGATCCGCGAGATCGTCGCCCTGGGACGATGCCAGCTTCGACTTGAGTCGCGCCAGTTCGCGCTCGAGTTGCTTGACGTTGTCGAGCATCGCCTGGATTTTCTGCGTGACTTCGGCAGGGTTGGCGCGCAACGCGCCCGCCGCTTCGCTGAGCCGCTCCTCCTGCGCCTGCACGTACGAGAGCGCGCCCGGTCCGGTCACCGCTTCGACGCGCCGGATGCCCGCGGCAATGCCGGTCTCGGCCACGACCTTGAAAAACCCGATGTCGCCGGTGCGTCGCACATGCGTGCCGCCGCACAACTCGGTGGAGAACTCGCCCATGCCGATGACGCGAACCTCGTCGCCGTACTTCTCGCCGAACAGCGCCATCGCGCCGGCCTTGATCGCGGCGTCGTACTTCATCAGCCGCGCCGATACCTCGTTGTTGCGCTGGATCTCGGCGTTGACCAGCGACTCCACCGCGTGGATCTGCGCCTCGGTCATCGGTTCGTTGTGAGAGAAATCGAAGCGCGTGCGTTCGGCATCGACCAGCGACCCTTTCTGCTGGACATGATTGCCCAGCACCTTGCGCAGCGCCGCATGCATCAGATGCGTCGCCGAGTGATTCCACGCCGATCGCGCACGCGAGGCGCTGTCGACCTGCGCGGCGACCACATCGCCCACCACCAGCTCGCCGTTCACCACCTCGCCGTGATGGCCGAACACGTCGGTCTGGATCTTCTGCGTATCGGTCACCTTGAACAACGTCAGACACACGCCGCCCTTGGTGATCTCGCCGCCATCGCCGACCTGGCCGCCCGACTCGGCATAGAACGGCGTGTGATCGAGCACCACCACGCCCGATTCGCCCGGCATCAATCGCTCGGCCGATGCGCCGTCGCGATAGAGCGCGGTGACGCGTCCTTCGTACGACAGCTCGTCGTAGCCGTGGAACACCGTCTTCACGCCGCCGTATTCCAACCCTTCAGCCATCTTGAATTTGCCGGCCGCGCGGGCCTGTTCGCGCTGGCGATCCATCGCGGCATCGAAGCCGGCCTGGTCGATGGTGATGTTGCGTTCACGCGCGATGTCCGCGGTGAGATCGAGCGGGAAGCCGTAGGTGTCGTAGAGCTGGAACACGGTCTGGCCGTCGAGCTGCTTCACGCCCTTGGCGAGCGCCTCTTCGAGCACCTTCATGCCGTGCTCGATGGTTTCGGCAAAGCGCTCCTCCTCGATCTTGAGCACCTGCGCGACGCGATCCTTGGCCTGACGCAGTTCCGGATACGCATCACCCATGGCGCGGTCGAGATCGGCGACCACGCGATGGAAGAACGGCTGCTTCATGCCCAGCTTGTAGCCGTGGCGGATCGCGCGCCGGATGATCCGCCTGAGCACGTAGCCGCGGCCCTCATTGCCGGGGATCACGCCGTCGACGACCAGGAACGAACAGGCGCGGATGTGATCGGCGATCACCTTGAGCGAATTCGATTGCAGATCCTTCGTCTTCGTTTCGCGTGCGGCCGCTTTGATCAGATCCTGGAACAGGTCGATCTCGTAGTTCGAGTGCACGTGCTGCAGTACCGCGGCGAGCCGCTCCAGGCCCATGCCGGTGTCGACGCACGGCTTGGGCAGCGGCGTGAGCTTGCCCTGCGCATCGCGGTCGTACTGCATGAACACCAGGTTCCAGATCTCGATGTAGCGATCGCCGTCGGCATCAGGGGACCCGGGCGGACCACCGGCAACCGCGGGGCCATGGTCGTAGAAGATCTCCGAACACGGTCCGCACGGCCCGGTATCGGCCATCTGCCAGAAATTGTCGCTCTGATAGCGCGGACCGCCGGGCTTGTCGCCGATGCGCACGCAGCGATCGTGCGGCACGCCGATTTCCTTGGTCCAGATGTCGTAGGCCTCGTCGTCGTCGATGTAGACCGTGGTCCACAACTTCTCTTTGGGCAGACCGTAGTCCACGGTCAGCAGCTCCCACGCATAGCGGATGGCGTCGCGCTTGAAGTAGTCGCCGAACGAGAAGTTGCCCAGCATCTCGAAGAA
>CADECO010000167.1:0-3693 GCA_902825905.1 uncultured beta proteobacterium
CGGTTTCTACGTAGTTCCGCGAATACCCTCGCGTGCGATCACTCAACAGAATGCGCGCCGTCGAACCAACAGACGCCACGCACAAACTGCCACGGCGTCCGATGGTCCCGACCTGGATTGGTCCCGACTCAGATTGGTCCCGACTTCATCCTGGTTCCGACTTCGTATTCCACCACCCCATCAGGAGATCACCATGTTGAGAGCAGCTCTGGTAGCGACCACCCTGGCATTGGCCGGCACGTTTGCGTTTGCGCAAGGCGGCGGCGTCGACGAGAAGGCCCTACAGCCGGGCATGGGCTTCTGCCTCGAACTGGCCAAGGCCTCGGACGTGAACCGCGACGGCATGGTTTCGCGCGACGAGTTCATGAAGATGGTCGATGCGCGCTTCAGCAAGAAGGACCGCGCCGGCAAGAACATGCTCACCCATCAGCAGGCGGCCGAACTGCTGCACTCGTTCAGCGGGTACTCGCCGCTCTGACCGACGTCGATGTCGAGCCGAAGCTCGCGCGCCGTAACTGGCGTGCGGGCTTTCTCGCGTTCGGATTCGTCCGACAAGCTCCGCGCACTGGAGCCCGCAATGCGGCACCAAGTCGGACGCGCGATAGCGAGCGCCCGGCGCACAGCGGCGTGGAGCGCTCGATGCTGTCGCGGTTCAGCCGAGCGCCGCGCGGATGGGCGCGAGCATGTCCTCGGTCGGCGAAGGCAGGCGATGCTCCGTGGGCGTGAGCGCCTTCTGGTAAGCGGGGCGCGTTTTCACTCTTCGTACCCAGTCGGCGATGCGTTCGCCGGCCAACAACTGTTGCAGCCCGAGGTGCTCGATCCGGTCAATGAGCGGTGCCATTGCCGCGTCGGCCAGCGTGAACTCGTTGCAGGCGAGCCACTGGTGCTGCGCCAGCGCCCCATCGATACGTTCGACGATCACCTTGAACTGATTGACTGCCGCACCGACCGCGGCGTAATCGATCTTCTCACCGGCCAGGCTCACGTACTGCCGCGCCGCCTCCGGGCGCGGGTGCGTCGCCACCAAGGTTTCGATCTCGCGCGGCGACAGGCCTTGCATGCGCTGCTTGACCATGAGATGGAACGATGCCTGCCGCACCGCCGGGTGCACCGTGTCGTCCTCGTACTTCACCCACACGCGCATGCGCGCGCGCAGGAACGGGTCGGTAGGCTTGAGCGTCTTCTCCGGGAACACCTCGTCGAGATACTCGTTGATCATCGTCGATTCGATGATCGGCCGGCCATCGTGCACGAGCGTCGGCACGTACCCGTTGGGGTTGAGATTCAGATAGCCGGGCTGGATATGTTCGAACCCACCCAGATAAACGCGACGGCTCGTCCAATCCAGTTCCTTCTCGGCCAGACACATCCGGACCTTGAACGAACACAACGAATCCCAGTCGTGATAGAGCGCGAGCATGTTTGATCCCTCCCATCCTTTTCGCCTGGCTCCGGCCGTCGCCGAAGCCTCCGACTTCCCCAACCCGGCGAGGAACCCGCAACCTCCCCAGACGAAGCGCGGCGGAACGCTAGCGTACGCCGATCACGAAAGTATCACGGTGCCTTCGCCGAATGGCTTTCCTCCAGCTTGCACGCAACAAGTCGGGGCGCGTGCGCTTGATCGATCCTGCGACTCGCGTCGAAGGGTGGAACTGGTCGACCGATCGCCCCGCGTGCTTGACCCGTCTTCGCCCTTCACTCAGAGTACGGCTCCTGTTTCCGCCCGACGCCCGGCGCTCGCGCCGCCGGCAAGCCTTACGCAGGAGTGTCGAATGCGGCCCCGTGTTCCCAGGGTGCTCGTCGTCGAAGACAACGCCGATATCGCGCGCCTGGTGAAGTTCAACCTGAGCGACCTGCCAGCCAGCATCACGATCGAAGCAGACGGGCCGCGCGGGCTGGCGTGCGCGCAGGCGCAACCGTTCGACCTGCTGGTGCTCGACCTCAATCTGCCCGGCCTGTCTGGTGCCGAGCTGCTCGCGCGGTTGCGCGCAGCAGGAAGCCGCACGCCCGCGCTGATTCTCACCGGCGAGGCTCCGGATCGCGACTCGCCCCTGCATCAGCTCGGCCCGATTGAATGGATACGCAAGCCCTTCGGCGTGGCCGATCTGATCGAGCGGGTGAGCCGCATGTTGCCGCCCGCACAATCCGCAGAAGAACAACACCTCGCCGATCTGGCCGATCACCCGGACATGCTCGATTTCGGTCCGCTGCAGATCGATACGCGCGCGCGGCGCGCAACGCTCGCGGGCGCGGGGCTCGAACTCGAGGCCAAGACGTTCGAGTTGCTGACGCTGCTCGCGCGCCATCCCGAGCAGGTGTTCTCGCGCCGCGAGATTCGCGATCGCCTGTGGGGCGCACACAGCGAGGTCGGCGAGCACACCGTCAACGAGATGATCTCGAAGCTGCGCGCCCAGATCGAAGTCGACCCGCGTGCGCCGCGATGGATCCTCCCCGGCCCGAGCGGCGGCTATCAGTTCGGTGGCCGACGTCACGTATAGCGAGCGCGCGCATGGACCGCATACCAGGGGCGACCGCATCGAGCACGCAGCACGCGCGTTATCAGATCGTCGGCACGATCGCGCAGAGCACGCGTCATGTCGTGTGGGATGCCCGGCGCGTGCACGACGATGTCGCGGTGGCGATCAAGGCGATCGCAGGGTCACGTTCGGCGCAAGCGCGGCAAGGGCTGCAGCGCGAGTTCGATCTGCTCGGTCGCATCGACAGCCCCTGGGTCATTCGCGCGCTCGACCAGATCGAGGAGCATGAACACGTCGGGCTGGTGCTGCAACGGGTACGCGCACCGTCGCTGCAGCAGGTGTTCTCGGATGGGCCACTGCATCCGGCAGCGGTTCGGCAGCTCGCCATCAAGCTCGCGCAGGCACTGGCCGCGGTGCATCGGATCGACCTCGTGCACACCGCCCTGCGGCCCAGCAACGTCCTGTTCGATGCCGATTCCGGCGCCATCACGCTCATCGATTTCGCGCAGGCCATCGCGAGCGGGGCGCGCATCACCGCAACCGCGGGGTTGCCCTCGGAGCGTGAAGCGCTGCTGTACCTCGCCCCGGAGCAGAGCGGCCGCATCCCCACCACGATCGATGAACGGACTGACCTCTACGCGCTCGGGGCCCTGCTCTATCACGCACTGTGCGCCGCGCCGCCCTTTCCCGACACCGACCCGTTGCTGCTCGTTCACGCGCATCTGGCGCGGACGCCGCTTGCTCCGCATCGCCTCGATCCCGCGATACCGCCCGCACTGGGTGCGATCGTGATGAAGCTGCTCGCCAAGGCACGCGAAGACCGCTATCAGAGCGCACAGGGGTTACTGCACGATCTCGAGCACTGCCCGGCGAGCGGGGATGAAGCCCAGCAAACATTCCGCCTCGGTGCACGCGACATCCCGCGGCAGTTTCGCGTGCCGCGCAAACTGTTCGGCCGCGACGGCGAACTGGCGCTGCTGATGAACGCGTTCGAGCGGATCAGCATGGGCGCGACCGAGTTGCTGCTGGTGTCGGGTGCGGCCGGCTGCGGCAAATCGTCGCTGGTGGAGGAAATCCAGGCACCGGTGCTCAGGCGCCTGGGGTACTTCGCGGTCGGACGCGCCACCCGGTTCGAACGCAACACGCCCTACAGTGCGCTGCGTCAGGCGTTGCGTCAGCTCGCGCACAAGCTGTTGGCCGAAAGCGAAGAAAGCGT
>CADECO010000167.1:3793-8704 GCA_902825905.1 uncultured beta proteobacterium
TCGTCGCGCCGGAGAGTCTGGCGGTGATCCAGGCAGCGCAGGCACTGTCGAGCGAGATCGATCTGGCCGAGCTGCTGCGCAAGCTGATGCGGATCGCTCTGGCAACCGCCGGCGCCAATCGCGGCAGTCTGGTGCTGGAGTCCGACGGACGCTGGTTCGTCGAGGCAGCGGCGCTGAGCGACGTGCAAGACGCCGCCGTGCTGCAATCGGTGCCGCTCGAACAGGCGGCGCAGATCGCGGTATCGATGGTGAATTACGTGCGCCGCACCGGCGAAGCACTGATCGTCGACGATGCCCCCGCGGACTCGCGCTTCGCGCACGATGCCTATGTCAGAGGGAGCGCGCCACGCTCGGTCTTCTGCGTGCCGATCGTGAGCCGCACGCGATTGATCGGCGTGCTGTATCTGGAGAACTACCTCACTCGCGCCGCCTTCACGGCACGCCACACGCGGCTGATCACGCTGCTCTCGGCGCAGATCGCCATCTCGATCGAGAATGCACGCTTGTACGAAGCAATGCGCGCCGAGATCACCGAACGCGCGCGCGCCGAAGAGCGCATCCGCGAGCAAGCGATGCTGCTCGACAAGGCCAATGATGCGATCGTCATGCTCGACCTGGGCGGACGCATCCGTTACTGGAATCACGGTGCCGAGCAACTCTACGGCTGGACCGCGGTCGAGATATACGGCAAGCACACGCGCGAAGCGGGCATCACTGCACCCGACGATGACGAGCTGCGCCACCGCGGCGTGCAGACCCGGGGCGTATGGAGCGGCGAAGTCCATCAGCGCACCAAGGCTGGCGTGCCGATGATCGCGCACAGCCGCGCCACCCTGATCCGCGATGCCGCGGGCGCACCCACCGGCACCCTGATCATCAACACCGACATCACCGAGCGCAAGCGCATCGAGACGCACCTGTTGCGGGCGCAGCGCATGCAGTCGATCGGCACGCTCGCGGGCGGCATCGCGCACGATCTGAACAACGTGCTCACGCCGGTGCTGATGGCCGTCGATACGATGAAGCTGCGACTGCGCGAGGCGCACTACGTCGAGCTGCTCGACATGATCCGCTCCAACGTCGAGCGCGGTGCCGGGATCGTCAGCCAGCTGCTCACGTTCGCACGTGGCGTCGAGGGACAGCGCACGCCGGTCGACCCTCGCGGCGTGGTCGCCGAGCTCGAACGCATCGTCCGGGAGACGTTTCCGCGCTCGATCATCCTGCGCGTCGACGCCCAGGCCGAGCTGCCGGTCGTACTGGGTGATCCGACCCAGTTGCATCAGGTGCTGCTCAATCTCGCGCTCAATGCACGCGACGCGATGCCTGCGGGCGGAACCTTGCGCATCGCCGTGGAACACCACGAGCTGAGCGATGACGACGCTTCGCGCCTGCCTGACGCGCGGCCCGGTTCGTTCGTCATCATCACCGTCGCCGACACCGGATCGGGCATCCCGCAGGAGCTGCTCGACAAGGTGTTCGAGCCGTTCTTCACCACCAAGGCCGCGGGCTCGGGCACCGGGCTGGGACTCGCGTCGGTTGCCGGCATCGTCAAGAGCCACGAAGGCTTCGTCGCGCTGGAAAGCACCCCGGGCGCCGGGACTACGGTGCACGTCTATCTACCGGCGGGCGAATCGGAACAGGCCGAGCAGATTGCGCCTAGCACCGTCGATGCGCCGGGCGCCGGCGAACTCGTCCTGGTGGTCGACGACGAGCCCGGCATTCTGCGCGCGGCGGCGAGCGCGCTCGAAGCCGGGGGCTATCAGGTACTTACCGCTGCCAACGGCGAGGCGGCGCTCGAGCAATACGGTCGGCGCGGCGACGAGGTGCGTGTCGTGTTGACCGACCTGATGATGCCGCGGATGGACGGCCCTACGCTGGTGCGCGCACTGGAGCAGGCCGGCACCCGCGCGAAGATCGTGCTGGCCGGCGGCATTCCACCCGCCCCGACCGACCCGAACGCCAAGGCGGCCCGCTATCCGTTCCTGCGCAAACCCTACTCCACGCAGCAATTGCTGGCGATGGTTGCCGAGACGCTGCACGCGCCTTGATTCGGCCGGCTTTACGCGCGCCCGCTAAGGATCGGCCAGACCGGGCAGCGGTTTCTCGAGCAGCATGCGCGTAACGTCATCGGGCGACATCGCCGCGTATTTCCGTTGCAGCGCGCGCATATCGTTCACCAACTGCGCCACCGGAAGGCCGCGAGCCTTGCCGGTGTTCATGAATTGCGTGACCGCCGCATCGAGTGCGCCGTTCCAGCGCGCGCGCTCCGGTTGATCGATCGCACTGGTTTTGACACCGCGCGTGGCCATCGCTGCGCGCGCCAGCAGCGCATCGCGATCGAAGTAGAGCTGCGCCTCGGCGTGGCTCGCCAGCTGCGCCCAGTGGTAGACGATTCGGCGCAGGTCGGGCGGCAACTTCGCCCACACGTCGCGATTGATGCAGTACTCGGCCGAGTACACCCACAGATCGGCGTGCGCGCGGTAACGCGCGAGTTCGGTCAGCCGCAGCATGTGCGCGGCCGCGTCGTGAATTGCCACCGCGTCGACGACACCGCTCTGGGACGCGGTGTACAACTCGGAGACCTGCGTGGCCGCCGGGGTCGCACCGAGTGCGGCGGCAAGCTGCGCCGACAGGCCGCCCGTGGCCCACAGCTTGCGCCCCTTGAGGTCCTCCAGCCGCGCGATCGGCGCCTTGATCGACAGGATCTGCACCGGCGGCGTCGCGGTCGTGCGCAGCAACCGCACGCCGCGCGACTCGTATTCCTTCTTGAAGTACTTCGGATACAGCTCGGTGGCCACGGCTGTCGACTGCACCGAGCTGTCGAAGATGTGCGGCAGGTTGAGCCCGAACGTGAGATCGAACCCGCCCGGGTTCATGATCGCGAAGCAGGTGCCCGTGTCGGCGATGCCGCTCTCCACGACGTCGAACGAGCCGCGTTGCGCGTTGCCCAACGTGGAGCCCCAGTATGGCCGCACAGTAATCTTCCCGCCGGTGTCGGCTTCGAGCCGCTTGAACGTACGGACCTGGAGCTGCGCGAGCGACGCAGTGGGCGGCAGGAACGAATTGAACTTGAGCGCGATCGGGGCACCGTGGTAGGCGAGCGGGGGCAATGCCGCTTTGATCTCGCCGTCGACCCACTGCTCGATCAGCGGTTTGGACTGCGCCATCGCCATTCCGGCACCGAGCATCAGCACCAGTGCCACCCATCCGCGCAACCGACCCTCGCGCATCGGTCCCTCCGCAGGGATTGTTGTAACGCCCGAAGGGCAACATACGCCCGCGCCGGCGCCTTGGCAATCCCTGACAGACATCCCGGGCCGCGCCCAACATCAGGCTCGACCCGGCCCCGGGTGCAGCCCAGCCTGACTATCGCGCGGAGGACGGCACCTCGAACGAGGCGCGGAGCAGTGCACGCACTTCGGCCGCCTCAACCGCCGGCAGCGCCTGAAGCTTTCCGGTCAGCTCGAGCAAGGCGCGCTCCAGCCGCAGCCGCGCGATTTCCACCCCGGCACGCGCGGTGAAGATCCGGAAGATCGAAGTGATCAGCATGCTGCTCGTCATCGGCTTGTTGTCGAAGAACGCCAGATGCCCCACCAGCTTGCCGCTCGGGTCGCGGATCGGCAGGCCCAGGTAGCTCTCGAACCCTTCGCCGCGCTCGATCGGAAACAGCGTCTCGACGTCGCGCGGATGGAATCGCATCTCGCCGCTTTCGAACACGCCTTCGCAGGGGGCTCCAGCGAGTTCGTAGGCCAGATCGTCCATGTACTTGCCGTCGCACCAGCACGCCATCGCCGCGACGCGCGAGGGCGGATCGCCGAAGCACTCGGTCACGAACGCCATGCGCACGTTGAGCGCGAGCGCGAAGTGGCGCACCAGAACCCGAAAGAACTCCCCGCCCACCGATGCGGCGGTGCCCTCGGCCACGTGCATCATCACGTCTTCGAGTCGCTTGAACTGCGAGATGTCGGAGTCGATCCCCACCAGCCGATAGGGCGTGCCGTTGTTCTGTCGCAGCGCGATCCCGCGCGACAGCACCCAGCGGTGCGAGCCGTCGTGGTGGACCACGCGATGCTCGCTTTCAAACCGTTCGGCCTCGCCGCTCAGATGCGCACGCAGGAGCGCTTCCACGGCGGGCAGATCACCCGGATAGATGCGGCTCTTCCAGCCCTCGAGCGTGTCTGCAATCTCATCGTCGCCGAAACCGAGCATGTTCTTCCACCGCGGCGACAGATGCATCGCGTTGGTTGTGAGATTCCACTCCCACAGGCCGTCGCTCGCGCCTCGCACCGCCATCGCGTAACGCTCTTCGGTCTGCTGCAATTTGTTGGTCAGTGCCTGCCGCGCCGCAGACTGCTCGGCCAAAGCCACGGTATCGCGAGCGCGCGCCTGCGCGATCGCCTGCAGCGCGCCGGAAACGAGCGCCCAGTCGGTGCCCAGTGGCGAAGGCGTCGCATCGGTCTCGCCGCGCACCAGCGCCTGGCCATACGCGGCGGCACGTCGCATCGGTCGCTGCACCAGTCGATCGAGCACGGCCCAGACGAGTCCGGCGACCACGACCAGCCAGCCGAGCACCAACGGCGCATCGCGTCCGACGAGAAACGCCAGCGGCAACCCGGCGACGACGATTCCCAGCGCGATCTTCAATCCAATTCCCATTGCCTTTGCCTTTTATCAGGCTCCCGCCTGGGTCGGCACCGCGAACGTGAGCCGTGTCCCGACGCCGACCTGGCTGCTGACCGCCAGATTCGATCCGTGCAGTTCCACGATGCGCTTGGCGATTGCCAGCCCCAGACCGCTGCCGCCGGACGTTGCACTGCTGCGATCGAGCGTGAAGAAGCGCTCGAAGATCCGGCCGATCGATTCCGGGGCGATGCCCTCGCCAGTATCGATCACCTCGACCTGCACGCGCGA
>CADECO010000167.1:8804-11701 GCA_902825905.1 uncultured beta proteobacterium
TCGATTCCGGGGCGATGCCCTCGCCAGTATCGATCACCTCGACCTGCACGCGCGACGGCTGCGCTGAGAGCACCACGCGCACCGAGCCGCCGCCCGGCGTGTGGCGCAGCGCGTTACTGATCAGATTCTGCAGCACCCGCTCGAGCAACCCGATGTCGCCGTGCACGAACGGCAGATTCGCGGGAACCTCGGCCGCGAGCACCACGCCGCGTTCGCTCGCATTCAGGGCGAGGCTCTGCACCACGTCGTACGCCAGCTCGGCGATCGAAAACGATTCGAACTGCGGCTGCACGTCGCGCGCATCGAGCTTGGCCAGATCGAACAGGTCGCCGACCAGTTTGCCCAACCGCTCGCTCTGGCGGGCCGCCGTTTCCAGATAGTGCCGCCGCTCGGATTCGCTCAGCCGGTCGTACTTGAGCAGCAGCGTATCGAGATACCCGCGCAGCGAGGCAAGCGGCGTACGCAGATCGTGCGACACGTTGGCGATGAGTTCGCGCCGCGTCGCGTCCACCACCTTCAGTTCGTTGACCTGGGCGCTGATCCGCTCGGCCATGGCGTTGAACTCGGCGCCGAGCTGATCGATCTCATCGCCCGGCCCACTGCGCGCATGCGGCACGTACTGGGCCGGCGCGCTGAAGTCCGAGCCACGCAGCGCGGTCATCGCCTGCGCCAGCCGCCCGAGGCGCTCGGTGTGCACGTTGAACGCGACGAATCCGGCCAGCAGCGCGGCAATCAGGCCGCCCGCCATGATCCAACCGGTGTGCCGGAACATCTGCCCGTCGGCGCTCACCCGCAACGCCCGCTCGCGCTCCTCGCTGGTGAGCACGAGATACAGGTAGCCGGATCCATCACCGGCCTCCCCCGGATCGCGGATCGGCGCCGCGGAAAACACGGTGCGCCGTCCAGGATGCCGAGGGTCGTCGCCGCGCAACGGATAGCGCACGTCGGGTCGCATGAATTCGTGGATCGGCGCGAGGGCTACGCTCTCGGCCAGGCGACGATCGGCCGGTGCCGCATGCGCGACGATGCGTCCGCTCGGATCGAGCCGATACGCTTCCACCGTCGGGTTGACAGTCATCACGGCGGAGAACAGCCGCTCATCGAGCCGGGCACTGTCGATCTTGCCGCCCGTGGAGGTGCCATATGAGCGAATGAGGCGCTCGGCGAGGTCTGCATGGAGCAACTGCATGACGCGCTCTTCCTGCATCATGAACGACGAGCGCAACAGCAGATAGAACATCACCGTCACCAGCACGAACAGCACCACCAGCGTGGCGACGAGCTTGCTGTAGAGAGTCTTGAACACCGGTGCGCGACGCCAATCGGGCGAACAGTCGGGATCCGCCTCGACCGTGCCGTTACTGCGTGACCGGAGCGGTTTCGGTGAACTTGTAGCCCACGCCCCAGACGGTCAGCACGAACTCCGGATTGGCCGGATCGCGTTCGACCTTGGCGCGCAGTCGATTGATGTGCGAATTGACGGTGTGCTCGTAGCCGCTATGGGTGTAGCCCCACACCTGATCGAGCAGCTGGCTGCGCGAGAACACCCGCCCCGGATTGTTGGCGAAGTGCAGCAGCAGATCGAACTCCTTGGCGGTCAGCTCCACTGCCTGCCCGGCAAGCTGCACGGTGCGCTTCTGCGGATCGACGCGCAGACGGCCGAATTCGAGCGGGCGATGGCCCTCCTCGGCTTTGGCGCCGATCGCATCGACACGGCGGAACAGCGCCTTCACGCGTGCGGTCAGCTCCATGACGCTGAACGGCTTGGTGAGATAGTCGTCGGCGCCCATCTCCAGGCCGAGCACCCGATCGATCTCGGTCGACTTCGAGGTGAGCATCAGCACCGGCGTGTACATCGACTTGGCCCGGATGCGGCGCAGGATCTCCAGCCCGTCCATGCCGGGCAGCATGATGTCGAGGATCACCAGGTCGTAGCGCTTGGATTCGGCTTCGGCCGCACCCGCCATGCCGTCGGCGGCAACGGTGACACTGCAGCCGAGATCGCGCAGGTGCACTCGCACCAGATCGGAGATGTCGGCGGAGTCTTCGACGACGAGAACACGGCGTTGCATGGCGGTGGTTTCCTGTGCTGAATCCGGCGTCGTGCTACATATTTCAATTGCCGTATATCAATGTTACTCGCCGAATCGCGGCGGCACGTATCGCCCGCGCGCGACGTACGCGATGCCGCAGTACATCGACTCCACCGCGAAGTCCTGCAGGAACACTTCAAGCAGATGCCACGGCCGGCGCAGGCCCGACAGCGTCGTCGTGTACGGGTACGCCTTGGCCAGGGCGACGATATTGAGCGGCGCGAGCCACCACGGGAACAGCTTCATCCCGGCGGAGACGACGCGCGCACCGGGACGCACGTCGCGGAACAGGTTTTCGAGCGCGACCGGCGCCTGCAATACATCGTGCGTGTAGTTGAACAGCACGGCATCAACCGGCGCGGGAACACGCGCGCGTTCCATCGACGACTCGATCAACGTTACGTTGCGCCAGCCCGCATCGTGGACGCGTTGCTGCGCGATGGCGAGCATCTCCGGACTGTGATCGATGCCGATGATGTGACCGCGCGGTCCGACACGTTCCTGCAGCAGCGCCAGACTCTTGCCGGTGCCGCAGGCAACGTCCAGCACCGTGTCGCCCGGCCGCAGGGCCAGATGCGTCACCGCCCGTACGCGCACCGGCTCCATGCGATGAGTGGTGTTGTCATAGCCGGCGGCGTGATAGCGGTAACGGTCGATCGACAGGGCGTTGTTGGGCTGACTCATGGTTTGCAAGACCTCCTTGGCGAATGACGTTTGTTGTATCGGATCGCTACATCAGTGTTGCACCAGCATGACCGGATGACCATCGGGATCGAGCACGACCAGCGCCTTGCGGTACGGGGC
>CADECO010000168.1:0-11691 GCA_902825905.1 uncultured beta proteobacterium
CGCAAGTTCAGCTTCTCGCTCGACATGCGCCATCGCGGCCAGATCAACGAGGTCGAGGTGATGTTGCCCGAAGGTCGCCTCAAAGGCAGCAGCGCGCTCTCACCGGCCGACTGGGAAAAGCTGCGCGGCCGTTTCTACGCGCGCTACGAACAGCTCTACGGTCGCGGCTCGTCGTATCGGAACGCGCGCCTGGAGATCGTCACGCTGCGCGTGCGTGCCACGGCACAGACGCCACGGCCGAAGCTTTCCAAGGCCAAGAGCATGACCGCGGCGATCCCGAAGGAAGCCAAGCGTGCTACGCGCGACATCTACTGGGCCGATCTGAAAAAGTCGGTCAAGACGCCGATCCTCGACGGCGCGAAGTTGAAGCCCGGCAATCGCATCAAAGGGCCGTGCGTGGTCGAGACCGCGCAGACCAACGTCGTCGTGCACCCCGGTCGCACCATCAAGGTGGATGCGTACGGCAATTTCGAAATCCTGTTCAGCTAGGACCCAGCCATGCCCAAAGTCAGCGAGATGAAGGACACCAAGTTCGACGGCAAGGTCCATGGGTACGTGCCGCCGAAGAAGCTCAGCATCCACAAGAGCGTCAAGCTGCACGGCAAGTTCCAGAAGAAGATCGATCCGATCACCTACGAGGTGATCCGGCATTCGCTGTGGCACGTCAACGAGGAGCACGGCGCGACCATCCAGCGCATCTCCGGCTCGCCGGTGGCGATGTACGCGCTCGATCTCAACCCCTCGATCCTCACCGAGGACGGCGAGTTCGTGTACTTCGGTCCGTACATGCAATACATGTCCGGCGTGACCGATACGCAGGTGAAGTGGATCCTCGAATATCGCAGCGAGAACCCCGGCATCAAGGACGGCGACATGTTCCTCGCCAACGACCCGTGGGTGGGCGCGGCGCACCAGCAGGATGTGATGCTGATCTGCCCGGTGTTCTGGAAGGGCGAACTGTTCTGCTGGGTCACCAACTGCCTGCATCAATACGACATCGGCGGCATCACGCCGTCTTCGTTCTGCGGCTCAGCGGAGAACGCCTACGAAGAAGGCATCTGCATGCCGCCGATCAAGATCGTCGAGAACAACGAGATCCGCCGCGACATCGAAGAGGTGTATCTGCGCTCCTCGCGCAAACCCGACGCGGTGGCGCTCGATTTCCGCGCGCAGCTGGCGGGCAACACCACCGCGCGCGATCGGATCCTGCGCCTGATCAAGCGCTACGGCCCCGAGACCGTGAAGGGTGTGATGAAGCGCATCCTCGACACCAGCGAGGCGGCGTTCCTCGACAAGTTGAAGCGTCTGCCCGATGGCACCTGGCGCGACCGCACCTACGTCGAATGCTGCCGGCCGGGCGATCGCCGCACGCATCAGGTAATGCTCACGCTGCACAAGAAGGGCAACCGGCTGACCTTCGAGAACGAGGGCACCGCCGGGCAGGACGGCGCGATGAACGCCACCTACTCCGGCTGGCGCGGCGCGATCATGGTCGCCTTGAACCAGTTGTTATGCTGGGATCAGTACTTCGCCATCGGCGGAGCGCTCAGGCACGTCGAATTCGATCCGACGCCCGGCACGTTCAACTGCGCGACCTTTCCCGCCTCCGTTTCGACCGCACCGGTGCAGGCGATGGAGATCTCGCTCTACCCCGCCTACAACGTGCTCTCGAAGATGCTGTTCACCGATCCGCGCATGCGCGAAGACATCATGTGCATCGGCGGCACCAGCCAGTGGCCGGCGACCATCTTCCGCGGCATCGACCAGTGGGGCGAGCGCTACGGCTACCTGCTGGTCGACCCGATCGGCGGGGCGATCGGTGCGTTCTCCACCGGCGATGGCATCTCCAACGGTGGCCAGTCGCGCACGCCGATCTGCCGGCTGCCCAATGTCGAGCACAACGAGCAGTCGTTTCCGCTGCTGATCCTCTACCGCAAAGAGGTGGTGGATTCCGGCGGCGCGGGCAAATGGCGCGGCGGGTTGTCGGCCGAAACGTGCTTCATCCCGCACCACACGCCGACGATCACGCACGACACGCTTTCGTCGGGCAATGCGATCCCGACTTCGACCGGCATGATGGGCGGCTATCCCGCGACGGTGAACGTCTACAAGTTCAAGCGCGACACCGACATCATGGATCGCATCGCCAAACGTGATCTCATCGGCGACATCAGCGAAGTCAACGGTCGTTCCGAGGAACTGCAGTTGCGGCAGGAGAACTTCACGCAGAACCCCGCCGACGTGTACTCGGTGATCTGGACCGCAGCCGGCGGCTTCGGCGATCCGATCGAACGAGACATGGAGCGCGTCGCCAAAGACGTCATCGAGAATCGCGCGGTGTCGCCACAAGCCGCACGCGAGATCTACGGCGTGGTGGTGGTGAACGACAAGCTCGACGCCGACGCGACGCGACGACTGCGCACCGAACGGCGCGAAGCACGGCGCCGCAAAGACGGCTCGGTGAAGATCCTGGACGGCAAGCTGGTCGCGCAGATCACCGACAACCTGGCCGTGCGCAAGGTCAACGGCGGCCTGCACACCTGCTGCGCCAAGTGCGCGGCCGATCTCGGTCCGGTGCGCGAGAACTACAAGGACATGGCGGTGCGCGCCGACAATCCGATCCAGGCGTCCAATCCGCACGTGGGCGACTACAAGCGCTTCATCGACGATCAGCCGGTGTTCCGCCAGTACTACTGCCCCGGTTGCGGTTCGCTGCTGGAGAACGAGATCGCGCGTGCGGAAGACGAAGTGCTGCGCGACATCGAGATCACGAAGATCTGAACTAGCCCGCCATCGAGCAACGCCTGTCGGGATCGACGCCGGTCAAGCTACGGTCTGGCTGTCGATCCCCGAACGCCGCGCTGCAATCAACTCGGCCATCGAAGCGATCGTGGATGCCCGGTTGAACAGATCTTCGTGGGTGAGTTCCACTTCGAACACCGTCCGTACGTAGGCAATCAGCCGGCTTCCTCGCAGCGAGTCGCCTCCCGCGAGGAAGAAGTCGTCGTTGCGCTCGACGCGATCCACTTCCAGGACCGAAAGCCACAGTCCGAGGAGAGCGGATTCCGCCGGTGAGACGAACGCGTCGACGGCTCGCGCGCCATCCTGGTCATCCTGCTGCGCGGCGTGTGCTGTTGCGCCCGTCAGCTCGATCAGCGTCGAGCGCCGGATCTTGCCGTTGCTCGTTCGTGGCAAGGCACCAACCACATAGAGACGTCGAGGTGCGCGTCGCAGGCCAAGACGCGAACGCATGTTGTCGAGAATGACGGGGATATCGAGACGAGCGCCCGCTGCGGGCACGACAGCCGCGACCACCTCATGACCAAGCGTGGGATGCGGTACGCCGAATGCCGCCGCCTCCTTGATCGATGCATGGCTCTGCAACGCGAAGTCGATCTCGGTCGGCGAGATCTTTTCACCACCGCGATTGATGATTTCGGACACCCGCCCAAGCAGGTGGACGTAGCCCTCGTCGTCGATCGAACCGAAATCGCCGGTACGAAACCACCCGTCGCGCAGGCTGTGCGCGTTGAGCGCCGGATCGTCGAGATAGCCGCTGAATACCAGCGGACCGCCCACCACCAGCTCGCCGGAGCCGGTCGCTGCAATCGTCCCGTCCTCGGCCAGGACGCAGACCTTGTTGGCGTACGGATGATCGATCGCCGTCCCGACCGCACCGGGCTTGCGACGCCGCGGCGGTAGTGGATCATGCGTGATGGCGTGCGTCTCGGAGCTCGAATAGCCGACCAACAGTGGTGCGGAAAAGGCCTGCTCCAGTCGATCGATCTCCGCAACATCCAAACGTCCCAGACCCGAACGAAGAAGCCGCACGCGGGTGCTGCGAAGCAAGGACGCGTGATCGGGCGCTTGCTGCAGGATCTGCCGGAACATGGTGAAGCCGGCGTTGATCACCGAAAGGTCGAAGGTGGCGATCGCGTCAAAGATCGCCTCCACGTCGCTCTCGGGCAGCACCACCATCGACATGCCGGCAAGCAGTGGATTGAGCAGTGAATTGTGCAGACCGCTGGCGAGATGGATCTGTCCGGCGTGGCAGCCCACGTCTGCAGGAGAGAACTGCAGCCAGTGCGCACCCACGTCCGAATAGCGCACCAGATGGCTCTGCTCGGTCGGAATGAGCTTCTGGCGTCCGGTCGTGCCCGAACTCACCACGATGTCAGCAATGCTCTCGGCGCAGCTCGGCGCCATCGCGCCCAGTGAAGGGCTTTCGTGAGCCAGCCGCAGGCCGAAGCGACCGGCGCTTTCTGGATCGACGTCGGCCTCGAGGACCGTGATGTTCAAGGACCGCGCCAGCGCCGCTAGCGCGGCGCTCGATGCCCCCGAGACCACAACTGCTTTGGGTCGCAGCCGCCCGATCGTTTCGCGCAGCGATGCCTCGCTCATTGACGCGGCGAGCGGGGCGAAGGAGCACCCTGTGGGCAGCGTTGCCGCGGCTGCGGCCATCGCGGGTCGGGCCTCGATGAATCCCGCGACGATGTCTCCCGGTCTGATTCCCCAACGTGCAAGCGCGGCCTTGACCTCATTGGCCTGCTCGTACAAATCGCCGAACGTGAACGGCGTGCGATCAGGTGCCAGCAGTGCGGGATGGGTCGCCAACCGCTCGGCGAGGGTGGCGAGGCGCGTCGCCAGCGTTTCGGTGTGCGGATCCCGGGAGGCTTCCATCTGGTATCGCGGCGGTCGTATCAGAGGCTGGACGTGTGACACAGAACCGAAATGCCGCCAACGACACCACGGGCACTAGTTCACGATCATCGCGCAATCCATCGGCTTGCACTGACTACGGATCGATGCGATCGTAAGGCAGGCATATCCGACGTTTCCACGAGTTCTTCCTCCGAGAATCGACTGGCTCATGATGTTCATCGCTCTCCGTCTGATCCTGCCGGTTGTGCTTGCAACTACTGCGGCCGCGCATGCCTCCACATCATTCGCCCAGGCGGTAAAACCCGACGCCTCCTACCCCTCCCGCCCGATCCGGCTGATCGTTTCGTTCACGCCAGGTGGCGGCGCTGATCTAACCGCGCGCACCGTTGCCCAGAAGATCGGTGAATCGATCGGCCAGCCGGTCGTGGTGGAGAATCGGCCCGGCGCCAACGGACTGGTCGGTGCCGACGCAGTGGCGAAGGCTGCGCCCGACGGGTACACGATGCTGCTCACCGATCGCGGCGCGCTGGGGATCAACCCCAGCCTGTACCGGAAGATTCCCTACGATCCGCTCAAGGACTTCGCATACGTCGGCATCGTCACCATGGCGCCTTACGTACTCGGCGTCGATCCACGGTTGAACGCGCGATCGCTGAACGAATTCGTGGCGCTGGCCAAGGCCAAACCGGGCGCCCTCAACTATGCGAGTTTCGGCATCGCCAGCATGGCGCATCTGAACATCGAAGCGTTGAAGGCGCGGCTCGGTATCGATCTCACGCATGTGCCGTACAAGGGTGCTGGCCCCGCGGTGCAGGCAGTCGTCGCAGGTGAAGCCGGCATCACCATCGCCTCGCCGGCCGCGGTGCTCGGCTTCGTCAAAGACGGGCGCATGCGCGCGATCGCGATCGGCGCACCGAAGCGCTCGCCGCTGTTGCCTGATGTGCCCACGCTCGCCGAAGCTGGTGTCTCCGAGGACGTGCTCGCGCCCACCTACTTCGCGTTCGCGCTGCCGGCCGGTACACCCGCGGCCATCGTCGCGCGCCTGAATACAGAAACCAAACAGGCAGTGACCGCAAAAGAGGTGGCCGACCGATTGAACGGTGCGGGGCTCGAGCCGCACGGCGGATCGCCCGAGGAGTTGATGGCCACCGTGAGCCGCGACATTCCGCGCTTTGCGAAGTTGATTCGCGACATCGGCATTCAGCCGGAGTGAGCCGGTGAAGTTTGTCGTCGTCGATGACCACACGCTGATCCGCGACGCCATGAAGGCGGTCGTGCGCGAAGTCAGCCCGGATGCGACGATCATCACGGCCGGCACCGCTGCCGAGGCGTTGGCGCTCGCCGCCACGCACGGGGATATCGATCTGATCCTGCTCGATGTGCAACTGCCCGACGGCGATGGTCTTGACGTGCTCGCTGAGTTGCGTCAGCGCTATCCGGCGACGTCGGTGGTCATGCTTTCTGGCAACAAGGATCAGCCCACCATCATGCGCGCGCTGTCGCTGGGCGCGGTCGGTTTCATTCCCAAGTCCGAAACGCGCGAGGTGCTGCTCGGTGCGCTCAAGCTGATCCTCGCAGGTGGCGTGTACGTTCCGCCCGTCGCGCTGACGATCGTCCGGGTTGAAGCAACCCCGAACGTGCACGCCGACGCGGTCGTACCGCCGCCCACTCCGGCATCACTTGGCATCACCGAGCGACAGCTCGAAGTGCTGGCGCTCATGATGCTCGGCAGGAACAACAAGCTCATCTGCCGCGCGCTGAATCTGGCCGAACCCACGGTGAAGAATCACGTCTCGGCGATTCTCAAGGCTCTGGCGGTGAGCAGTCGTACCGAAGCCGTGCTCAGGGTGACAAAGCTCGGCTGGAAGCTGCCGGAGCTGCCATGAGTGGCGCGCTCATCATGCGCATGGCCATGGCGCGCAGCTTGAGCGCGCTCAGCGGTTTGTCGAGCAGATAGAGGCCGGCTGCTTGCGCCGCGCGCCGCGGCGCACCGCCGATATCGCCTGAAACGAGAAACGCCGGCGTGTCGTGGGCAAGGCGGCGGCGCAGCAGCGCGATCGCATCGATGCCGTTTTCGCCGTTGGCCAGATGGAAATCGGCGATCACCAGATCGAGTTGCGCGTCCTCGAGCCGCGCGCATGCTTCGACGCCCGACGATGCACTCACCACTTCACAACCCCACGATCGCAGGATGCCCGCCGTGCTCTCCAGTACCAGCGCGTCGTTGTCGATGACCATCACGCGCTTGCCGCGCAAAGAATCGACGAGCGCCATCGCCGGCGGCTCGGCCTGCGGGGCGGCCGACACCGCTGCTGTACGCGGCACGGTGACCATGAATCGCGAGCCGACGTTCACCGTGGATCGGAGCGTGACCTGATGGCCGAGCAGCGCGCACAGCCGCTCCACGATCGCCAGACCGAGGCCGAGGCCGTCGCTGCGTGAAGTGTCGGCCGGCGCGATGCGATAGAACTCGCTGAAGATCCGGGCTTGTTTATCGGCGGGCACGCCGATGCCGCTGTCCACCACTTCGATCCGCGCATGCTCTGCCTCGCGGCGCACGCCGACGACGACCCCGCCGCTTCGGGTATAGCGGATTGCGTTCGCCACGAGATTGAACGCCACGCGCTCGAGCAGCGCCGGATCGCTGCGCACCCATAGGCGGCTTGGCACGACGCGCAAGCTCAGGTCTTTCTCGGTAGCGGCGGCGGCGAATGTGGTTTCGACCTGCTCGAGCAGCCGTTGCACCGGAAATGCCGCGAGCTGCGGGGCAATGACGCCGGCGTCCAGCTTGGAGATGTCGAGCAGGTCATCGAACAACTCGTTCATGTTGTCCAGCGCGCGTTCGATGCGCGCTGCCACTCGTGCGCGTTCAGCTGGATCGGCCTCGCTGCGCAGTTGCCCGATCAGCAGGTTGAGCGCATGCAACGGCTGTCGAAGGTCATGGCTGGCCGCAGCAAGGAAGCGCGACTTCGAAAGATTCGCCGCTTCCAACTCGCGCGTGCGCTCCTCCACCTTGCGCTCTAAGGTCGCGTACGAACTTTGGAGATGCGCTGCCATCTCGTTGAAGCGCGCGCCGAGCGTTTCCAACTCATCGCCCGTCGTGATCGCGATGCGATGATCGAACGCGCCCGATCCGATCCGCGTGGCACCGGTGGTCAGCGTCTGGATCGGGGTGATCATCCGTCGCGCCAGAAAGAGCGCGGCCAGCAGCGCCAGGATGAAACCACCGACTACGACGATGACCGATCGTGTGATGGCGGCGTAGAGCGGCTCGTTGGCCTCGTCCTCGGGCAATTCCACGAACACGTACCAGTCGAGCGGTGCGGCGACGGCGTGCGCGGCGAGCACGCGCCGGCCATTTCCATCGAGGGCTGTCTCGACCCGATCGCCGCCTGCTCCAGCGCTGCGTGCGCGTGCCGCCTGCACTTGCGCGAGCTGCGAAAAATCAGTGTTGCGCAGGACCAGGCTGATATCCGGATGCGCGATCAGGCGCCCGTTCGCATCGACGACATACGCATTGCCGGCGCGTCCGACCTGGATCTGATTGACCACATCCCAGATGTGCTTGAGATTCACCTCCCCCACCGCAACGCCCGCCTCGCGCCGTGCGCCGGCAACGGCAAGATTCATGAACGGCTCGGACTCGCGCGCGAAATAAACCGGACCGCGGTAGACCTTTTCGTTCAACGCCGTCTTGAATGCGATTTCAGTGGAGTGATCGACATTGCTGCCGATGCGATCCATCGCCTGGCGCGATACGCGCAGGCGCTCCTTGCCCAGCATGTCGATCATCGTGAGGGTCGTGATCGCTGGTGCCTGACGCAACAGCCGCCAGCCGTCGATCTGGCGCTGCTCGATCGTCGTGGCCGCCCACGACAGATGGGTCATCCAGGCAAGCTGCCCTTCGATCTCGCGCACGAACTGGGAGATCTTGTCGGCCGCAGCAACCGCCTGCTGCGATTGCACGCGGATGAGCGCGCTTCGATGGTCCTGATAGGTGAACCACGATTCGACCACTCGATCGACGAGCAGCGACACGCCGATCGCCAAGGCGAATACGGCGACGTACTTCCAGAAGATCGACCCGCGGCCGAGCACTCGCATCTGCGGCGCTTATTCGTACACGATGTCGGCCAGGCTCGTGAGGCTGGCCGGTACGCGCAGCCCGAGCGCCTTCGCCGTAGCGAGGTTCAGCGCTAGCGTGAAACGCGTTGGTTGCTCGACCGGCAACTTGCCGGGATGCGTGCCCTTGAGCAATCGGTCGACGAAATAGCTCGCGCGTCGCGTGATCGCCACCGGGTCGGGACCCAGGGTCAGCAGCGCGCCAGCTTTGGCGAACGCGGGCTGGTCGGAAATCAGCGGCAGCTTGTGGCGCACGGCGTACGCCACCATGCGATCGCGATTCCCGGTGAAGATGGTCTGCACCAGCACCGCCTGCACGCCCTGCGAGGCGAGATGGGTGAAGTCTTGCTCGGAGAACGCGCCGATGCCGGGCACCAGATGCACTCGCAGGGCCACGCCAATCTGGTCGGCGGCGGCTTTAGTCTCGCGCACGAAGTTCTCGACGTTCTTGTCCGTCGAATCACCCAAGAACGCGACGGTCCGCAGATTCGGCATGATGCTGTGCAGATGCTCCAGCCGCTTGCCGGCCAGATCGGGGCCCTGGAGCGACAAGCCGGTCAGGTTCGCCTCCGGCCGTGCCAGGCTGCGCACCAGGCCGCTGGCGAGCGGGTCGGAAACCAGCATGACGATCGGAATCGTCGAGGTTGCCTCCTTCGCGAAGTGTGCGACGTTGGTCGCGCGCACGACCAGCACGTCGAACTTGCGCTCGATCATCGAACGCAATGCCTGTCGCGCGCGTTCTTCGCTCCCGCCTGCGAAGTGCGCTTCCAGTTCGAGATTGCGCCCGTCGACCCAGCCCAACTCACCCAGGCCGTCGCGCAACGGATCGACCTGAGCACTCTCGGACGGTCCATGCCACGTGATGAATCCGACACGAACGCGAGTGGAACGCTGTTGTGCGTGCGCGATAGCACCGTGCCCGAACAGGGATGCGCTCAGGGTGAGCACGAAAGTCCGGCGGGAAACAGCTCGTGTCATTAATCGGCGCTTATTCGTACACGACGTCCGCCAGGACCTGAAAGCTTGACGGTACTTGCAGACCCAGCGTCCTGGCAGTTGCCGAGTTGACCGCGAGCGTGAAGCGATTGGGCTGCTCGACCGGCAGATCCGCGGGCCGTGCGCCTTTGAGCAGCCGATCGACGAAATAGCCGGCCCGTCGGGTGATCGCGGCATCGTCCGGCCCGAACGTGAGCAGCGCCCCCGCCTTGGCGAAGACCGGATAGCTCGAGATGACTGCCATGCGGTGGCGCATCGCGAGCGGCACGATCCGGTCGTGATGTCCGGTGAAGATCTGCTGTACGAACAGCGCCTGCACGCCCTGCTCGGCCAGTTGCGCGAAATCCTTCTCGGCATACGCCTGCACGCCTGGCAGCAGGTGTACACGCAGATCAATGCCGAATTGCGTCGCTGCCGCCTGCGTCTCGCGCACGAACGAGGCGGCGTTCGGATCATCACCCGCGCCGAGGAAGCCGACCGTACGCACGTTCGGCATGAGGATGCGCAGATACTCCAGCCGCTTGCCGGCCAGGTCTGGCCCTTGCAGCGACAGGCCGGTGAGATTGGCCTCCGGCCGCGCCAGACTGCGCACGAGCCCCGTGGCCAGCGGATCGGACACGAGCATCACGACCGGCACCGTCTTGGTCATGTTCTTCACCAGATGCGCGACGTTGGTCGCCCGCACCACGATGACGTCGACCTTGCGCTCGATCATCGACCGCAGCACCTCGCGCGTGCGTGCTTCGTTGCCCTGCGTGAAGTGCGCGTCGAGCTCCAGATTGCGCCCTTCGGCCCAGCCCAGCTCACGCAGCGCCTCGCGCATCGGTTCCAGTTGCATCGGTGCCTGGTGCGGCCGAAACCAGCTCACGAAGCCGACGCGAGCCCTCTGCTGCGCGCTCACGGGGAATGCCGCGCCGAGGAGGCTGGCGCCGGCGGCGAGCAGTATCGAGCGGCGGGATATGCCTGTCGTCATGACGGCCCTCACGCATGAAGTCTGGATGTTGCATCAATCGGGCGTGCCACGCCTTGGCGCATACGTTCCGAAGGCGCCCAGCCGAACGACCGGCGCGTAAGCGCGGTGAATCGATCGAATGTCTGCCGCGCTTCAGTGCGCCGGCCGATCCGCTCGAGCGTGTCGATCAACCCCTGGTTCAGCACCTCGTTCAGTGGATCACGACTGACGGCGATCCGATAGAGATCCAGTGCGGTCTCGGCGTCAGCGCACGTATGCAGCGATCGAGCGGAGCGCTCGGCGATCGACACGAATCGGGCATGCAGGCGCGCGCGCTGGTGCAGGATCCACGGATGGTCCTCCTCGTGTTCGAGAAAACCGCCTCGATAGAGAAACATCGCCGCGAGTGCATCGTCGAGCGCCGGCTGTGGCCTGTCAAGGCGTGCAGCCGCATCTTCGAAGGCCATCGCGTCGACCCACACCCGGTCGGGATTCAATCGCACCAGGCCATTGACCAGGATGACCGTGTCGCGGTGGCCGAGCAGGCTGCGCAGCCGGTGCACGTTGATTTCGAGCGCGCCCTGCGCATCGTCGTCGACGTTCGGCCACAGACAATCGGCCAATCGATGTCGCAACCCGCCGGCACGCCCGCATGACAGCAGGCACTTGAGCAGCGTAAGCGGGCGCGACGGTTTGAGGTGACGCTGAACCGGGCATCCCTCGCGCTGGATCGAGAACTCCCCCAACGTGTAGATGCGGATGCAAACCTCGAGCGATGCATTGGTCATGGAATCGGCCTCACATCGCGTTCGCGTAGTCGAGTGATTCATCGCGTTCTCGTTTGGACAGGGCTGCGCAGTGTTCAATCGAGCTTGATTCCCGACACCTCGATCAGCTTCGCCACGCGCGGAATCTCCTTCGCGATGAACGCGGCGAACGATTCGGGTGTGCCTGGCTCG
>CADECO010000169.1:0-11690 GCA_902825905.1 uncultured beta proteobacterium
TCACACCCGGCGCGACGACCGTCACGACACCCGCCCGTTTGCACTGAGCGCACTCGGACGGCAAGCAGGCAATGCGCGGCTCCCGCTGGCATTCGATCGATATCTGGCCCGCACTGGTCGTGGTGCTGATCGCGCACGCGTTCGCTCTGCATTGGCTCGCCTCGCTTCGCCCCGCATTGCGCGTACCCACGCCGCCGCACCCGATTCAGGCGATGTTGCTGGCGCCGACATCACCGCAACCGCCGCAACCCGTCATCAAGTCGCCCGAGCCCAAACCAGTCGCGCCGGTTCCGCTCAAGCCGGTCGTGCGCAAGGTCGCGCCGTCACCGCCACCGCCGCCACAACTCGTCGCCGAATCGGTGCCGATGCACAACCTGGTCGCGGAAGCGCCCGTTGCACCGTCGGAATCGGTGCGCGCCCAGGAGCACCCCACTCCGCCGCAACCCACTGCAGAACCCGTGCTCGCTGCACCAACACCATCCCCACCTGTGCCCGCGCTCCCGGCACCGTCCACGCCGGAGCCGATCAAACCGCCGCTGTTCAACGCCGGCTATCTCGCCAACCCGGCACCGCCCTATCCCAACTTGTCGCGGCGCATGGGCGAGCAGGGCAAGGTGGTACTGCGCGTGTACGTCGATACGCAGGGTCTGGCGCAACGCGTGGAGTTGCGCAGCACCAGCGGCTTCGACCGACTCGACGACGTGGCCATCGCGACAGTGAAGCGCTGGAAGTTCGTGCCGGCGCGTCAGGGCGAGAAGACGATCGCCGCGTGGGTGCTGATTCCGATCCATTTCAATCTGCGTGAAGGGAGCTGACGTGCAGGAACTCTTGAAACCCGAACCATTCGGGGCATTCCAGCAATCACTTGGCGTGGCCCACTTCATCGGCCAGACCGATCTGGTCGGCCGCGCCGTGCTGGCGCTGCTGCTGATCATGTCGATCGCGAGCTGGACGGTGATCATCGTCAAGAGCGTGCGGCTTGCGCTGCGTCACTTGCAGTCGCGCCGGTTCGTGCAGGCGTTTCGCTCAGCATCGGATTTGCCCAGCGTGCAGTCCAGCCTGCGCGAATCGCAGCCACGCGATCCTTTCGCCGAACTGGTCCGCGACGCATCGAGCGCCGTTGAGCAGGTGCGCGGCGCGAGCGGCAGCACGGTGGTGGATCCCGGTGCGACCAACGAGTTCGTCACGCGCGCACTCGGCCGCTCGATCGCGGCCACGACGACTCAGCTCGAATCGGGGCTGACCATCCTCGCCTCGGTCGGCTCGGCCGCGCCCTTCGTGGGGCTGTTCGGCACGGTGTGGGGGATCTATCACGCGCTGCTCGCCATCGGACTGTCGGGCCAGGGCACGCTCGACAAGGTTGCCGGGCCGGTGGGTGAAGCGCTGATCATGACCGCACTCGGCCTTGCGGTGGCGATTCCCGCTGTGCTGGCCTACAACGCGTTCGTGCGCAGCAATCGGGTGACGATCGCCACGCTCGAACGATTCGCGCACGACGTGTTCGGCCGCATCGTCATGCAGGCGCGCTGATCATGGCTTTGGCCGACCTCCATCGCAGCAGCGCCAATCAGCCGCTCGCCGAAATCAACATGATCCCGCTGATCGACGTGATGCTGGTGCTGCTGGTGATCTTCATCGTCACCGCGCCGTTGCTCACCCACGCGGTGAAGATCGATCTGCCCAAGGCGACGAGCACGCCGAACGTAACGCAGCCCGACAATGTGCAACTGGCGATCCGCGATTCCGGCGAAGTGCTGTGGAATGGCAATGCGGTGACGCGCGACGAGTTGATCGAACGTCTCGCGGCAGTGGCTGCGACCGTGCCGCAACCCGAACTACATCTGCGCGCCGATCGGCTCACGCATTACGAACACGTCGCGCGCGTGATGGCCGACGCGGCACGACGCGGCGTGACTCGCATCGGTTTCGTGAGTGAGCCCGACACGATGGAGGCCGCCGGCCGCACGAGATAAAGCACGTGGTGGTGCGGGTTGCGGCGCGGACAACGCCTCAGTTCGGCACCACGCGCCAGATTTCCCCGGCGTCGGTCGCGACGTACAGGTTGCCGTCGGGGCCTTGCACAAGCGATCGCATGCGCGCGCTCGGCAAGCCCGAATTCGCATTCGCGGTGGCGACGCCCGCCGCGTTCAGCGTCAGGATGTCGGTGCGATTGCCGCCCATGATGCTCACGGCGAGCCGGCCGTCCCAAGCTTTCCACTGGGCACCGCTGAGGAACGCTGCCGGGCCCATGCCTTGAGAGCTGCCGGAGTTGGTCCACGCCGGCGGGAGTGCCGTGGGGAAGCGCGCCGTATCGGTCATCGGCATCGTGGTCGCGTTGCCGGCGTAGCCGCAGTAGTTTTCGGGGCAGTTCAGCCCCGGGCGATTCTGAGGGTCCCACCCGGCGTTGCGTCCGGCCACCAGCGCCGTGACCTCGTCGCTGTGATTCGGACCATGCTCGGCGCTAAAGGGCTGGCCGGTGCCCGGACGGAAGGTGATGCCCTGCACGTTGCGATGGCCGTAGGTGAAGATCCGCGGATCGAATCCGGCCGGCACGCCGTTGCCCGGCGCAGCGGCACCGTTGCGATCGACGCGCAAGACCTTGCCACCGATCCGCACCGGATCCTGCGGCAGCGACGGGTTGTGATTGTCGCCGGTGGTGACGTAGAGAAAACCATCGGGGCCGAAGGCGATGCGCCCGCCGCTGTGAGCACCGGAGCCACCGACTGCAGTACCCACTTGCTTGAACGCGATGTCGGAGATGATGTCGGTGCGCCCCGACACCGCCGTCAACGCGGCGTTGACGCTCATTCGCAACACGCGATTGGTGCGGGGGTTGTTGCTCAGGTTGGATGCAGAGAAAACATAGAGGGTGCGGTTGTTGGCGAAGTCCGGATCGAGCGCCACGCCGTGCATGCCGCTCTGCCCCTCGCAGAACAGGTCGGCCGCGGTGCTGGCGAAGCCTGAAGTGCCGCCCATGCCGAGCAGTCGGTTGACCGTGCCGTTGGGCAGTCGCACCGACAGTCCCCGGCACTTCTCGGTGAAGAACATCGTGCCGTCCGGCATGAAGGCCATGTCCCACGGCGAGCTCAGCCCAGCCATGAACGTCGTGCGGGTCAACGTCGGCACCACGGTAGATGGCGGTGATCCAGCGGGCGTCGTGCCGTCGGCGATGTTCGAGTAGTTGGACAGATTGCCCGCCGCATCCGCCGCACGCACGCGATAGCGAAAGGTAGTGCTCGCAGCGAGACCGGAATCGACGTGGCCCGTCGCGTTAGGCGTTGCGACTTGCACGAAATTGGTGCAGGCCGCGCCCTGGCAGCGCTCGACGCGATAGCCGGTGACAGCGGTGTTGTCGGTTGCGGCACTCCACACAAGGCTGATCTGGCTCGCGGCGGCCGTAGCGGCCAGGCCGTTGGGCGTGCTGGGCGCCTGCGTATCGGCCACCGCGGGCGTGCGCACATTCAAGCTCGCCGACGGGGACGATGCGTTGCCGGCCGCATCCACGGCGATCACGGTATAGGTGTAGCTCGTGTTGAGCGTGAGCCCGGTATCGCTGTGGGTCGTACCGGTGCTAGTGGCGACCTGGGTCCCGTTGCGCAGCACGCGATAGGCCGTCACGCCCACGTTGTCGGTGGAAGCCGTCCAGCTCAGATCGACCCGCGTCGGCAAGACTGCCGTGGTCATCACGTTGGACGGGACGGTCGGTGCCTGCACATCAGGGCCCGTCGATGCGGGCGGGTTGGCGCCGGCGTTCCCGCTGGAATTGGCGGCGGAACTCGCCGCGCCCGCGCTGCCCGCGTTGGATGAGTCCTGACTGTCGTTGAGGCAACCAGTCAGCACCAAGCCCGACAGGGCAACGCTCAATATCGATGAGCCCCACTTCATGTTCAGCACACTCGCATCAGTCAGGAAGATTCACGATCGGCGCGCGACGCGCACGTCGTACGCACGCATCGCATTCCATTCCGATGGTGGCGTCGATCGCGCAGCCGGTCGAGGCCACTCGTCGCGCGCGCGATTCCGTCAGGGAGAGCGAGACATGCACGCGCACATCGGCGCACGCTCGTCGGCGATGGAAGGCTTCGCCGCGACAGCGTGATGGTCCGAAGCCCTTCTGTTGATCGAACTGCGTCAAGAGCGCGCGCGTCGCGAATGAGTGCGCTGACGGCCCCACGCAGCCTTGAGTCCAGCGCCGCGACAACCGCAGCTCTGACAACGAATGTCGATTCGCCGTATCGCGCTATTGTCGATTTAAATGCGAATGATTATCATTGGCAAAGCATGATTTCCGGCAACCGGGCAGGTTCTTGATCGACCGGTCCGACACTCGATGGGCCCCAGCCACCCAGCCTTTCGCCAGGTAGCGAGTTCAGAACATGAACCATGACGAAAGGAAGAAAGAAGGTGTCTACCCGCTCACGCCCGGTCTCGGGTCAATGTCTGCTGCGGCCGTGTCCGCTGGTCCTCGCGCTCCGGCGCGGCCTATCGCGCGCGGCTCGGTCTGACGCCAGCGAACAGCACTCAATTTCCGGAGCGTTGGCCGCACCTGAAACGTCGGCAGCGTTTGAAACGTCGGTTGCGTCTGGCCGATCGATAGCGTCGGGCACATCGGCTACGCCGAGACGCCTCGCGTTCGATCTGATGCCGATCGGCGCGATGCTCACGGCGATCGCGCTTACGCCCAACAGCGCACTCGCGCAGGCCGGCGCCCAGAACACACCTGCCGCGGCGGAGACCGCGCTGCCGCCGGTCAACGTGCAGGGCCAGCGTGAAAGCGCCAACACCGGCTATCAAGGCGGCACCACGCGCGCGGGCAAGATCGATCAACTGCCCAAGGATCTGCCGCAGTCGCTCACGATCGTGCCCAATGCGCTGATGCAGGATCAGGCCGCCGGCACGATGCGCGAGGCGCTGCGCTACGTGCCGGGGCTCACGTTCAATGCGGGTGAAGGCGGCCGGATCGGCGACAACATCAACCTGCGCGGCTTTTACACGTTCGGCGATACCTATCTCGACGGCATCCGGGATGTGGCGCAGTACAACCGCGAAACGTTCTATCTCGAGCAGATCGACGTGCTGCGCGGTTCGGCGGCGATGCTGTTCGGCAAGGGTCAAGCCGGTGGCGTGATCAACCAGGTAAGCAAGCAGCCGCTGCTGATCAACCGCAGCGACGTGGCCGCCACGCTGGGCACCGACAGTTACTTCCGCACCACGCTGGACATGAACCGTGTGACGGGCGAGAACGCGGCGCTGCGCCTGAACGCGATGAAGACCGATGCCGGCAGCACGCGCGACTGGGTGCACTCGAAGCGCGAGGGGGTGGCGCCCACCTACAGCTGGGGCATCGGCACGCGCCACGAGTTCTCGATCGGCTATCTGTACCTGCACACCCGCAACGTCACCGACTACGGCGTGCCCTATTTCAATCTGCGTCCGGTCGATGTGCCCGCGAGCCGGTTCTACGGCACCACTTCGGACTACGAAGAGAACGAGACGCGGATGGCCACCGCGACCTACAAGTTCCGCATCGCGCCAGGCACCGAACTGCGCTCGGTCCTGCGGATGGCGGACTACGAGCGCGATCTGTGGGGTGTCGCGCCGCGGCTCGCGGCAGGTACCACCTCGATCAGCGATGCGACGGTGATCAATCGCAACCGCCAAGCGCGCGGCGGCGAGGAGCACACCATTACCAGCCAGACCGATCTGGTCTCGCGCTTCACGGCGCTGGGCCTGAAGCACGAAGGACTGGTGGGCCTCGAGTTGCTCAAGGAACGCGCCGGCCGCTGGAACTACAACACCGTGGCTGCGGCGGTCGCGGGGACGACGACGTTGGGAAACCCCAACAGCTCACCGGCACTGCCTGCCACCTACGGCAACCAGATCCGCAGCGGCATCAACACCTACGATGGCCGCTCCTACGGAATCTACGCGCAGGACACCGTCGAGATCGTGCGCGGCTGGAAGCTGCTCGGCGGCGTGCGCCGCGATCAACTGAGCGCCGAGTACAGCAACGGGGCGAATGTCGATTACGGCGAATGGAGCTATCGCGGCGGCGTGATGTTCCAGCCCACCGATCTGCAGACCTACTACTTCGCCTATAGCGATTCGTTCAACCCCACTGCCGATCTGTACCAGTTCACCGCGGCGTCGGTCGTCTACCCGGCCGAGCGCAGCCGCACCGCTGAACTGGGCGCCAAGTGGGAACTGTTCGGGGGCAACCTGTCGCTGCGCTCCGCGCTCTACCGCGCCGAAAAGACCTGGGAGCGCAACACCGACTTCGAATCGGCGCAGACCGCCACGCTGCTATCGAAGAAGCGCCACACCGACGGCATCGAGCTCGAAGCCGCTGGCCGCATCACATCGCGCTGGGAGGTATTCGGTGGCGTGGCGTTCATGCGCGCCGAGATCGACGAGGCCGCGCCGACGGCCAATCCCAACACCCAGGGCATGCGACCGCGCAACGCCCCACCCTACACCTACAGCCTGTGGAGCACCTACCGTCTGCTCGACCATTGGCGCGTCGGCGGCGGCATCGAGGGCAAGGGCAACCGGCTGGCGTACGGCACCGGCAGCACCGCGCCGATCCAGGCCAACGTGGCCCCGCACTACTACCGCCTCGATGCGCTGCTCGCCTACGAACGCGAACGCCACTTCGTGCGCCTGAACGTCATCAACGTGCTCAACAAGCGCTACTACGGCGAGGTGTACGACAACGGCGGACACGTGATCCCGGGGCCGCTGCGCACGGTGCTGGTGACGGTCGGCTATCGCTTCATGTGATGCGCGGAGTGCCGTGATGCTGATCCACATTCCCGCGGTCCTGAACGCCGAGCAGGTGCGCCAGTGTCTGCATCTGATCGCGCAGGCCGACTGGGCCGACGGACGCATCACGGCGGGCACCCAGTCGGCGGCGGTAAAGAACAATCTGCAGTTGCCCGAGACGAGCGAGGCAGCCCGCGCAGCTCGCGCCATCGTGCAGGCGGGGCTGGAGCGAAGCGCGTTGTTCTTCACCGCGGCGCTGCCCCGACACATCTATCCGCCGCTATTCAACCGTTACAGCGGCGCGACCAACGCGTTCGGCAATCACGTCGACAACGCGATCCGCACTCATCCGCCGACCGGCATGCGTTTGCGCACCGATCTGTCGGCGACGCTGTTCCTGTCGGCGCCCGAGGACTACGACGGCGGCGAGCTGGTGATCGAGGACACCTACGGCACGCGCGCGGTCAAGCTGCCGGCGGGTGACATGGTGCTCTATCCCGCGTCAAGCGTGCACCGGGTTGAGCCGGTTACGCGTGGCGCGCGGATCGCATCGTTTTTCTGGATGGAAAGCATGGTGCGCGACGACGCGCAGCGACGCGTGCTCTTCGACATGGATATGGCGATTCTCGAATTGCGCGGCACGCAAGGCGAATCGGCGCCGGTCATCCAGCTCACCAACTGCTATCACAACCTGCTGCGCATGTGGGCGCAGGCCTAGGCCGGTTCAACCGGCGCGCACCGCGACCTCGGCCTTCGCCAGGATCGGCATCACCTTGCGCCACAGCTCGGTGCTGTGCGACATCTCGTCGCGTTCCATGCTGCCCAGCGTGTAGGCGAGGAAGTGGCCCGCGCCGGTGGTGCGGCATTGCGCGATGATCTTTTCGGCCACCGTCTCGGGCGATCCGACCACCCACTCGTCGGGCTCGGCGACGAACTTGGCTGCCGGCGCATCCACCGCCTCGGCGCGGCGTGACGCCATGATCGCCTTGTCGAGATGTGCCACGCCGATCAGCGGATTCACGCCGTGATCGATCATGCGCTTGAACAACTGCCCGGTGCGCTCCAGCCCGACCTTCAGCACCTCGGCGCCGAGTTGCTCGGCCTCGCGATCGGTATCCCACACCAGACAGCGGCGGCGCAGACCGAGCATGTCGGGCGTGCCCGCACGGCCGGCACCCGCCGCGGCCTCTCGATACGCATCGCACACGCCGGCCGCGTCTTTCGCCGACATGAACGCGGTGCAGATCTTGTAGCCGCGCGTGGCGGCGATACGCGCGGAGTTGGCGCTGACCACCGTCATCCATTTCGGTGGAGCCTTCTGCAACAGGCGTGGTGTGACGCACAGCCGGTCGAAGTTCCAGTAGCGGCCCTTGTGACTGTGCTCGAGTTCGGCCAGCGCGCCATCGATGATGTCGAGCGATTCGTCGAAGCGCGGCCGCAGCTCCTCGGCGGTGTAGCCCACCATCAGCGGCTCCTGCGGCCCGGTGCCGCTGGAATAGCCGATCTCCAGGCGCCCGCCGGTGAGGTGATCGAGGATGGCGATCTCCTCGGCGACGCGCCACGGGTTGTGCAGCGGCAGCACGCTGCCCATCACGCCGAGCCGCACCCGCTTGGTGCGCATCGCGGTGGCGGCGAGATACAGATGCGGCGAGGCGCTCAGATTGCCGTGGAAATGATGCTCGCTGAAGAAGATCCCTTCGAAGCCGACATCCTCGATTTGCGGAAACAGCTCGTCGATATGCCAGCGGATCGCCGCCTGCGCGATCGCCGGGTCGAACGGGTCGGGATGCTGCCGCATGTACGGCTGCATGAAGGTGAACAACCAGGCACGAATCATCTTGACGCTTACTCGAGCGCTTGCGGCCCTTCCGCGCGCATCTCGGCGAACACCTTCGTGGCCACCAGCATCGCATCGCGTACCAGCGGCGCGCCGACGTAGCCCATCAGGTGCAGCAGCACCTCGATCAGCTCATCCTCCGACCAGCCCTGCCGGCGCGCCATGCGCAGATGGATCGCCAGCTCGGGCTCGCGGCCGGTCGACGCATCGGCCACCACCGTGACGAGCGTGCGCGTCTTGAGGTCGACGCCGACGCGGGTCCACAGCGTGCCGAACACCGTCTCGCTGGCGAGATCGATGAACTTCTGCATCTGCGGGTCTTTGTACGTCGTCGCGGCGATGCGATCGACGTACGCATCTCCCAGCAGCTTGCGGCGCAGCTGGCGGCCGACATTCAGCTCCTTCTCGGACATCGATGGCTCCTATTGCAGCGGCGACCACGACGCCGGCATCAGGATCTTCGAGTCCTGCGTGAACACCCGGTCGCCACTGCCGGGCGGCGGCCACACGCCCTTCTTGGCGGCCTCGGCGCGGATCGCCATGCGCTGATCGAGACTCTTGTAGGCCCAGATGTGCACGAACGCGTTGGCGACCCCGAACTCGACCGGACCGGCGAGCACCACCGGCGACATCTTCAAACGCTCGCCGATGTGCGCCTCCCAGGCGCTGCGCAGATCGGGCAACTTGCCGGCGCGCAGCGTGTAGTAGCGCAGTTCGAAGTACGGTCCGACCGGCCCGGGCGGCAGCTCCGGCAGGAACGTGAACGGCACGACGATCTCCGAGCGCATGGTGCGGATGAACTCGCTGATCTTGGGCGGCCAGTGGCCGGTCTTGCCCGCCTCGGCGCGGATGCGATCGCGCTCGGCCAGATCGCGGTACTTCCAGATGTGCACGATCTCGTTGAGCGGACCGAGTTCGGTGTACAGGAACGCGGTGATCTCCGAGAGCTTCTTGCGATGCTCGTAGCCTTCGGCGAAGCGCTTCTGGACCTCCGGCACGCTGCCGGCGGCGACTTGATAAGTCCGGATTTCGTAGATCAAGGTGGATCTCCTTTGTGACGTGCCGGCGCGCGCGCAGCGGCAGGCATACGTTGCGGGATGTTCAGCCGCGCGTAGCCTACAACCAATACGCCGGCCGAAGGGCCCTCACCTGCTTCACATGTGCTTGGCTCAGCGGCGCCAAAAGCCCGGCGAGAGCACCACGAACAGCGTGAGCAGTTCGAGTCGTCCGAGCAGCATCGCGATACTGCAGAGCCAGGTCTGCACGTCGGACAACGGCTCGTATGTGCTCGCCGGCCCGACTATGCCCAGGCCCGGACCGGTGTTGTTGACGCAGGCGAGCACCGCCGAGAGTGCGGTGAGCAGGTCGAGCCCCGTCATCGTCATCGCGAACATCAACACGACGATGCTCGCGCCGTAGAACGACATGAACGCCAGCACCGCGAACGCGACCTGGTTGGGCACGACCCGTCCGGCCAGCTTGAGCGGAACGTTGGCCTGCGGATGCAGCAGCAGCGTGGTCTCGCGCGTCATCTGCTTGACCATGATCTGCATGCGGACCAGCTTGATGCCGCCACCGGTGGAGCCGGCGCAGGTAACGAAGCCGCACAGGTAGAGCATCCACAGCCCGGCGAAGATCGGCCACTGGCCGTAGTCGGTGCTCGCAAAGCCGAGGGTGGTGGCGACCGACATCGTGTTGAAGGTGGCGTAGCGCAGTGCGGTCCAGAACTCCGCGTAGACGCCATTGCTCCAGAGATAGATCGCGATCCCGACGCAGCTCGCCGCCAGGATCGCCAGGAACCAGTGCGCTTCGGTGTCGGCGAGCAGCGGACGCACGCTGCGACGCGTGATCATCAGGAAGTGGGTGGCGAAGTTGATCCCCGAGAGCAGCATGAACACGATGCCCACCACCTCGATCGCCGGCGAGTTGTAGTGGCCGATGCTCGGGTCGTGCGACGAGAACCCGCCGAGCGAGATCGTGCTCATGGCGGGCACGATGGCGTCGAACGACTTGAGCACGGCGACGTGATAGGCGAGCGCGCACGCCGCAGTGAGCGCGGTATAGATGAGCCAGAACGCCTTCGCGGTCTGCGTGATGCGTGGAGTGAGTTTGGCGTCCTTGAACGGACCCGGCGTCTCGGCGCGGAAGATCTGTCGTCCGCCCACGCCCAGCATCGGCAGGATCGCCACCGCCAGCACGATGATGCCCAGTCCGCCCAACCAATGCAGTTGCACGCGCCAGAAGTTGATCGAAGGCGGCAGCTTGTCCAGGCCCGAGAGCACTGTTGCGCCAGTGGCAGTCAGGCCTGAGACCGCCTCGAAGTAGGCATCGGTAAAGCTCAAGCCCTGGATTTGCAGGTAGAGCGGCAGCGTGCCGATCGCCGGCAGCAGGATCCAGATCAGCGCCACCAGCAGGAAGCCGTCGCGGGGCGAGAGCTCGCGCTGGCGCCGGCGCGTGAGCCACCACATCGCGAAGCCGCCGATCAGGCAGATCGCCAGCGACTCGTCGTACGCGACCAGCGCACCGTCATCGAAGACGAAGGACAGGGTCAAAGGAACGAAGATGGTCAGCCCGAAAATGAAGACGATCATCCCCATCACGTGCACGACCGACAGCACTCGAACCAACGCGTACGCCTCCCGTTTTATTGGCGGTCGAGCCGGATACCGATAGCGCAACCGCGATGCCGACTTGCCGAAGCGCGGCAGTGTAGCGGCAACGGTGTCTGATCAACGCAACGATACGAGCGCCAGGCTCAAACCGAGCAGCGCCATGCCGGCCAGCTCGAGCAGCGTGATCTTCTCGCGAAAGAAGCGGCGCGAGACCAGCAGCGAAAAGAAGATCTCGATCAAGCCCACCGTACGCACGTGCGCCACTGTCTGGATCGCGAATGCGGTGAACCACGCACCAGAGGCGAGTGCGCCCATGAATCCGGCGAACAGCGACGCGCGCCATGCCCGCAGCACGTTGCGCACCACCTCGGGCTGGCGCAGCAACAGCCAGCCACCCAGCATCACCGACTGCAGCAGCTGCGCGCCGACCAGCACGCAGGCCGCGGCAACCAGGAACGGCGTGTCGGGCAGCGTCTGCG
>CADECO010000170.1:0-11672 GCA_902825905.1 uncultured beta proteobacterium
CCGCACCGAAGGCGCCGAAGCCGTGAGCATGACGCCGGCGCAGTTCGGCAGCTTCATCGCCGCCGAGATCGCCAAGTGGGCGAAGGTGGTGAAAGAAGCAGGGATCAGCGCCGACTGACGATAGATATGCCCACCACTCCTGCCACCGCCTACAACATCTGGGATCTGCGCGAGCGCGCTCAGCAGCTGCTGCCCAAAGGCCTGTTCGAATTCGTCGATCGCGGCACCGAAGACGAGGTGGCCCTGCGCAACAACCGCGAGGCATTCGAGCGCATCAAGCTTCGGCCACGCGTTCTGATCGACGTCGAAAAACGCTCGCAGGCGATCACCCTGTTCGGCGCTGCGGCGAAGATGCCGGTGGCGATCGCCCCCACGGGCACCGCCGGACTGATGTGGTACCACGGTGAAGTTGCGCTCGCCAAAGCGGCCGCGGCCGCGGGCATTCCGTTCACGCTCGCCACCGGCTCGACCACTGCGATGGAAACCGTGGCCGAACAGGCACCGGGCGCGCGGCTATGGTTCCAGCTCTACATGTGGCCCGAGCGCGCGATGTCGCATCAGCTTGTGCATCGTGCCAAGGCCGCCGGATTCGAGGCGCTCATTCTCACCGTCGATGCCGCGGTGCCGGCCAATCGCGAGTACAACCTGCGCAACGGTTTCACCATCCCGTTCACGTTCACGCGCAAGAACGTGCTCGACGTGCTGCAACATCCCGGCTGGATCGCCCGCGTGCTCGCCCGTTACGTGGCCACGACCGGCATGCCGCGCTACGAGAACTTCCCCCAGGAATTGCAGCGCAGCGTCACCGCCAAACCGATGGGCCGCTCGCAACCGAAGAACTCGTCGCTCAACTGGGCCGACGTGCGCGAACTGCGCAAAATCTGGAGCGGCCCGCTGATGATCAAAGGGCTGAGCCATCCCGACGATGCACGGCTCGCCGCCGACAACGGCGCCGATGCGGTGATCGTGTCGAACCACGGCGGGCGCAACCTCGACAGCGCGCGCGCCCCGATCGATTCGCTACCCGCGGTGGTCGATGCCGTGGGCAATCGCATCACGGTGATCGTCGACGGCGGATTCCGGCGCGGCAGCGACGTCGTAAAGGCGCTGGCACTGGGCGCCCATTGCGTGCTGCTCGGACGCGGCCCGCTCTACGGTGTAGCCGCGGCGGGCGAAGCCGTTGCGGCGCGTGCAATCACGCTCTATCGCGACGAGATCGACCGCGTGCTGGCGCTGCTCGGGTGCAATGACGTCGCGCAACTCGGACATCAGCATCTCGAGGCGCCGCATCTGGGCATCACTGCTGCGGCCGATGCCGCGGTCGTGTCAACCGCACCGGAACGCCTACGCATCGCCGGCGAATAGCGGCGCGCATCACCGTTCCCCACGCTCACCCCGGATACAACCCTCGCCCGCGTGCGAACAGCCGCGTGAGCCCGAGCATGGTGTCGATCCAGGGCGTTTCCATCTTCAGCTGCTGACCGATCTCGCGCACCACCGAGACCAGCGCATCCAGCTCGATCGTCTTGCCGGCTTCGACGTCCTGCAGCATCGAGGTCTTGAACGCGCCGAGCTTGCGCGTCACGGCGTGACGCTCTTCGGGGTCGGCTTCGATGCGGATGCCGATGCGCGCGCCGATCGCGGCAGCTTCTGCCATGCATCGCGACAGGAACGCACGCACCAGTTCATCGTCGAGAATGCGATCGCAAGTGGCGCCGGTGAATGACGAGACCGGATTCATCGTCATGTTGCCCCACAGCTTGAACCAGATCTCGCGCTGGATCTGATCGCACACTTCGAGGTCGAACTTCGCACGCCGGAACGCCTCGGCCACCTTGACGCTCGCGGGCGAGAGTCCGCCGTCGGGCTGGCCGATGATCACGCGATTACCCGCGGCAGGCCGCACGATGCCGGGCTCCGGCACGGTGGCCGACAGATGCACCACGCAGCCGAGCACCTGACGAGTGGGGATGCTTGCCGCGATCATCCCTTCCGGATCGATGGTGCGCAGCTTCAAGCCCTCGCATAGTCCGCCGAAGCCCTCGAAGAACCACCATGGCACGCCGTTCATGGCAGGCACGACGATCGTCTCGCCATGCATGAGCGTGCGGAGCTGCCGCGCGAGTCCGGCCAGGGCCGGTGCCTTCACGGCGACGATGATGATGTCCTGCTTGCCCAGCTTCAGCGGGTCGTCGCTCGCCTTCACCTGGAAGGCGCGCATCTTGCCGTCGGTCTGCACTCGCAGGCCGTGCTGTCGCAGCGCCTGCAGCGTCTCGCCGCGCGCGAGGCAGTTCAATGCAAACCCGGCTTCTACCAGGCGTGCGGCGATCAATCCACCGATCGCGCCCATCCCGACGATGCAGATGTTCATGCTTCGTTCCACGTCAGTCCACCTCACTCCGGTTTCAAGCCCGCGGCCTTGACCGCGGCACCCCACTTCGATGACTCCGACTTGATGAACGCCGCGAACGCGGCCGGCGTGCTGCCGACCGGCTCGGCCCCTTGCTTGGCCAGGAACTCGCGCACTTCACCAGTGCCGAGCACTTTCGCCACTTCATCGCGCAGCCGCGACACGACCTCGGCGGGCGTGCCGGCGGGAGCCACGATCGCCGTCCAGCCCGTCACGTGCACCGCCGGAAAACCCGCTTCGGCCATGGTCGGCACATCCGGCACCGCACCGGATCGCTGCGGCTGACACACCGCCAGCGCGCGCAGCTTGCCGCTGCGCACATGCGGCAGCAAACCGGGCATGGTGCCGATGATCATGTCGATCTGCCCCGAGAGCAGATCGGCCGTCGCCGGCGCTTCGCCCTTGTACGGCACATGCAGAAACTTCACGCCCCCGGCCTGCGCCAGCATCTCGGGAGCGAGATGACTCTGATTGCCCGGCCCGGCCGATCCGTAGCGGATCGACTCTGCCTTCGCCTTCGCCGCGTTGACTACGTCGGCCACCGTCTTGTGCGGTGAATTCGCGTTCACCACCATCAGGAAAGCGATCGAAGTCGTCTGCGTGACGGCCACGAAATCGCGCGCAACGTCGTAGGGCACCTTCTGATACAGGTGCTGATTGATCGCCAGCGCTGAAGGCGAACTCATCAGAAACGTGTAGCCATCGGGCGCTGCCTTGGCCGCAAGCTCGGCGCCGATCATGCCGTTGGCGCCGGCGCGGTTGTCGACGAGGAACTGCTGGCCGAGCGTCTCGCTCAGACGCTGGCCGATCGTGCGCGCAGCGATGTCGATGCTGCCGCCTGCCGATTGCGTGACAACGAAACGCACCGGACGATTCGGCCAGGTCTGCGCCGTCGCCATCGCACTCGCGAGCGCGGCAATCACGCCGCTCAACACCAAGCCACAGCCACGCACACGCTCAGGGCGCGAAATCCACCAGCTTCGCCACATCGGGACAGTTCTCCATTTCCGAAATCGCGCGCCGCAACCAGCGCGAACGTTGCTCACCCCAGATGGGATGCGCCAATGCATCGTACTTGGCCTCGACCAGCCCGGGCGGATAGGGATTGCCCGGTTCGCCGCTGGTGATGCGACACGTCCCGTCGAGCACCCGACCGTCGCGCAGCCGGATCGTCACCGCGACCGGCTGCTCGCGCGGATACCGCGCAGTGAGCGCCGCATCGGCTGACACCTCGACGCGCTGCGCCAGGGCCTGCACCTCGGGGTCAGCCACGGCTTCGTCGCCGAACGCTTCCAGCCCATTGCGCTTGCCGACCAGAATCGTGGCGAACGCGAACGGAATCGAGAAGCGCGTGCCGAACCAGTTGGTCACCGTCTTGTTCTTCAGGAACGCCGCCAGCTCATAGGCGCGCACATCGATGCGCTCGACCAGCGCAGGATCGAGCGCCTCTTCGCTATACCTGGCCAGCGCGTCGATGAACGCGTCGATGGCCGAGTGCACGTAGCGCGCCGTCGGATAGAGCTTCAGATAGCCCTCGGTCAACAGCCACCGCTCCCCCAGGCGCTCGACGCACGTGGCCGGCGCAAAGCCATCGCCCAACACCAGGCTGAAGGTGGTGTTGACGCCATCGGCCGGCCCGGTGAAGCCCGATTGCACCAGCCGCACTGCCATCTGCCCCATGAAGCCGCTGTGCCCGGCGTAGAAATTGCGCACTGTTGCGCCGTTGAGCATCGTGTGCCGGTTGGTCGCCATGCACGACGACGCGGCAAGGCTTGCCAGCTCGCGCCCTTGCGCCGGATCGAGCCCGCTCAGCCGCGCGACCGCAAGCGCCGCACCGATCACGCCGTAGGTACCGTGCGGATTGATGATCAGCTTCATCTTCGTCGCCGCACCGATGCGTGCCACCGCTTCGTAGCCGAGTGCAATCGCCCCCAGCAGCGCCGCACCGGATGCGTGATGCATCTGCGCCGTGGCGAGTGCCGCCGGAATCACCTGGATACCCGGATGACCATTGGCGAGGAAGTTGCCTTCGTCGTAATCGAACCACGCGCCGGCGATGCCGTTCAACATCGCCGCATCGAGCGGATTGGTCACGCGTCCGGCACCGATCACCCACGCAACGCCGGGCGCCGCGTTCAACAGCTGCCGCTCGCACAGCGACACCAGATTCGGCGAGCGCATGCCGGCGGCGATCACCGGCAACGTGTCGATCACGATCGCCTTGGTGCGTGCGATCACGCTCGCGGGAATCGCATCGAGCGGTGTGCGCAACACGAATTGCGCGAGCTGTTCGAGATAGTCGCCTTGGGCTGCGGTCATGAGATGGGTGTCGATGCCGCGCAGGCGCTGTGCCCCGCGCACGGCAGAGCCGCTAGCATACGGCCCGCCGGCGCATTTACCAATCCGGCGCCATCACCAATCCTTTCCGGGAGAATCCGCGTGGATTTTCGATTGAGCGAGGAGCAGCAGCTCTTCGTCGACCAGGTACGCCGTTTCGCCGAGCAGAACCTCGCCGCAGGCGCATTGGCACGCGCGCGCAAGCCGGGATTTCCCTTCGACGTCGCGCAATGGATGGCCGGCGCCGGCCTGCTCGGCATCACCTTCGACGAAGCCGACGGCGGCCAGGGCGGATCGCTCATGGATGCAGTGCTCGCCATCGAGCAGGTTGCGCTGGTGTGTCCACGCAGCGCGGATGTCGTGCAGGCCGGCAACTTCGGACCGATCCGCACTTTCGTCGAGTACGCCTCCCCCGAACAGAAGGCGCGCTGGCTGCCCGATCTGATCGCCGGCCGCTCGGCGATCTGCCTGGGCATGTCGGAACCCGAAGCCGGCTCGGCAGTGACCGAGTTGCGCACCAGCGCCAAGGCCGACGGCAAACACTTCGTGGTCAACGGCTCGAAGGTGTTCTCGACGCACAGTCCCGACGCGTCGATCTTCCTCATCTATCTTCGCTACGGTCCGGGGCTGGACGGCATCGGCTCGGTGATCATCGAGCGCGGCACGCCCGGCTTCACCGTCGGCCCCCCCTCGGAGTTCATGAGCGGCGAGCGCTGGGCACCGCTCTACTTCGAGAACTGCCGCATCCCCGCCGAGAACGTGCTGCTCGGACCGGGTGGGTTCAAGAAGCAGATCGCCGGATTCAACGTCGAGCGGCTGGGAAACAGCTCGCGCGCGCTCGCCTTGGGCCAATACGCATTCAACCAGGCGCGCGAACACGCCAAGATCCGCAAGCAGTTCGGACGCGAGCTGTGTGAGTTCCAGGGCCTGCAATGGAAGTTCGCCGACATGGCGCTCAAGCTCGACAGCGCGCGTCTGCTGTTGCACCGCGCCGCCACCAACGCGCGCGATGGCCTGCCTTCGGCCTATGAAACCTCGCTGGCGAAGCTCGCCTGCAATCAGGCCGGCTTCGACGCGGCGCACGAATCGGTGCAGATCATGGGCGCCACCGGCTACAGCCAGGAACATCTGGTGGAGTACTGCATGCGACGCACGCGCGGCTGGATGATCGCCGGCGGTTCGATCGAGATGATGAAGAACCGCATCGCCGAGGACGTGTTCGAGCGTCGCTTCGATCAACGTCCGCCGCGCGCGCCGCGAGCCGACGCCTCAAACAATCCAGGAGCCTGACCGTGCCGCTCAACCATGACGCGCTGATGAAGCTCGCGATCCCGCCGCTCGAGCAGGCGATCACGCCTCGCGACGTGATGCTCTATGCGTTGGGCATCGGTTTGGGCAGCGATCCGCTCGATGCGAAGCAACTGCGCTTCGTCTACGAGGAAGACCTGCACGTGTTGCCGACGATGGCGATCGTGCTCGGCTATCCCGGCCCGCTCAGCCAGTACGGCGACACGCGCATTACGAACACGCATGTCGTGCACGGCGAGCAGGGCTTTCGCATCCATCGCCCGCTGCCGGTGGACGCGAACCTGAGGAGCCAGGTGCGGGTGGCGGGCGTGATCGACAAGGGTGAAGGCAAAGGCGCGCTCGTCTACACCGAGACGATCGTGCGCGAGGTGGGCAATGAGGCGCCGCTGTGCACGCTCAACTCCACCACGTTCTGTCGCGCCGACGGCGGCTTCAACGGACCGACCGGGCCGGTGCCGCCGATACACGCGCTACCCGAGACGCCGCCGCACCAGGTGTGTGACCTGACTACGCTGCCGCAGGCAGCGCTGATCTATCGGCTGTCGGGCGACTACAACCCGCTGCATGCCGATCCGGCGTTCGCGAAGCGCGGCGGCTATGACAAGCCGATCCTGCACGGACGCTGCACGTTCGGCGTGGCCGGCCACGCGATCCTCGCGACCTGCTGCGACTACGATCCCACGCGGCTGCTGGAGATGCACGGCCGCTTCTCCGCGCCGGTGTATCCGGGCGAGACCATTCGCACCGAGATCTGGCAGGCGGGCGAGAACGTGTCGTTCCGCGCGAGCGTGCCGGCGCGGAAGGCCGTCGTCATCAACAACGGCAAGGCGCAGGTTCGGGCGTAGACGCGCACACCCCAACAACGGCGAATTCGGTCTGTGCTTCGGGAAATCTACGCCGCAGTGCGTGCTTGGTAAGCGGCGTGCACCCGCTCGCACACCGCCGCCGTCACCTGCGCCGTCATCGCGGTGCCGCCCAGATCGCGTGTGTGCAGGGCCTTGTTCGCCGTGACCGCTTCGATCGCCTGCATCAGCGTGCGCGCGGCTGCGTTCTCGCCGAGGTGCTCGAGCATCATCACCACCGACCAGAACGTGCCCACCGGATTGGCCAGACCCTTGCCCATGATGTCGAACGCCGAACCGTGGATCGGCTCGAACATCGACGGATAGCGCCGCTCCGGGTCGATGTTGCCGGTGGGCGCAATGCCCAGGCTGCCGGCGAGCGCAGCGGCCAGATCGGACAGGATGTCGGCGTGCAAATTCGTCGCGACCACCGTATCGATCGAGCCGGGCCGCGTGACCATGCGCGCGGTCATCGCATCGACCAGCTCCTTGTTCCAGCTCACATCCGGAAATTCCCTGGCGATCTGCTGGGCGATCTCGTCCCACATCACCATCGCATGGCGCTGCGCATTCGACTTGGTGACCACGGTGAGCAGCTTGCGCGGACGCGAGCGCGCCAGCCCGAATGCGTAGCGCAGCACGCGTTCGACGCCCGCGCGCGTCATGATCGACATGTCGCTCGCCACCTCGATCGGATGTCCCTGGTGCGCCCGCCCACCGAGGCCCGCGTATTCGCCTTCGGAATTCTCGCGCACGATCACCCAGTCGAGATCGCCCGGTTTGCAGTGGCGTAGCGGCGACTCGATGCCGGGCAGGATCCGTGTGGGCCGCACGTTCGCGTACTGATCGAACCCCTGGCAGATCTTGAGTCGCAAGCCCCACAGCGTGATGTGATCGGGAATCTGCGGATCACCCGCCGAGCCGAACAGGATCGCGTGCTTGTCGCGCAGCTTGTCCAGGCCGTCGGCCGGCATCATCACGCCGTGCGCGCGGTAGTAGTCGCCGCCCCAGTCGAAGTGTTCGAACTCGAACTTGAGATTCGGATTGGCGGCCGCCATCGTTTCGAGCACCTGCTGTCCGGCGGGCACGACTTCCTTGCCGATCCCGTCGCCGGGGATCATGGCGATGCGATAGGTCTTCATCGAAGAGCAACCTCGGCGTAGCGTATGAATGGGCCGAGACTATAACTGCTCCGTTCATGTACGCCTGAACTTCGACAGGCTGTTAGAGTGCGGCCCGCTTCGACTCACCCCTAACCCTTTCCGCCCTTCATCGCCCTCCACGGCCAGCAATGACCACCCCTCACCCGCCCCGCATCATGCTCATCCACGCCATTGTCGAGGCGATGAGCCCCATCCGCGAAGCACTCGGCACCGCTTGGCCCGAATGCAAGAGCTTCGACCTGCTTGAGTCGTCGCTCGCGCCCGACCTCGCCGCTGAAGGCGGCAGCGTTTCGCCGGCGATGATCCAGCGCTTCTGCACGCTGGGCGACTACGCCGCGGGCGTCGGCCCCGCCGGCCAGAAGGCCGATGCGATTCTGTTCACCTGCTCGGCGTTCGGCCCGGCGATCGACGCGGTCAAGGCGCGACTGAAGATTCCGGTGCTCAAGCCGAACGAAGCTGCGTTCGCCGAAGCGCTGTCGGCCGGCACGCGCATCGGGCTCGTGGTGACCTTTCCGCCGTCGCTGGCACCGATGCTCGACGAGCTGCATGCCATGCACAAGGAACGCGGCGGCGCGCCGATCGAGGTGACCACAAAGGTGGTGCCCGAGGCGTTCGCCGCGATGAAGGCCGGCAACTTCGCAGAGCACGATCGGCTGCTGGTGGAAGCGATCGCCGCGATGCCCGCGCTCGATGCCGTGGTGCTCGGTCAGTTCTCGATGGCGCGCGCGGCTGATGCGGTGCGCGCAAAAGCGAAATCGCCGATTCTCACCACGCCGGGCAGCGCGGTGACCGCTTTGAAGAAGATGCTGGCTACCTAGTCACGCCGGCTGCCGCCTACCCGCGCGGCTCGAAGTTGCCATTCATCTCCTTGCCCCAGAACTCCGGCGCCCAATCCGGGCCCCAGACGTAGGGCAGTTCGTTCCAGTCGCGCGTTTGCCACGCCGGGCTGATCTTGTCCATGTCGGCGTAGTACTCGACCCAGCTGCCCCACGGATCGCGGATGTAGCAGAACAGATTCGAGGCAAGCGCGTGCCGACCGGGGCCGAACGTTTCCTTGTAGCCGGCCTTGCGCATGCGCAATGTGGCGAAGCCGATATCGTCGATGCCGCCCACCTGAAAACTCGCGTGCTGAAAGCCCCGATGCGTGCTCGGGATCAGTCCGAAGCAGTGGTGATCGGTCACGCCGTCGCCCGCAGCCATGAATGCGACCTTGCCCGCCGCGCGATCGCTGGTGCGCAGACCCAGTACATCCTCGAAGAACTTCTCCGCCTTCTCGAACTCGGGCGTGAACATCAGCATGTGGCCGATGCGCGCGGGCTTGGGATCTTTCTCCAGTTCACGCCAGCGATGCACGTCGACGCGCGGTGTGTCGCTCGGGGTCTTTGCGGTGCTCGCCTGCGCCGCCAGCGGCGCGAGATTGATCCAAGTGCCCCACGGGTCCTGAAACCACAGTCCGGCGCGCGGCACGCCAGCCGGACCGGCACCGACCTTCATGCCCGCGGCCTTCAGCTTGTCAGCGAACGCGCTCTCGGTGCCCGGCTCGATGCGAAACGACAGATGACTCATGCGCTTGACGGTGCCGCGCGTGATCACGATCTCGTCGTTGTTGCGCCCCGGCGAGCGCAGTGCGAGCGCCTCGCCGGTTTCGCGCGCTTCAAGTCCGAACGTCTCGTAGAACGTGCGCGCGACCGCCAGATCGGGGACTTCGAGCCCCACGCCGTTCAACCCCTGCACACGCGGCGCGGCCATCTCACACCACCGCGATCGCGTTGATCTCGATCAGGTACTCCGGCTTCACCATCTTGGTCACCTCGACCATGGTGGAAGCAGGCGGCGGCGATTTGAAGTATTCGCGCCGCACCTTGTGGATGACATCGAAGTGCTCGATGTTGCGCACGTACACATCCACCCGGCAGATGTCGTCCATGGTGCCGCCCGCCTCCTCCACGGCCGCCTTGATGTTCTCGCACACCTGACGCGTCTGCGCCTCGATGTCGCCGACCCCGGTGATGCCGCCTTGCGCGTTACGCGCAGTCATGCCCGAGATGAACACGAGCTTGCCGCGCGCCTCGGTGACGGTGGCCTGCGAGAAGTGGCCGTTGGGTGGGCCGATCCGCGTGGTCGAGAGTTGCTGCTTGGGCATGGTGGTCTCCTGTCGATAGAATTTTCGGAAATCGATGCGACTACGCAACCTTCAGTCGTGCGCGCCACGCGTTCGCATCGAGCCCGACGCCTTGCGCACACGCCAATAACTTGTCGAGCACATCCGCTGGCACTGACACTTGCTCGCGTGCAGCACTCGCTCGCGAACGTTCCAGATCGCCGGGCGCGTACAAGACCCCAGTGCCGGCTGCGCGTTTGGCATGCCGCACCTTGTCGGCGAGTTTGCCCACCCTGCCCGGCATCACCTGCTCCACGCCGAAGCGCGCCAGGTCGATCGCGATGAACAGATGCGCACAGGCATACGGCTTGGCTGGATCACCATAGAGCGGTTGCACCTCTTCGCCGATCGCGCCGCCCGACAGTCCACCGCACAACAAATCGATCAGCATCGACAGGCCGAATCCCTTCGGCCCCGCGGCAGGCAACAGCATGCCTTTGATGGCCGCAGCCGGATCGGTCGTGGGCTGACCTTGCGCGTCGCTCGCCCAGCCCTCGGGGATCGGCCGACCTGCCGATTCGGCCAAGCGGATCTTGCCCATCGCGGTGGCGCTCGTTGCCATGTCGGTCACGATCGGCAACCCGTCGGCCGAGGGCACCGCGATCGCGATCGGGTTGTTGCCGACGATGCGTTCGGCTCCGCCCGGCGGTGGCATAAGCGGCCGCGTGTTCGAGAGCACGATGCCGACCTGACCAGCCTGCGCGATTGCGCGCGCCCAGTAACCAGCGGTGCCGAAGTGGAACGCGTTGCGTACCGCTACCGTCGCCATGCCGTGCGCACGCGCGCGCTCGATCGCCAGACGCACCGCCTGATCGGCACTCACCTGCCCCAACCCGTTACCGGCATCGAGCGTGACTGCGCTGCCGCCATCGTGTGCGATCAACGCGTGCGCGCCCGGCACCACCGAGCCCGCACGGATGCGGTCGACGTACATCGGCACCAGCATCACGCCATGCGAGGCGACGCCTTCGCAGTCGGCGGCGACGATCGAGCGGGCGGTGAGCATCGCGTCCTCGGCACTCGCGCCGAGCGTCCGCAACACCGCCGCGACAAGCTCGATCAGCGCATCAGTGCGCATCGCGCTCGTCGGTGTACCAGTCGGGCTTCTGCGGATAGTGCGGGCCGTCGTAGATCTCGACCACCACCGTGTCTTCGTGCGCGTTGGTCGGTCCGTGTACATTGCCTTTGGGGTTGCAATAGAACGCGCCGGGCGTGAGCACCGTATTGGTCGCGGTGTACTCGTACTTGCCCGACAGGCAGATCATGAACTGGTTGGATGCGTGCTTGTGCGGCGAAGGAATGCCAGTGCCCTTGTCGAACTTGATGAGCGCGATCGTCGCCTCGGTGTTCGGGTCGCGCCACAGCATCTTCTCGTGCACGCCCTTGAGCGACTTGGCGCGCCAGGGCATGTCGTTCGTTTGCATCAGGATCTCGGCGAGATTCGGCGCGCC
>CADECO010000171.1:0-7026 GCA_902825905.1 uncultured beta proteobacterium
GAACAGGGCGTGGCGGTACCGTACGCCTACAAGGTGCGCTACGAACACGGATTGGCGCACGCGTTCATCGACACGCTCATGTTCCTGGATGTCGACCGGCGCGGCTTCGAGTGGCCGGTGATCCCGTTCCACGTCAACTGCTACGGCGGTGATCTGATCCGCACGCACGGCGGCATGAATCCGTTGTCGGATGCCGCGGCCGACCAGGATCCACCTGCGCCCTCGCCTGCGGTGTGCTTCGACATGGGTCGCGCGGTCGCGCGTGCGCTGGCCGCCTCGTCGTGGCGGGTCGCGCTGATTGCCTCATCGAGCTGGTCGCACGCCTTCCTGACGCGCAAGACGCACTGGCTGCAGCCCGATCTGGAAAGCGATCGCGCACGGCTGGCCGAACTCAGAAACGGCGATCACGCGCGCTGGCGCGACATCACGCGCGCGCAGGTCGAAGACGCCGGCCAGCACGAACTGCTCAATTGGGTGACGCTCGCCGGCGCGATGAGTGAACTGGGCCAGCGCGCGCAGATCGTCGATTGGGTCGAGTCGTACATCTTCAACTCGGCGAAGTGCTTCGCGGTGTTTCACTGAATACCGCGAAGCCGCCCCACGGCGGCGCGGCGCGCGCCGCCACACATCCGGGCGCTACGCCGCCTTCAGGGCCTGATCGAGATCGGCACGCAGATCGTCGATGTGCTCGATGCCGATCGACAGCCGCACCATGTCAGCCGTGACGCCAGCCGACTTCAGTTCGGCGTCGTTCAGCTGTCGATGCGTGGTGGTGGCCGGATGGCATGCGAGCGACTTTGCATCGCCGATATTTACCAGCCGCACGAACAGATTGAGCGCGTCGATGAAGCGCGCGCCCGCATCGCGTCCGCCCTTGATGCCGAAGCTGAGAATGCCCGAGGCCTTGCCCTTCATATACTTCTTCGCCAGCCCGTGCTGTGAATCCGATTCCAGACCTGCATAACGCACCCACTCCACCTTCGGATGGTTCTTCAGGTGCTGCGCCACCGCGACAGCGTTGTCGCAGATGCGCTCCATCCGCAGCGGCATCGTCTCGATACCCTGCAGGATCAGGAACGAGTTGAACGGCGAGATCGGCGCACCCATATTGCGAAGGGGCACCACACGCGCCCGGGCGATGTACGCAGCCGCGCCGAGTGCCTCGACGTAGTTCACGCCGTGGTACGACACATCGGGCTCGTTCAACCGGCGGAACCGCGCCTTGTGCTCGCCCCAGGGGAACTTGCCCGAGTCGACCAAGATGCCGGCGATCGAATTGCCGTGCCCGCCCATGTACTTGGTCATGCTGTGGATGACGATATCGGCGCCCCAGTCGAACGGCCGCCACAGGATGGGCGTGGGAACCGTGTTATCGACGATCAGCGGGACACCGGCCGCATGCGCCACTTTCGCCAGCGCTTCGATGTCGACGACGTTGCCAAGAGGATTGCCGATCGTCTCGCAGTAGACCGCCTTGGTCTTGCCGTCGATCAGCTTGGCGAACGCCGCAGGGTCTTTCGGATCGGCAAAGCGCGTCTGGATTCCCATCTGCGGAAACGTATGCGCGAACAGGTTGTACGTGCCGCCATAGAGCGTGGTGGTCGAAACGATGTTGTCGCCCGCTTCGGCGATGGTCAGGATGGAATAGGTGATCGCCGCCTGGCCTGAAGCAAGCGCGAGCGCACCGATGCCACCTTCCAGCTCGGCCACGCGCTTCTCGAGCACGTCGCTGGTCGGATTCATGATGCGCGTGTAGATGTTGCCCATCACCTTCAGATCGAACAGATCCGCGCCGTGCTGGGTGTTGTCGAACGCGTACGACGTGGTCTGGTAGATCGGCACCGCCACGGCCTTGGTGGTCGCCTCGGGCGAATAACCGCCGTGGACTGCAATGGTCTCCGGTCGCATCGATGGGCTCCTCGTCTTGGGGTGGGAGGCTCAGAGTACCGAAAACTCGTGCCACCCGCGAGCCCCGGGGTGATCGGTGCGATATCTGCAGAGATTCGATATCGCGGAGCGGTGAGCTCGAGCTCGTTGCGTTACACGCCCTCGCCCTTCCCTTCATCGATGCGGCGGGCATGCATGTAGGCCTGCTCGTGCCAGCCCTCGTCGCTCGTTGCGTCGCCGCGCAACGTCTCGCTCGCCATGACCACGCTCAAGTCTTCGCGCCCCTGTTGCATTACGGCGATCAATTTCTTGATGTCGCCACGAGGCGCCGCTGCCCGGGCGAGCAGCGCTTCGTCGTGCCTGCGGAACTGCTCCGCCGCGCGGCGGGCCGCGTACGCGCCGAAGCCAAGCTGCTTCAAGGCCAGCTCACCCGCCTCGAGCGACGATCGGAACGTCTCGCGCACGAACGCCACGCCCTGTCCGTGAAACTCGAACGCATCGCTGCGACTGCGCGCCCGCGCGATGACCGCGAGCGTCGGGAAGTGCTCCTTCGCCAAGGTCACGATTCGCCGCGCGGCATCCGGATCATCGACAGCCACGATCAGCAACTTCGCTCGTGCCGCACCAGCGGCTTCGAGCAGATCGATGCGCGTAGCGTCGCCGTAGTACGCGCGATAGTCGAACCGTCGCACCAGCTCGATCTGATTCGGGTCGTGATCGACCACCGTGGTGCTGATGCCCAGCCCGTGCAGAAGCCGCGTCACGACCTGTCCGAAACGACCGAAGCCGGCGATGATCACCGGATGGTGCTCGTCGATGGTGTCGGCGGTACGCGGCTGCTCGCCCCCCAGTCGCGGCGCGATCCAGCGCTCGAATCCGAACACCAGCAAAGGCGTCGTCAGCATGGAAGCGGCGGTCGCTGCGTTGAGCACGTCGATCGATTCACGCGGCAGCACGTTCTGCGCGGCCGCCGCGCCGAACAGCACGAACGCAAACTCGCCGACCTGCGACAGGTACAGGGCGAACACACCGGCATCGGCACCGCGCACCCGGGATGCCCGCGCTACCCCAAGCAGCACGACGATCTTGAGCGCCACGACAGCCAGCGCAAGGCCGATGACCAGCAGCGGCGCGCGCAGGAACAGACCGAGGTCGACCGACATGCCCACGGCGATGAAAAACAAGCCGAGCAGCAAGCCCTTGAACGGCTCGATATCGAGTTCCAGCTCGTGCCGGTACTCGGAATCGGCCAGCAGCACGCCGGCGAGAAACGTGCCCAGCGCCATCGACAAACCCACTGCGTGCATGGCGAGCGCAATGCCGATCACCAGCAGCAGCGCGAACGCGATGAAGATCTCGCGCATGCCAGTGCCGGCGATGTAACGCAGCACCGGACGCAACAGGTAGCGCCCGCCCACGATGACCAGCGCGATGATCCCGAGTGCTTTGAGGATCGCCAGGCTGTCCATCGAGCCGCCGCCGCCCGGCTGCAGCAACGCCAGCACCAGCATCAGCGGGATCACTGCGAGGTCCTGAAACAGCAGCACCGCGAACGACAGCCGGCCTCCGTCGGTGTTGAGCAGACCGCGCTCACCGAGGCTCGCCAGCGCGATCGCGGTCGATGACATGGCGAAGCCCATCCCCGCCACGAGTGCAGTCGTGAGCGGCACGCCGATCGACACGCCCACCGCCACAACTGCCACGACGGTTCCAACGACCTGCAACGACCCCGCGCCGAAAATCGGCCCGCGCATGGCGAGCAGCTTGCCTGGATTGAGCTCCAGCCCGACCAGAAATAACAATAGGACCACACCGAACTCGGCGAAGTGAAGCACGGTCTCGACTTCGCCGATCAGCCGCAAGCCCCACGGACCGATGACGATTCCGGCCACAAGAAACCCCAGTACCGCGCCCAGGCCGAGCCGCTTGGCAATCGGCACCGCAATGACGGCCGCCGCGAGATAGATCAACGCTTGTTCCAGGAACCCTTGCATCGGTCAGCCTCAGCGAGAGCGCGAATCGAACGGCGCAGGCAGCTCGCCTGACACGATCTGCGCCAGCATGTCGGCGTACTCGCGTGCACGCACGGCGATGACGGCATCGTCGAGCCTGCGCGCGGCGAACGTGACGAACGGACGCAGGTAACGCATGCCGCACAGACGCGCCGTCAATTCGAACGGACGCAACAACTCCTCGACGGTGTAGCGATTGACGCCATCGGGTCCGTACACGTCGCTGGCGCCCCCTGCGCTTACCGCGCACATCATCGCCTTGCCGCGCAGCTTGTCGCCGCGTTGCCCGTAAGCCCAACCTTCCTCCAGCACCGCATCGAGCCACTCCTTGATCATCGCCGGTGCGCTGTACCACTGCAGCGGAAACTGCAGCAGCACCACCTCATGTTCGAGCAGCAGCGCCTGCTCGCGGGCAACGTCGACGACGAATTCCGGATAGCTCTCGTACAGGTCGTGCAACGTCACGCCGGGCAGGGTCTGGATCGCCTCGCGCAGTGCGGCATTGACTTGCGAGCGGGCGTGCAGCGGATGTGCGTAGAGGACCAGGACTCGTTGATTCACGCTTTGCACTCCACGCGTCGGCGCTTCACGTGTAGGTGATCGATTCGCGCCGATCGGCACGGTCCAGATGGGGAACGTTGTTGAAGCTCACGCAATGCATCGCGCGCGCATTGAATCGCAGCTCGGAGAGCCCGGCGTTGCGCAGCTGCAGATTGACGTTGATGATCGCGCGCGGCGCCAGGCCGAGCACCGCGCCGAGCATCGCCGCGATCGGTCCGCCCGAGCTCACGATCAGCACGCGCTCGGCCGTGCTCGCCTGCGCCGCCGCCAGGGCCAGCCGTGCATCGTCGACGAAGGTCGCGAAGCTGCGATGCGCATCGAGCGGCAACGTGCCGTCCGACCATGCGCCCAGCGCCTCGCGCAACCACTGGAAGTGCGTGCGACGGTCGCGATCGGGCGGATGAGCAGGTAGCCCCTCGCGTGCGGTCCAGGCGGCAAGCAGCTTTTCCGCGTCGTACTCGTCGAGCCCAGGCCGTTCGCTCGCATCGGGTGCACGTCCCAGGCCGGCGGCGATTCCGGCGAGCGTTTCACGATGCCGGCGCAGCGTACCGGTGATCACGTGATCGAACGCCACCCCGCGTTCACCGAAATACTCACCGAGCCAACGTGCCTGCTGGTGCCCAAGCGGTGTCAAGCGATCGTAGTCGTCGGTACCGAATGCCGCTTGCGCGTGGCGCACGATGAAAAGCTCTGCCATATACGACTAGCCTCGCCCGCTCATTCGAGCTTGATGCCGATCTGACTGACCAGCTGCTTCCAGTTCGCGCCGTCCTCCGCGATGAGCTTCGCATACTGGGCCGGCGTGGTCGGATGCGGCTCCAGCCCCATCTTCCCCAGCACTTCTTCGAGTTCAGGCGTGCCGAGGATCCGCACAACTTCCGCGTTCAGACGCGCGACGATTTCGGCTGGTGTGCCGGCAGGAGCCAGCAGGCCGAAGTACGACGCGAACAGATAGCCTGGCAGGCCCGCTTCGGCGCTGGTCGGAATCTCGGGCATGCGCTTCAGACGCGTCTTGTGTCCCACTGCGAGCGCCTTCAGCTTGCCGCTGCGTACGTGCTCGGTGTAAGCGACGATCGTGTCGATCATCACGTCGAGGCGGCCGCCGAACATGTCGGCCTGGATCTGCGTCGTTCCCTTGTACGGCACGTGAAACAGCTGCACGCCCGCCGCGACGTTGAACGCCTCACCCGAGACATGCAGGAAGTGGCCGATGCCCGCCGACCCGAAGGTGAGTTTGCCCGGCCGTGCCTTGGCGTAGTCGATGAATTCGCGCAACGTGTTCACCGGTACCGTGCCCGCCACCATGATCACCACCGGCGCACCGGCCAGCGCGCTGATCGGCGTGAACGAGCGAAGCGGGTCGTAAGGCAGCTTCGGATTGAGCGCGGGCTGACTGGCCAGCGAACCTGTGGTGCCGAAGAAGATCGTGTAGCCGTCTGCCGGTGATTTCGCCGCGGCTTCGGCGCCAATCACGCTCCCGGCACCGGGCTTGTTCTCCACGTAGAACTGCTGGCGGAATACGTCCGACAGCTTCTGCGCCATCAGCCGGCCCAGTACGTCGGTATTGCCGCCCGCCGGAAACGGAATGAGGATACGCACCGGCTTGACCGGGTAACTCTGCGCCCAACCCACCGCTGCAGCCGACCACGCCAGCACCGCGCCAATCGCAACGAGCAGCATTCTCATGGAGTCATCCTCTGATTACGCGGACGTTTCGCCGCAGCGCGTGACATCCCGCGAAGGCGGCAATCTTTCAGTCGGCCTTGATACCGGCCCTTTTGACCACCGGTTCCCAACGCGCCAGTTCCGCGCGCAACTGAGCGCTGAACGCCTCCGGCGTGCTGCCCACCGGGGTGACGCCGAGCGCGCTGTATCGCTCACGCACCTCGGGCAAAGCCAGAACGGCCAGGATCTCGCCGCGCAACCGGTCGACGATTGGCCGCGGAGTCTTGGCGGGCGCGAGCAGGCCGATCCACGAATCGACGACGAAGCCGGGCAGTCCAGCTTCGATGAATGTCGGCACGTCGGGCAACGCCGGCGTACGCGCGGCGCTCGACACGCCCAGCGCTTTGAGCTTGCCGCTCTTGACGAACTGCTGAGCCGTGGCCACGGCGGTATACACGAGCGGAATCTGGCCGCCGACCACGTCACCGATGGCCTGCCCGCCGCCTTTGTAGGGAATGTGGATCAGGTCCAGTCCGGTCATCTGCCTGAGCATCTCACCGGCCACGTGGTTCGGGCTGCCGGTCCCCGATGTGCCGTAGGCGAGATTGCCGATGCTGCCCTTCTGAGCGATCAGCTCGCCGAGCGTGTTGACCTTGACCGATGGATGAGCCACGAGAATGAGCGTCGCATCGCCAAGCTTGGTGATCGGTTGAAAGTCGCGCAACGTATCGAATGGCACCTTCTGCGTGATGTGCGGGCTGATCACCAGCGTGCCGTCGAAAGCCGCGAGCAGCGTGTAGCCGTCGGGCGCGCTCTTGGCGACCAGTTCGGTACCGATGAAACCCGTGGCACCCGCGCGGTTCTCGACCAGGATCTGCTGCCCGAGCCGCTGCGCCACGCG
>CADECO010000171.1:7126-11663 GCA_902825905.1 uncultured beta proteobacterium
CACGAACTGAGCCGGCCGTCGACGCGAACCGATGCGGGAGCATACACACAGTACCCGGCATACATACGGGTCGAGCCACTGCAGCGCACGCGGGGAGATCCGCGTTGAACATCGTCTTCGATCTGGGCGGCGTCGTAGTGAAGTGGGAGCCGCACGCGCTGATCGCGCGGCATTTCGCGCCTGCAATCCGCCAGCACGTGTTCGAGCAGGTTGTCGCCCACGATGATTGGCTCGAACTGGATCGCGGCACGCTCGCCTTGCCACTGGCGATCGCTCGCGCCGCGGATCGCACCGGCTTGCCCGACACATCGCTTGCCGAGTTCTTCCGGCAAGTGCCGCTTTCACTCGAACTGATGCCCGGTACGCACGAACTGCTGCCGCGCGTAAAGCAATCCGGCCATGGCCTGTACTGCCTCTCGAACATGGCCCAGCACTCGCTCGAATTCCTGGAGCGCGCCTACGATTTCTGGCCGCGCTTCGATGGCCGCGTGTTCTCGTGCGTGGTCAATCTGATCAAGCCCGAGCCCGCGATCTACGACCACCTGCTGCGCGAGCACGGCCTGCAAGCCACCGAGACCGTGTTCATCGACGACCTGCAGGTCAATCTCGATGCGGCAGCCGCGTTCGGCATGAAGACGATCCGGTTCGAATCGGCTGCGCAGTGTGAACGCGCGCTCGCCGCGCTGGGGTGCGCCCTGGGCTCCCTTGACTGACTAGTACCGCATCCCGTTCACGACCCATTGCGGCGCCTCGCCGCGCTCGACCACGCGCCGTACGTTTTCGTGCGCCCAGGCATACGAACGCTGGATCGACTGTGCCGTCACCCCGGCGGTGTGCGGCGTCATCACGATGTTCTTCGCTCCCAGCAGGACGTTGTCTGGGCGGATCGGCTCGGGCGAGTACACATCGAGCCCGGCCCCGGCCAGCCGGCCGTTGTCGAGCGCATCGCGCAACGCCGCCTCATCGATGATGCCGCCACGCGCGCAGCAGATCAGCACCGCAGCGGGCTTCATCAGACCGAGCGATCGGGCGTCGATCATCGTGCGCGAACTCGGATTCAGGTCGGTGTTGATGCTGATGATGTCGGCGGTACGGAACAGTTCGTCCTTGTCGAGGTGGGTCGCTTCCACCCGGGCTACCGCGACCGGGTCGATGCGGCGCACATCGTTGTAGACGATGCGCATGCCGAACGCCCGCGCGCGCTTGGCCAGTTCCATGCCGGTGTTGCCCAGCCCGACGATACCGAGCGTCTTGCCGTCGAGCTCGAACTGCGCAATGTCGGGCCGCAACTCACGCGGCCAGCGCGCCGCACGCGTGTGCGCCTGCATCTCGTTGAGCTGCTTGGCCACCGCGAGCATCAGCAGCATCCCGTGCTCGGCCACCGACACCTTGTTCACGCCTTCGACGTTGCAGCAGGGGATCTTCTTCCCCTTGGTCAGTTCCAGCACGCTGGCGAGCACGTCGAAGCCCGCGCCGAAGCGCTGCACGATCTTCAGCTGCGGCGCCGCCGCGATCACCGCCGGGGTGATCGGCTCGGACCACACCATGATCGCGTCGACGTCGGCGAGCTTGTTCAGGTCGGCCGGGTCGTAGCTGCCATCGGCGCGCGCGCTGACTTTGAACCACTGCACATCGGCCGGCGCGAGTTTGGCGATGTCGGCTTCCTGCTTCATGAAATAGGCGATCTTCAACGGCGTTCTCTCGGTGGACTGGATCGATGGGGATGCCGGGGTTTGCGGCGCTCGGGTACGTCGGACGACCAGGATGGAGTGGAAATCCTGCACACCCGCGGACGCAATTATGCAGAACCCGGCGATTACGGATCGTAATGATCGCGGGCAGCGTTTCCTGCAGCGTTCGCGCAAGCATCAGGATTCGCGATCGATCATCGATCAACGAAGGCCTGATCCATCGCGTCACACGACGCTCATCGTGAATCGTCATTTCCCCGGCGACGCCGGGAACATCACACTGTGAGGGTCCGGAGTGCATCTCCGGACTCCCACTGTGGGGGAGTAGCTCCATGCGGGGGGGTCGTCAATACGGGCGAGCATGCTGCTGTGCCAGCCCCGGCCCCTTCGGCGTTCCGAGTCGGCGCGCGAGCAAGACCTGAGTGGCCCGCGGGGCCGCTTCGTCGCGTGCGTGCACCTTGCGGGTTGACACACAGGGTCGCGACACCCAACCCGACTCGGAGGCTGAATTGGAGCTGTTCTCACCGGAATTCTTCTCGGCGCTGCTCGCCATCATCGTCATCGACCTGGTGCTGGCGGGCGATAACGCCATCGTCATCGCGCTCGCCGCACGCAATCTGCCTGAGCAGCATCGGCGCCGCGCCATCGTCTGGGGTGCCGCCGGCGCGGTGCTGGTACGCAGCATCATGACCTTGGGCGTGGTCTGGCTGCTCAAGGTCCCCGGCCTGCTGATCGCCGGCGGGCTGGCGCTGCTGTGGATCGCCTACAAGCTGCTCGTCAACGAGGAGCATACCGACAGCTCGAAGGTGGCGGGCTCGGCCAGCTTCGTGGGCGCGATGAAGACCATCGTCGTGGCGGATGCCGTGATGGGCATCGACAACGTGCTCGCTGTCGCAGGCGCGGCGCACGGCAGCTATCTGCTGGTGGTGCTAGGCCTGCTGATCAGCATTCCGATCGTCATCTGGGGCAGCTCGTTCCTGCTCAAGGCGACCGAGCGGTTCCCGTCGATCATCTACCTGGGTGGCGGCGTGCTGGCCTGGACCGGCGTGAAGATGGTGCTGGCCGAGCCGATGCTCAAGCCTCACCTGCCGGCGAGCTCGGTACTGATCATCGCCCTGTACGTCGCGGTCGTAGCCGCCATCCTGTTGGCCGGCATGCTCCGCAACCAATCCCGTCGCATGCGCTCGGCTCTGCGCTCGCATGCACAGGTTCGTCGTGAGTTTCGTCGCTCGTTTCATCCCAGTGTCTCGTCCTCAGGAGGTGTCGCCATGGAGAAAGTGCTGATTCCGGTCGATGGTTCGAACAACGCCCTGGCCGCGGTACGCGAAGTGGCCGAGGAATACCGCAGGAATCCCGAGCGTGAAGTGGTACTGCTGAACGTCCAGCCGCGCTTCAACAAACACATTGCGCAGTTCGTGTCGCGCAAGAATCGCGAGGCGTTCCACGCCGAACAGGCCGAACGTGCCAGCAAGAGCGCCAAGGATCTGCTCGCCCGCTGGAACGTGCCATACAAGTCGTACGTCGCGCTGGGGTCGAATGCCGAAGCGATCGCCGATTTCGCCAAACAGCACGGCTGCAGCCGGATCGTAGTGGGCACGGCACGCAAGAACTCGCTCACCAGACTGGTGCAGAACTCGGTCACCGCGAGGCTGCTCGAGCGCGCCCACGTGCCGGTGCAAGTCGTGGTCGGGAACGAGGCCTCGCGCTGGGAGCGCTTCGGCGTACCGGTCGGCATCGGCGCCGCGCTTGCGGCTGTGTTGATCGCAGACTGATCGCCCGGCCGTTGCAGGCCGGCGACGCCGGCCTGCCGTCGTACCGGTCTGCTTCAGAATCGCCCGCTGGTGCAATGCAGCCGCACCGGATCGAGCGCTCGCGCAATCGCTTCACGTCCACGGAAGATCCGCGTCCGCACGGTCCCGAGCGGCACGCCTAAACGATCACCGATCTCGACGTAGCTGAGTCCGTCGAAGTCGCGCAGTTGCACCGCCTCTCTGTACTCCTCGGGCAATTCGCCGACCGCTCGGAGCACGGTGCTGACGACTTGCTTCGCGGCGAGCACCTCATCCGGCGTATCGATCGCAGCACCGAACAGCGCGGAACGGCCGGCGTCGTCACCCCAGTCGATCGATTCCACGCGGCGCGACTGCCGCAGCCGACCCAGCCCCTCGATGGATTGATTGACGGCGATCCGATATAGCCAGGTGAAGAAGCGGCTCCGGCCATCGAATCCGCGCAGTCCATGGAAGGCTCTGACGAAAATCTCCTGCACCACGTCGGCGGCCTCGTCGGCTTCGTGCACATAGCGGGTAACGATCCGCCTCACCTTCGGTGCGTGTCGTTCGAACAACCGACGATAGGCCTGCTGATCGCCGCCACGCGCGCGCTCAACCAACCCGTGATCGGGGTCGGCGCTGGCGGCGCGCAGAGGCGAACTCAGACACAAACTCGTGGCAGACGCAGACATGCAGACTCCCCTGGTAATGATCAATGAAGCGCAGAGATCCTTGAATCGGAAGGCATCGACTTCAACGCCGCTCGATGTGAGTGATGGTGAACGAGCCTTCGAGCCGATCGGCCATGAAACGAACGGCGGCGCCCGACTCAATCCCTTCGATCAGCTTGGGATCCTTGATGCGAAAGATCATGGTCATCGGCGGGACGCCGAGGTTCTCGATCGGTCCGTGGCGCAGCACCATCCGGCCGGCATGGCGATCGATCATTCGGACCACGCCGTGCGACATGTACTCGTGCCGCACCGCATGCGCTGGATCGGCCGGCGTGGACTCTGCGAATGCCGACACCGGGCAGACCAAGGTGGCGAACGAGGCAATCAATCCCACTGTCTG
>CADECO010000172.1:0-11579 GCA_902825905.1 uncultured beta proteobacterium
CCGGGCGACATCATCGTCGGCGACGGCGAAGGCGTAGTGGCGATCCCGCGGCATCTGGCCGACGAGGTGGCCGCCGAGGCGATCGAGGCGGTGGAGTACGAGTCGTTCGTGGCCGCGCAATTGCGCCGCGGCCGATCGATCTTCGGACTGTTTCCGGCCACCGAGGCGAGCCGTGCCGAGTATCAACGCTGGGTGGCCGCGGGCCGCCCGCCACTGGAGTGACCCGATGAAATCACCGCAATCCGATCCGGCAAGCAATGCGAACGTGGAACTGGCCAAGACGCTCGAAGTGCTGATCGATACCGACAAACTCGATCCCGGGCAGTGGATCGATTTTCCCGACTACGGTTTTCGCCAGTACTTCCTGTGGAAGAACGCCCAGACCGGCGCGAGCATCGCGCTGCTGGAATACCAGAAGGGCGCACGCATACCGGTGAAGCATGCGCATGCGTCGAACCAGTTCATGTACTGCCTGGAAGGCGACTACGAGTACGTGGACGTGGGCTTGCGGTTGAAGAAGGGCTCGTTCTACATGAACCCGAAGGATCATCCGCACGGACCGACGATCGCGCACGAGCGCAGCGTGCTGATCGAGATCTACGACGGGCCGCACTACTACGAGAAGCCGGTGTTCCATACCGATCAGACCATCGGCGAATTTCTGGCGAAGAAGTGAGGGCGTAACGGCCGAGAGAAAAACAGGCCCGTCCGCACGCGGCCATGTAGCGCTTCCCAGGCAGGTACCATGCGGGTCCGTTCGATCCGGAGAGCGCCGTGACCATTGCCGCCAATATCGTCGTGTTCCTCGTGGGCTTGATCCACGTCTACATCCTGGTCCTGGAAATGTTCCTGTGGGACAAGCCGCGCGGCATGAAGGCGTTCGGCTTGACCCCGGCGTTGGCCGCGCAGACCAAGGTGCTCGCCGCTAACCAGGGTCTGTACAACGGATTCCTCGCAGCCGGCTTGTTCTGGGGGCTATGGCTGGGCGATGCGGGCCAAGCGATCAAGGTGTTCTTTCTGCTGTGCGTGCTCGTGGCGGGCCTGTACGGCGCGGCCACGGCCAACAAGCGCATCCTGTTCGTGCAGGCGCTGCCGGCGGCGATCGGGCTGGTGCTGTTGATGGTGTAGCGGATCGAACACAAGCGCAGGGCAAGCCATGACGACACGCGATCTCTACAACGCCGAAAGTCGCGAACTGCAGGATCAGTTCGACACGCGCCGCCTTGCCGACCGCATGATCCAGCACAACCTGCGCGAACGGTTCACCGACGACGATCGGGCTTTCATCGGCGCGCAGAGCTTCTTCTTTCTCGCTACGACCGATGCTGAGGGCTTCCCCGACTGCTCGTTCAAGGGCGGCGACCCGGGCTTCGTGCGGCTGATCGACGAGCAGACGTTGGTGTTTCCCAGCTACGAAGGCAACGGCATGTTCAAGAGCATGGGAAACATCCGATCCAGTCCCGCGGTGGGGCTGTTGTTCATCAGTTTCGAGGCGCCCCGGCGGCTGCGAGTGAACGGCCAGGCCTCAGTGAGTGCCGAGGATCCGCTGCTGAGCGAGTTCTTCGGCGCGCAACTGGTCGTGCGAGTGAAGGCGCATCACATCTTCCGCAACTGTCCTCGATACATTCCCCGGATGCAGCAGGTGGAGGCCTCCCCGTACGTCCCCGCGCCCGGTCGCGAACTTCCAGTCCCGCAGTGGAAGATGGCATCGCACTACAACGACGCGTTGCCGGCGAGCGATCCGGCTGGGAAACAGGATTGATCGATGTCGGCATTCGTGAACGGCGACCGATCACGACACGTCGATCACTGATAGCGGTTCGAAGCCAGGAGCAACCCCGATGCCGCACTACACCGGAAGCTGCCACTGCGGCACTGTCCGCTTCGAGATCGACGCGCAGATCACGCAGGTTACCGAATGCAACTGCTCGGTATGCCGCAAGAAAGGGATCCTGCATCATCGCGTGGCACCGGAGCACTTCCGCCTGCTCAGTGACGACTCAACCTTGGGGACGTACACGTTCGGCACGCATCTGGCCAAGCATCACTTCTGTCAGCGCTGTGGCGTCCACGTTTTCACGCGCCCGCGCGCGGCGCCACATCTGTACACCGTCAATGTGCGCGTGCTCGACAACTACGATATAGCGGCCGAGCAGCCGACGGTGGTTCCGTTCAATGGACGCGAGTGGGAAGCGAGCGTCGCGGCGTTGAACCGGCATTCCTGAGCGTCCTTTATCCCCGACCCCAAGCGACGCGTCGCGAGCTGAACGACATCTTCCGGGAGGCCGCGAAGAGCGTCGGTTGAGGCCCGCCCTGGAAAAGCGATGCTGGGAGCACGGCGCTGGGGTGCGCTCCCATCGCGAGCGCGGTACGCTGGGCACATACGTTCGATCACCACGGAGAAGCCGATGCAACGCACCAAGCCACCTTTTCGCGCCGACCACGTCGGCAGTCTGCTGCGCCCAGCCGCCCTGCACGAGGCGCGCGCGAAGTTCGCCAAGGGCGAGATCGGCGCCGACGCCTTGAAAGCGATCGAGGATCGCGAGATCGAACGCGTGATCCGCAAACAGGAAGAAGTGGGACTGCACGCGATCACCGACGGCGAGTTCCGCCGCTCGTGGTGGCATATGGACTTCCTGTGGGGCCTCGATGGCGTCGAGAAGTACGTCATGCAAAGCGGTGCGGCGTTTGCCGGCACCACGACGCGCAGCGAAGGCGTGCAGATCACCGGCACGATCGGCATGGCCAGGCCGCACGCGATGGTCGATCACTTCAAGTTCGTCGCGGCGCACACGAAGCGCACACCGAAGATCACGATTCCGTCGCCATCGGCAATATACGGACGCGTCGCGCGTGCGCCGATCGACAAGCAGGCCTATCCGACGATGGAGCCGTTCTGGAACGACCTGGGCCAGGCGTACAGGAAGGCGGTGCGCGGCTTCGCCGATGCGGGCTGCCGCTACCTGCAGCTCGACGAGGTGTTCATCGCGATGCTGTGCGATCCGAAGTATCGCGAGCAGATGCGCGCGCGCGGTGATGATCCGGAGAAGCTCGGGCCGCTGTATGCCGACCTGATCAACACGGCCATGTCCGATATTCCTGCCGACATGACCATCACCATGCATCTGTGCCGGGGCAACTACAAGTCGACGTTCATGGGCGCGGGCGGCTACGACGCCGAGGCCGAGGTGCTGTTCAACCGCTGCAATGTGCATGGCTACTTCATGGAGTACGACAGCGAGCGTGCCGGCGGCTTCGAACCGCTGCGCATGGTGCCCAAGGGGAAGGTCGTCGTGCTCGGGCTGGTGACCACCAAGACCGGTGCGCTCGAATCGAAAGACGAGCTCAAGCGCCGTATCGATCAAGCCGCGAAGTACGTCGATCTGGACCAGCTCGCGTTGTCAGGACAGTGCGGATTCGCTTCCACCGAAGAGGGCAACACGCTCACCGAGGACGAGCAGTGGGCGAAGCTGCGCCGGATCGTCGAAGTGGCTGACGAGGTGTGGGGCAAGTAGCGCCGCGCCAATGAAAAACGGGCCACGAGGGCCCGTTTCCACTGCAACTTCAACAGCGGCCGGCTACGCCTTGGTGCGACGCCTTGCCATGTAGCCCATGCCGAGCAGCCCGAGACCCAACAGGGCCCAGGTCGACGGTTCTGGCACTGGAGCAACGTCGATCCCGGCTAGGTAGAAATCGGCGCCGTCGCCGGCGCGGCGTGAAAACGTGAAGCTCGTGCCAGTCAGGCCAACGCCGATCGAGGACATCAGGACTGGGTTGATCGTCGTCGTGCCGTTCGAGATGTTCAGCATTTCGCTGGTACCGTCGAACGGGTCGTTACCTTCGTTTGTGTTGTTGAACGACGCGCTGACCAACGTTACGACGTTCGCGAACGTGAGCGTGATCGACTCGTTAGTGTTGGTAAGTTCGATGCGATTGATGCCACCGAGGAATGGCGAGCCAGCAATCACGGTTCCCGATGTTCCCAGGCCGAGACTGCCCTGCACGGTGTGCGTGCGACTGCCATCGGCGATGAGCTGGCCACCAATCATCGAAGTGAACAGGAGGCTGTCGTCGCAACGGAACACGCCCGACGAGCATGCATCTGGCGGGGTGTTGAACCCACCGAGCGTAGTCACGAAGTTGATGGCCTCGGCGTTGGCCAACGGCGGCGCCGCCGCAGCTACCATCATGGAAAGAGTGAGGAGAGTTTTTTTCAAGGGAGATACCTCCGTGTTTTTTGGATGGTCAGACGCCGCGCTTGCGATCAGCAGGATGCTGGCTTCAAGTACGACGAGGCCCTCAGTCGATGGCCTACGGAAGTATTTCATTCACGCGTAGCTCGACATGACATCCATGACAGGAATGGTGCGAACTATTCAAAAGAACGCAAACACTAGTTGTCGTGGTCGATCTGACGATCTTCGGATCGTGTCCGAACGTTGACGTGATGCTCGAAATCTCGACGATCCATGGCGTGATCATCGAGGGAGTGGGCGCGCTGGAGACCAGGGTCCGCGGGAACGGAGCGTTAGCCCCCAAGCACGAAGAAGTGCAGCACGATCACCAGCAGGTTGAGTCCGACGTGCGCGATCACCGCCGGCAAGAGCGATCCGCTGCGGTAGTAGAGCCAGCCATAGACGAACCCGGCCGCGATGCTGAGGACGCCTTGACGCGACCAGCCGTGCAGCAGGCCGAACGCGACCGAACTCACCACCAACGCGATCGCGGGTCCGAAGTTGAGCAGCAGACGAAGCACGTAGCGCCGGAACAGGATCTCTTCCAGCAGCGGATGCACCAGACCGGTGGTGACTAACGCAATCGCCAGCGCCTGATAGTCGCGTGCAGGCGGTAGCACCGGCTCGACGCGCGTGGTGACTGGCAGTTCGGGCGCGTCACTCACCAGCATCGTCGATAGCGCGTAGTGCAGAGCGAACAGCACCGGGATCGCCACGAGTGCCAAGGCAAACCAGCTTCGATGGGGGCGCAGCAAGTGCAGCGCATCGAGGGTGGCTCTTTGGTGCCAGATGTGCGCGCCGACCACGATGCCGGTCGTGCCCGCGATGCCGAGCGCCAGACTGCGCAGCCACAGCTGCAAGGTCTCCAGTCCGTCGGCCCGCAGCGCGTGGGCCACGCAACTGCAGACGACCAGTGCGAACGCCGCACTCGCCACGCCGAGCGTGAGTGCGCGCGCGAAGCGGCGCTCCTCAGGTAGCAGCATTGCTCCCCCTTGTGATTTGCGCGGGACGATAGCACCATCGGGCGAGGAGCAAACCAATCGCGCGACCGCGATCCACCACGAAGACGGTCCCGTACATGGGTAGACGTAGACGCGCGCGAGCACATCGACCATCGCCACCATGACGCAACGAACGATCGCTGCACGAACCCCTGCCGGTCACGCTCCGGCGCGGCGCGCGTTCATCGCATGCGCCCTGCTCGGGCTGTGGCTGGCAGGGGCACCGTGGCACATCGCGGCGCAGGACTATCCGGCACGTCCGGTGAAGATCATCGCGCCTTCGACGCCAGGTGGTGGCTTCGATCTCGTCGGGCGAGTGCTGGGAGTGAAACTCTCCGAGCAACTCGGGCAGCAGTTCGTCGTGGAGAACCGGCCGGGCTCGGGCACATTGCTCGGCTCGCAAGCTGCCGCGCGCGCTGTGGCCGACGGCTACACGCTACTGGTCGGCGGGCTGTCCAACATCGCCCTCAACATGGGGATCTACAAGGATCCGGGCTACGACGCGCTCGCCGATCTCGTGCCGATCTCGCTGGTGGTGGCCCACTCGTACATCATGGTGGGGCGCAAGGATCTGCCGCACTCGACCCTGCAAGAGGTGTTCGCGTTCGCGCGCGCCAATCCAGGCAAGCTGACCATCGCCACCAGCGGACCGGGCACCGGGCAGTTCGTCGGGGCGTCGATCATCACTGCGCTGGCGAACGTCGACATCCTGCGCGTGCCGTACAAAGGCGCGCAGCCGGCTTATCAGGATCTGCTCTCGGGCCGTGTCGATCTGTTCTACGACAACACCACGACCGCGCAGACCTACATCGACACACAGCGCGTGAAAGCGCTCGGGCTGGCCAGCCGCGCACGCACGCCGGCGTTGCCCGACGTACCCACCATCGCCGAGACCAAGGTGCTCGACTGGGAGATGGAATCATGGTTCGGGCTGTTCGCGCCGGCGAAGACGCCGCGGCCGATCGTGGAGAAGCTGCGCACCCAGATCGACCAGGCGCTGGAATCGCCCGAGGTGCGCACGCGGTTGCAGCAACGCAGCGGGCGCATCCTGCGGATGACGGCGGCGCAGACCGACGCGCTGGTCAAGGCCGAAGTCGCGAAGTGGGTGGCGCTGGTGAAGAAAGTCGGTGTCACGGCGGAGTAGCGGCCCGCTCGCCCGCGATTACCCGCTCGCGCGCTCGTCCCGTGCGCTTGCGAGCACCCGATCCCTTGTCACCCGAGAAGACCGATGGCGCACTCAACCTCTCACTCCGCCGGACCATTCGCGGGGCGCACCGCACTCGTGACCGGCTCGGGCCGTAATATCGGCAAGGCGATTGCGCTGGAGCTGGCGCGCGGTGGCGCAAACGTAGTGGTGAACGGCCATCGAGATCGCGAGGCCGTCGATGGGGTGGTCAGGCAGATCGAGGCAGCCGGCGGGCGCGCGATCGGCATCATGGCCGACGTGTCCTCGCACGACGAAGTGCGCGCCATGGTCGAACGCATCGTCGCCACGTTCGGCGCGATCGATATCACGGTGTCGAACGTGGCGCTCCGTCCGAAGCAGGCGTTTCTCGATATCACGCTGGAGGACTGGCAGCGCATCCTCGGCAGCAATCTGTCGGCGCCGTTCTACATTGCGCGCAACGCGATTCCGCACATGCGCGCGCGCAAGTGGGGGCGGCTGATCCACATCTCCGGATTCGATGCGTTCTGGGGACAGGTCACCGAGCGTGCGCACAGCATCGCCGCAAAGGCCGGCATGCACGGGCTCACGAAGGCGCTCGCGCGCGAATTCGGCCGCGACGGGATCACCGTCAACACCGTCGCGCCGGGTGCCATCGATACCGAGCGCGACTGGTCGCAGTACGCGCATCAGCCCAAGGAAAAGCTCGAAGCGGAGATCCCGGTGGGCCGCTACGGCAAGGTGGAGGAGATCGCCGCTGCCTGCGCGTTCCTGTGCGCCGAGACGGGTGCGTTCGTGAACGGGCAGGTGATTCACGTCAACGGCGGGCACTACATGTACTGACTGCCAAGTTTCGCTACTCCGCCTGAATCCCGGCCGCTTTCACCAATCGCCCGCGCTTCTCAACCTCGTTGCGCACGGTCGCTGCCAACTGCTCGGCCGTACTGCCGACGACGACTAACCCCGACGGTTCGAGCTTCGCTTTCACTTCGGGCGTCTGCAACGCCTTGACGATCTCGCCGTTCAATCGCGCCTGGATCGGTTGCGGCAGACCTGGTGGGGCGAAGAACGCCAGCCACGACGCCAGCTCGAATCCCTTGACCGTCTCGCCGATCGTCGGCACTTCGGGCAGGCCGCTGTAGCGCGTCGCTTCGATGACGCCGAGCGCGCGCACCTTGCCCGATCTGATGTGCTGGGCCACCGTCACCAGGCTGGAGAACATCAACGGTATCTGCCCGCCTAAGAGATCGGTGATCGCGACACCGCCGCCCTTGTACGGCACGTGCACGATGTCCACGCCGGCAAGCTGCTTGAGCATCTCACCGGCCAGGTGATGCGGCGAACCGTTGCCGGAGCTGGCGAAGGCGAGCTTGCCGGGGTTCTTCTTCATGTGCTCGATCAACTCGCCCATGTTCTTCGCGGGGACCGAAGGGTGCGCCACGAGCACGATGATGTTCGCGGCGGCAAGGGTGAGCGGGGTGAAGTCCTTGACCGGGTCGTACGGAAAATTCTTCGCCAGATGCACGTTGGTCCCGTGCGTCGCGTCGTTGGCCATCAGGAACGTGTAGCCGTCGGCAGGCGCCTTGGCGACGAAGTCCGAGCCGATGTTTCCGCTCGCGCCGGGACGGTTCTCGACGATCACCTGCTGTCCCATGCTCTCGGTGAGTCGGGTGGCAACCAGGCGAGCGGTGGTGTCGGTGGCGGCGCCAGGCGGGTAGGGCACCACGATCTTGATCGTGCGGCTCGGGTAGGGCTGCGCGTATAGCGACGGCGCGGCAACCAGCGCGATCAGCATCAGGCACGCGAGCGGTACGGCCCGCAGTGGGATCCTTCTTGACATGCGAACTCCTCGTTGGTGGCGGCGCGTTCTGGAGCGCGTCCCTACTTTAATACACACCACAATCGAATCGCGTTGCCGGCTCATCGATGAGCGAATCGTGCGGGGATCGCGCGGGCAGCACTGGCTTTCGAATGACGTATATTCCCGCCGGTGTTCACGCTGCGTCGCGGCGATTGATGCGAGCACAAGGCCCGCACATCCGACCCGCATCTGGCGAACTTTCCCCGATTGAGGAGAACGTACGATGTTCAAGCACGGTTCGACTTCGGCTGCGATCGCGGCCATCTCACTGCTCTGGATCGGCGTGGCCGGCGCCGCGCATGCGCAGGCCACCGTCGGCTTCGCCTCGCTGCCACCGGGCACGATCCTGCATGCGCAATCGTCGGTGATGGCCAAGGCGATCCAGGACAACTCCAAGCTGCAGGTGCGGGTGATCGGTTACGGCGGTGATGCGCCGATGTTCGATGCAGTGAACACGCAGAAGGCCGATTTCTTCATCCTCGATATCGGTGAGACCTCTGATGCGCGCCAGGGTGTGCGCAACTGGGATGGCAAAGCCAAGCCCAATTTGCGTTTGGCGATGACGTTGGCGCCGTTCCAGGTTGGTCCGTTCGTGCGCAAGGACTCGCCATACAAGACGATCGCGGACCTAAAGGGGAAGCGCGTGCCCTCGGGATGGGTGCAGCAGACCGGCAACCTGCCACATTCGATTGCCGTGCTGGCGGCCGGCGGGCTTACGTACAACGATGTCGTGCAGGTGCCGGCGGTGAACGTGGTTCGTGCCGCCGACGATTTCAAATCGGGCAAGATCGATGTGTTCTTCTTCGCGGTCGGCGCGCCCAAGGTCGCCGAAGTCGCCGCGAGTGTCGGCGGTGTGCGCTACCTCGGATTCAGCAAGGATGAGGAGGCCAAGTTCAAGGCAGTGCGCGAGGAGTACTACCTCTCTCCGGTTAAACCTGCGCCGCACATCGCGGGCGTGGAGACCGAAGTACTCGCGCAGACCTTCGACAACATCATCGCGGTCGGCGCTCACGTCAAGGACGAAACGTCTTCGATTTCGTGAAGGCAGTGAGCGGTGCCAAGGCAGCGCTGGTCGAGGGGCATCCGACCTTCCGTGCCTTCGAACCGCAGAATGCCGCCAAGCCGCAGCCGCGCCTGCCGTTCCATCCGGGCGCGGTGAAGTTCTTCAAAGAAGCAGGCATCTGGAAGGGCTAGTGAACGAATCCGCTTCGACCGGGCACGCCGGCACTGCCCGGCGTACCCAGGCCGCTCTCGCTGCGCTGCTGATTCTCGGTTCGATCGCCTGGTCGCTCGACGCGTTCCGCAAGATCGGGCTGGTGCTGTTCACCGAGCAGTTCGCCGCTGCCGCCTACGGCATCGGGCTCGCGCTTACGTTCCTGCGCTTCCGTGTGCGCGGCGGTCGCGAACGGGCGAGCGCACCGTGGTACGACTTGCTTGCGGCGATCGCGTCGCTCGTCGCCTGCGGCTACCTGACGCTGCACTTTCCTGAACTCACCGCGCTCGCGGGCAGCGTGACGCCCGGCAATCTCCTGCTTGGTGCGGTGCTCACGTTGCTGACGATCGAAGCGGTGCGGCGCACGCTGGGCTGGTCGCTGGTGGTGATCCTGCTCGTCATCGCCGGCTATGTGCTCATCGGTCATCTTGTGCCAGGTCAGTTGCAGACACGCGACGTCGGCCTGGGCGAGATGCTGGTGTATCTGAATCTCGACAACAACGGCCTGCTCGGTCTGATCCTGCAGATCACAGTGGTCGTGATCATCCCGTTCGTGCTGATGGGGCAGCTGCTGATGCGCTCGGGCGGATCGGGCTTCTTCCACGATCTGGCGATCGCGCTGATGGGCAAGTTTCGCGGCGGCGCGGCGAAGATGGCGGTGCTCGGCTCCAGTCTGTTCGGCATGATCTCCGGCATCGCCGCGGCGAACGCCGTCGCGGTGGGCGTGGTGACGATTCCGCTGATGAAGCGATCCGGGATGCCCGCGCGGCTGGCGGCTGCGGTCGAGGCCTGTGCATCGAATGGCGGACAGCTGATGCCGCCGGTGATGGGCGCCGTGGCGTTCGTGATGGCTGACTTCCTGCAGTTGCCGTATCGCGATGTCGCAATCGCAGCGATATTGCCGTCGGTGCTGTACTACGCCGCGCTGTTCTTCCAGGCCGACCTTGAAGCGGCACGCCATGGCTACGGCAAGATCGAAACCGCAGAGATTCCGCGTACACGCAAGGTGCTGGCGGGTGGCTGGATTTTCCTGGCGCCGTTCGCGGTACTGGTGGGCACAATGTTCTGGCTCAACTGGGAGCCCGAGCTTTCCGCCATGGCGGCGTGTGCGGTGATCATCGTGGTCGGCTTTACGCTGGGCTACGGCGGCACCCGCATGAAGCTGAAGGACGTGTGGGACGCGGTCGTGGAGACCGGCACCGGCCTGTGCGAGATCCTGGTGGTGTCGGCCGCCGCGGGCTTCATCATGGGCCTGTTCCAGGTGAGTGGGTTGGCGTTTGCCTTCGCCGCCTATCTGGTCAACCTCGGTGGTCAGAGCCTGATCGCGCTGATGCTGCTGGCAGCCATGGTGAGCATCGTGTTAGGCATGGGCTTGCCGACGTTGGGCGTGTACGTGATGCTCGCCATTCTGGTGGCGCCGGCGCTGGTCAAAGTGGGCGTGCCGCCGCTCGCCGCGCACATGTTCATCCTCTACTTCGGGATGATGTCGCTGATCACACCGCCGGTTGCGCCGGCAGCGTTCGTGGCCGCGGCAATCGCCAATGCGCCATCGATGGCCACCGGCTGGACCGCGATGCGCTTCGGCTGGACGGCGTACATCGTGCCGTTCCTGTTCGTCTATTCGCCGGCGATCCTGATGCTGGGCAGCTGGATAGACATCGTGATCGTGACGATCAGCTCACTGTTCGGCATCTGGCTGATCTGCGTGGCGATGACCGGCTACTTCGTGCGGCTGCTCTCCATGCCGATGCGTGCGGCGTACTTCGTCACCGGCACGTTGTTGATGTTGCCGCACCAAGTGTCGAGTCTGGTGCTGTGGCTCAACGTGATTGCGGGCGTCGTCGGTGTGCTGCTGACGATGTTCGAGTGGAAGGCGCGTCGCCCCGCCTAGTCGGGTGCTGCCCCGGCAAGCGTTTCATGACAGCCCGCGGGCTTTAGCTGGCTGTGGCCCCGCCGTCGATCGGAATCACCGCACCCGTGATGTAACTGGCGGCGGGTGAGGCGAGCAGCAGCGCCAGTCCCTGCATCTCGTCGGTGGACGCGAGCCGCTTCATCGGCGACAGCGTCGCGGTCTGCCGGGCGATTTCCGGGTCGCGCAGCTTGC
>CADECO010000173.1:0-2516 GCA_902825905.1 uncultured beta proteobacterium
CAAGCGGAGAGGCTGCCGTTGCCGGGACGATCAGTCGTATTGGCTTGGCGGGATAGTTTTGTGCTGTTGCCAAGCACGAAGCGCACAATGTGGCGAGTGCAAGCAAGGCTCGAGCTGCAACGCGCAAAGCAGTCATCGGTGTCTCCTCCTGTGATTCGATGAGCGAATGTATCGCGATTCGAATTTCGTCCCCGTACACCGGTGATATCGAGCAGCGCATGTTCGTCGCTGCGCGAAGACGAGCGTCCAGCTTTCGCGCAGACGCGCGTCCAGGATTTCGCGTCGAAGACGCGCGGGCATCGACACTACCGTTCGCGATTGCTCTCGTGTGCACGAATGCGCGAGGTCATTTGCGGCCCCGGACGTAGTGCCTCACCAAGCTTGACGAATCGCGCGCACACTCTCATTCATCAGATCCCTGATGGGAGCGAACTATGCGAGGGGCATTCGAGATAGTCGACAACCTGCGTGACGGCGATCTGCGTTCACTGCAGACCGATTGCGCCGATGGCATTCGTCGCTGCACCGAGATCATGCAGTCGCTGCTGGACGACGTGCAGGACTCGATCAAGCTGCAGCCCGCGTCTCGTCCGTTGAATCGAATGCAGACGTTTCAATGGCGCGCGCTGCTCGACGAGGTGCTGCTTTCGCTGCTGCCGGTGGCGCAGGATCAGAACCTGGAGTTGCGTGCCCGGATCCTCGCGCCCAAGGTCGATAGCGTGCAAGGTGATCGCGAAAGCATCGGGCGGCTCGCCACGCTGCTCGTCGAGCATGGCATGCGATTCGCACCGCGTGGTGGCGTGGTCGCGCTCGAGTCGAGCCTGGTTCCAGGGCAGGCGGCCAAGGCGAAGCTGTATCGACTGAGCGTCGCGCAGACGCTTCCCGGCGAGGCACCTGCCAGACCTACCGATGAGCCGACGGACTCAGGCAAACGCCAACTGGTAGTGCGCCAATGTGTGGAGCTTGGCGGCTGCGGCATCGTGGTTGAGCACGTCGCCAGCCACTGGAAGACCACATCATGGTTCGACGTGCCGTTGCGCGCCGAAGCCACCGTCCAGACCCAGTAGCGCCGCGACGCCGAGCGCCGCGAAGATAAGCGCGGCGATGCCGTGCACCAGGCGGATCGGAATCCGCTGCGCCATGCGCTCGCCCAGGATTACCGCCGGCACGTTCGCGATCATCATGCCGAACGTGGTGCCCAGCACCACCGCAACGAGCGCCTGATACCGCGCTGCCAACGCGATCGTGGCGATCTGCGTTTTGTCGCCAATCTCGACCAGGAAGAACAGCACCAGCGTCGTTCCGAACACGCCGAGGCGATTCGCCCGCGGCTCATTCGTGTCGAGCTTGTCGGGGATGAGCATCCACGCCGCCATCGCCAGGAACGACGCGCCGAGGATCCAGCGCAGCGTCTCAGGGCGAAGAGTGGAGGTGATCCAGGCCCCGAGCGCGCCCGCAGCGGCGTGGTTGAGAAGCGTCGCGACCAGGATGCCCAGGGCGATTGGCCACGGTTTGCGGAATCGCGCCGCGAGAACCAGTGCCAGCAGTTGCGTCTTGTCGCCCATTTCGGCGAGGGCGACGATGCCCGTGGAGACGAGAAAGGCTTCCAGTCGGCAGCTCCGCAATATCGGAGCGCGATGGTAAGCGAGCGAGCCTGCGCTGGCAAAGTGCCACTATCATCCCGATGCACCTGAACTCAGGTCTGATGATGGGGATGAATGCATGAAGCGTGGCTACACCGATACATCGCAGGGACAGATCCACTTCTACGCGCACGGCCGCGGCGTGCCGTTACTGATGCTGCACGAGGTGCCGCGCTCGGCGTGGAGCTTCGCGCCGTTGATGCGCCGCATGGGATCTCGCTTCCGTTGCCTGGCGCCGGACGTGCCTGGGTTCGGTATGTCCGATCCGCTGCCGCCGAAGGCGTCGATGGAAAGCCTGGCTGATGCGATGGTGGAATTCCTGGATACGCAACGCATCGAACGCGCGCACGTGCTGGGCTTTCACGGCGGCAACAAGATCGCAGCGGCGATGGCAGCGCGCTTTCCCGATCGCGTCGATCGGCTGGTGCTGATCGGCATGACCCACAGCCTGGTGGTGTCGCGCAAACAGCGCAACGCCGCGATCATGGCCGTGGTGCGCAGATACATGAGCACCTATCGCGAGCATCCGGACGGTGCGCACCTGCTGCGCAACTGGGCAGCCGACTTCGGCGGTCTCGCTGCGGTGTGGTGGAACCCGTCGATCATGACCGCCGGCCGCATCACCGAGGCCGCGCTGCGCGGTCAGGAGGCGCGGATGATCGAGCTGATCCAGTGCCGGCGCACGATCAAGCAAATCTATACGATGAACTTCGCGTTCGATCTGGAAGCGACGTTGCGGCGGATCAAGGCGCCGACGCAGGTGATCGAATGCCGCGTGCCGGAGGAGGCGCATCTCGGGGAGCAGGGGCCGAGGATGTTGCGCGTGCTCAAGCGCGGCGAACTGGTGACGCTCGATGGCGCCGGATTCGATGC
>CADECO010000173.1:2616-11540 GCA_902825905.1 uncultured beta proteobacterium
GGGCTGGGCGAGACGTGCGCGCTGGTGGCTTGTTCGCTCGGGCGCAAGTTCGGGTTGGTGACACTGTGCGAGGATCAGTCGGCCGACTATACCGACCTGATGCACGGCTACGGACTGGAGCGTCGCTACGCGGGTGCGGTCTCGCTCGATCCGCCGATCGACGAATTCGCGCTCGAAGCCGATGAAGATGTCGCCCGCGCGATCGAAGCGCGTTTCGAAGCCGCTTGCGCTCAAGTGATCGGCCGCGGCGCGGAGATCGTGATTCCGGCTGACGGCGTACTGAACGAATTCCTGGTGCGGCGCGGCCGGCTCACCGCGCATGGGGACGTCCCGGTGATGGACAGTCTGGGCGTGCTGTTTCAGCACGCCGCGTTCATGGTCCGTGCGGCCCGGACCACCGGGCTCGGTGTGAGCCGTCTGCAGATGTACGCCAAACCCTCGACGACGCTGATGGACCACGTACGAAGCTTCGCTCGTCAGGCGCCGCTTGCCTACGACTTCTCCGGGGATCGCGACTAGCCTGCAAGCGGTCGACCGGGTTGTCTAAACGCTGAGCACCACCTTGCCGAACACTTCGCGCGAATCGACGAGGCGATGCGCGTCGGCCGCGCGCGACAGGGGCAGGTTGGCGTGGATCACTGGCGCGAGCCTGCCTTCGGCCACCAGCGCCATCACGGTATCGAGTTCGGGAAGCGTCGCATTCTTCGATCCGACCAGGCGCAACTGCCGGCGAAAGAACGGGATGATGTCGAGCGGCACGACTTCGCCCGCGTGTGCGCCGGCGGTGACGATCGTGCCGTCGTCCCGCAAACACTCGAGGCTGCGCGTGAAGATCTCCCCGCCGACGTGCTCCATCACCACGTCGACGCCCTTGCCACCGGTCAGCTCGCGCACACGCGGCACGAAGTCGGGTTCGGCGCGATAGTCGATCAGATGATGCGCACCCAGCGCTTTGGCGCGTTCGAGCTTCTGCGGGCTGCCGGCGGTGGCGATGACCGTCGCGCCCGCCAACCGCGCCACCTGCACCGCCGCGCTGCCGATGCCGGAGCCGGCCGCCTGGATCAGCACGACCTGGCCGGCGCGCAATTCGCCGCGATTGATCAGCACGTGCCACGCGGTGCCGAACGCAATCTGCGTGGCGGCGGCCTGCTCGAAGCTCACGCGCGATGACAGTTGTCGCAACGTCGCGATCGGCACGCTGACGTACTCGGCATACCCACCTGGACGGTCGATGCCGAAGAACCCGCCGTGTCCACCTTGATTGCACAGATTGTCGCGACCGCTGCGACAGAACTCGCAGGTGCCGCAAGGGAACCGACAGGTGATCCACACGCGGTCGCCCTCCTTGAATGTGTCCCCGGAATGCGACGCACCTGAGCGGCCGATCGCGGCGATCTCGCCCGCGGATTCGCGACCCAGGATGTGCGGGAAGGTGACCGGAATGCGCGAGGTACCGGCGCGGATGTCGAGGTCGACATGATTGACACCGACGGCCCGCACGCGCACCAGCGCCTCGCCGTCGCGCGGCGTGGGCATCGGCGCCTCTTCGAGCACCAGTTCTTCCGGACCGCCGAACCGGTGAAACCACGCTGCTTTCATCTAATCGTTCCCTTGCGTATCAATTCCATCTCCTGAACAGGTCTGGGCCGCGTTGCGAGCGGCTCGCGTCCAACGAGGCGGCGCGCATGCCCAATGCATTGTGGCATCATCGACGCCGCGATGAACTTGCATCGAAACCGCTTCAGAAAGGGAGAGCAATGAGTCAATCTCGAGGGTCGTTGCTGCTGGCGTTGTGCGCCGGAGTTATGAGCGTGACCGTGGCCAGCGCGGCGCATGCGCAGGCCAAGTATCAGCTGCGCTGGGGGCACTATCTGCCCGACACGCCGTTTTTGCAGCTCGAGAAGGAATTCGTGCAGAAGATCGAGAAGCGCACCAATGGGCAGGTGAAGATCGACATCACCTTCGCCGAGGGCCTGGGCAAGGGGACCGAACTGCTGATGCTCACGGCACGCGGCGGGATCGACATGACCGCCACCGCGCCGGGCTACAACCCCGATCAACTGCGCTATTGGCGCGCGTTCCAGACGCCGCTGCTGTTCCAGAGCAGCAAGCAGGCGATCACGGTGCTGGGTAAGGTGGTCGAGGAGTTTCCGGCCTACCGCCAGGAAATGGACAAGATCGGCGTGATCTGGCTGTTCCAGCAGCCGCTGGGCGAGTACTACCTGAGCGGTGCGACCGCCGACTGCGACAGCGTCGCCAAGCTCAAAGGCAAGAAGGCGCGCAGCTTCGGTGCCGACATCCCGAAGGCGTTCACCGCGATCGGTGCGGTGCCGGTGACGGTGCCCCCGAGCGGCGTGTACGAAGCCCTCAAGCACAGCAATCTCGATTTCTCGTTCATCAACGCGGGCAACATCCAGTCGCTCAAGCTGAACGAGGTGGCCAAGCATCACTGCGGTCCGGTCATGGCGATCACCGGCCACAACATCACCATCAGCAAGCGCACCTGGGCGCGACTGCCGGCCGACATTCAGAAGGTCATTCTCGAGGCGGCGAGCGAGACCCAACAGCAGTACCTTACCTGGGTGGGGGACTTCGAATCGAAGGCCGTCAGCAGCCTGAAGGCCGCCGGTGGCATCTTCACGCCGATCTCGGCCGACGAACTCAAGAAGTGGCGTGCCACGGCACCGGACTTCCTGGGTGAGTGGGAAAAGGCCACCGCAGCCGCGACGGGTGACGCCGAGACGCCCAAGAAGGTTGCGGCGCGCTGGAGGCAGTTGCTCGCCGAATAACGGTGGGTGACGAGCTTCTGCGATGCCCGCCGGGCAGCGCACGGGGGGCGACACCGGGAAGGAACAAGCAATGCAGAGCCGCCATCGCGGGGCGTTGACACAGGCGGCGGTGGTGCTGGTGCTGCTGGGCGCGCTGGGTATGATCGTGTCGATGCTGCTCGGCGTGGCCGACGTGGTCGGCACGAAGTTCTTCGGGTATCCGGTTCCCGGCACGCTCGAAGTCACCGAGAGCACGATGGTGCTGATCGTGTTCGGCGCGCTTGCCTACACCCAAACCCGTCGCGCCCACATACGCGTCGAGATCTTCTACAACCAGGTGGGGCCGAGAGCGCAGTCCCTCATGGACGCGTTCACGCATCTGGTGGCAATGGTGTACTTCGCGCTGCTCGGCTGGCAGGGTTTCAGCGAACTGCTCTACAGCTGGGAGATTCGCGAGGCGACGATGGGCACCATCCGCTTTCCGTTGTACCCGGCGCGATTCCTGCTCGCGGCGGGCACGCTGCTGCTGCTGATGCAACTCGCAACGGACATCGCCGACGATCTGCGGCGGGCACGCACCGGGGAAGGCCCACCGCCGCCGCCGGGCCCTGCGGTCGCCGAAGAACTGTCACCGCAGCGCGTATAGGGCGCGCCAGGACATTTCCATGCCTTTGCTATCCCCGGAAGTTGCCGGCTATCTCATCGTGACGCTGTTGCTGGTGTCCCTAGCGCTGGGGGTGCACATCGGCGTAGCGCTCGGGCTGTTCGGATTTCTCGGCATCTATCTCACCGTCGGCCCCGACGCCGCGTTCGCGCAACTGGCCGCGATCCCGTTCGGCACCACCAATTCATTCGCGCTGGCGGTGATCCCGCTGTTCATCCTGATGGGTTCGTTCGCTACCGTCGCGGCGATCACCACCGATCTGTTTCGCACCGCGTATCTATGGCTGGGCAATCTGCGTGGCGGGCTGGCTATGGCTACGGTCATGTCCTCGGCCGCGTTCGGCGCCGCGTCGGGCTCGACGATCGTCAACGCCGCGGTGTTCACCCGCATGGCGATGCCGGAGATGACGCGTTTCGGCTATGACGTACGCCTGAGCTCAGGCAGCATCGCCGCGGCCGGAACGCTCGCGGCGCTGATTCCACCCAGCATCCTGATGGTCATCTATGCGGTCATCACCGAGCAATCGATCGGCAAGCTGCTCATCGCCGGCGTCGTCCCGGGCATTCTGACCGCGGTCATCTATTGCGCCGGCATCTACGTCATCGCCCGCGTGCGACCTGATATCGCGCCGCTTGCGCGCATCCAGTTCACCTGGGCGGAGCGCCTCCGCTCTCTGTACGGCGTCTCGGGCATCCTGATCCTGTTCACGATCGTCGTCGGCGGCATCTATGGAGGTTACTTTCCAGCCACGTATGCCGGTGCGGTCGGTGCGTTCGGTGCCTTCGTCATCGCGTTGGCCAAGCGGCGCCTGCGGTTCGGCTCGCTGATCGAAGTGTTGAAGGATGCTGCGTACACGACGTCGGTGATCTTCATCATCGTGGTCGGCGGCATCATGTTCGCGCGCTTCCTCACCTACAGCGGGCTGGTGACGACACTGTCGACTGCTTTGCTCGGTCTGGGCGGCGGCCAGTACACGTACCTGCTCGGTTTCATCGTGCTGTTCGTCGTGCTGGGCTGTTTCATTGAGCCGATCGCCATCATGGTGATGACCTTGCCGATCATGTTTCCAGTGATGAAAGGTGCTGGTTTCGACCCGATCTGGCTCGGCGTGATCGCCGTCAAGCTGGCCGAGATCAGCGTGCTCACCCCACCGGTGGGGCTCAACGTTTTCGTGGTGAAGCGTTCGTCGCCGATCCCGGTCACGCTCGGGCAGGTATTCACTGGCGTGGCGCCCTTCATCCTGCTCGACTTCCTGTCGCTGGGGTTGTACGTGCTGTTCCCGGACATGATCCTGTGGCTGCCCAATCTGATGGCGCCATAGCCACGCGCGCATTGCATGGCCCGCATTCTCGTCATCAGCTCGCAGGTCGCTCGCGGTAGTGTCGGCCTGAATGCGTTGTTGCCGGCGCTGGCCGCGTACGGACACGAGACCATCGCGCTGCCCACGATCTTGCTTTCCAATCATCCAGGCCATGGCCGGTTCGCCGGCGAACGGATCGATCCGCCGTTGCTGGCGCGGATGCTCGCCGCGCTGGACGCCAACGGTTGGCTTGCGGAGGTCGATGCGGTGGTGACCGGCTATCTGCCCAGCGCGGCGCACGTGGCGTTCGCTGCATCTGCACTGGCCACCGTGTGCACGCGCAACCCCGCAGCGCAGTTGTTCTGCGATCCGGTGCTGGGCGATGACCCGAAGGGCCTCTACATTGCCGCCGAAGCTGCGGAGGCTTTGCGCGACACGCTGGTGCCCCAAGCCGATTTCACCTTCCCGAACCGCTTCGAGCTGTCGTGGCTGTCGGGTCGCGATGTGCGAAGTGAAGACGACGCACGCGATGCGGCCCGCAGGCTCGCACCGAAGTGGGTCGTCGCGACCTCGGTTCCCGGGCCGATCGGACAGTTGAGCACCCTCGCGATCAGTGCACAGGGGGCATGGGCGGCATCACTCGCCGAGCGTGCGCGCGTCCCCAACGGCACCGGCGATCTGCTGGCCGGGTTGTTCACGGGCGCCGTCCGCAGCGGCAAAGCACCCGAAGTCGCGCTTGCCGAGTCGGTCGCGGGGGTGGCCAGCGTGATGACCGCGAGCGCCGGTCGTGACGAACTGCGGCTGGTCGGTACGCTCGATCGCGCGCTGTGGAGCGGAACCGTGGGAACACGCGTGCTCAGCTAGGCCAGCCACGCCTTGGCGCGCGCAGCAGGAGCATCCGATGCGGCGAAGCACTGATCGAATCCTCACGACGCACACCGGTAGTTTGCCCCGGCCGGTCGCGATTCTCGAAGCGATGCGCGCGAAGGAAGCGCAGACGCTGACCGACGAGCGCGAACTGCAGCAGGCGATCGCCGCGGAAGTGAAAGCCTGCGTCGATCGGCAGGTGCGCGCCGGCATCGACATCGTCAACGACGGCGAATGCGGCAGGCCCAACTTTCACGCTTACGCGGCCGAGCGCCTGAGCGGCTTCGCACGGCGTGTGCCGCCGGGCGGCGTGCCGGTCCTGACCCGGCCGTTGGGACTGGGCGGGCGTGATGCGCGGATGTTTCCCGATTTCTACCAGTCGGTGCTCGACCACAATCCCTTCGCCAATGCCATCCGCATCGCCCCGCGTGTGTGCGTCGGGCCGATCGGCTACGTGGGCATGGAGAGGCTGCGACACGACATCGCGAACCTGCGTGCAGCGATGACTGCAAGCGACGCCAAGGACGGGTTCATGTCGTCGACTTCGCCGTTGTCGACCGCGAAGAACGAGTACTACGCAACGGGCGAGGCGTTTCAACTCGCTTACGGCGAGGCCATGCGCGTGGAATACCGGGCGATCATCGACGCCGGGCTGCAATTGCAGATCGACGATCCCGCGTTGTTTAGCGAGTGGGATGCGCAGCGCGATTGGAGCGTCGCCGATTTCCGCCGCTGGGCGCAACAGCGCGTCGAATTGATCAACCACGCCTTGCGCGACTTGCCGCAGGAACGGATCCGGTTTCACACCTGCTACGGCGTGAACGTGGGTCCACGCGTGAACGATCTGCGGCTGGAGCAGGGGATCGACCTGCTGTTCATGGTGCACGCGGGCGCCTATTCATTCGAAGCCGCCAATTCCCGCCATGCGCACGAGTGGCGCGTGCTGGAGCGGATCGAGGTGCCATCGGGCAAGCTCATCATTCCAGGGGCAGTGACGCATTCCAATCCGATGGTCGAGCACCCCGAGGCAGTGGCGGATCATATCGAGCGTTGGGCGCGCGCTGCTGGTCGCGAAAACATCATCGCCGGCAACGACTGCGGCTTCGCATCCAATGCCGGCAACAGCGAAATTCCGATGAGCGTGGCGTGGGCCAAGCTGCAGTCCCTGGCCGAAGGTGCGCGGATCGCCTCGGAACGACTATGGCGATGAGTTGCGCGGCCGCAAGGACACATATCAGGACACAAAAAGAGGACGACATGAGGATTCCGCGACCATTGAACGTTGCGCGTCGCCGGCTGATGTTGAGCGGGTTGAGCGCCAGCGCCATCGGTGCGCTTGGTGCGTTACGGGGCGCCTTGGCGCAGGACGCAGGTGCTCTGGCGGGGCCGTTGCGCATTCTGGTGGGATCGGCCGGTGCCGGTCCGGATCTGCTTGCCCGGATCGTGGCCGATCAGCTGCGTGCGGCGCATGGCTGGAACGTGATCGTCGAAAACCGGCTCGGCGCCGGCGGGCGTATCGCGATCGAAGCCACCAAGAATGCGCCGCCCGATGGGCTGACGATGATGCTGGTCTCGATCGAATTGCTGACGCTGTATCCGCTCGTCTACAAGCAACTGCGCTACGACTCGTTTGCCGATTTCGTGCCCGTGGCGGGTGTGTCGAGTAGTCCGTACGCGCTCTCGGTGAGCGCGAAGTCCGGGCACGAGTCGTTGGCGCAACTGATCGCCTGGTGCAAGGCCAACCCACGCCAGGCCGCATTCGGCACCCCCGGCCTCGGCACGCCGCAGCACTTTCTGGGCACGATACTCGGGCGTGATGCTGGCATCGAGCTGTCGCACGTTCCATACAAGGGTGGCGCCCCGGCGATGCAGGACCTGCTCGGCGGACAGATCCCCTGCATCATCACCGCGCTCGCGACCGCGGCAGCACAGGCACGTGCTGGGAAGATTCGTGTGCTTGCGCACTCGGGGCTGAAGCGGGTGAATGCGGTGCCGGACATTCCGACGTTCGTGGAGCAGGGGTTTCGTGACGTCGCGGCCGAGGGCGACTTCCTGATCGCTGCGCAAAGCAATGCACCGGCTGAGATCGTGAAACGGGTGAGTGCCGCGATCGTCGCGCGCGTGCGGTCCGACGAATTCCGCGCTGCGGTCGAGAAGCTCGGACAGGAGCCGCTACCCGCGACGCCCGCCGAGTTGACCGATCGCATGAAACGCAATCACGCGATGTGGACCACGATGGTTCAGGCTGCGAATTTCAAAGCGATCGAAGAATAGGGGCTACTGAGTAGGGACTGCTGATTGGGGGCGACTGAGTCGGGGCTACTTCATCTCTGACCGAACCTTGGCCACTTCCGCGATCATCGCCTGATAGACGCGCTCGTTGCGCGGTTTGGCTTTGCGCCACTTCTCGGTGAGCGGTTCCAGCACTTTGCGAAATTCCGCTTGCACGGCCGCGTCGGCCTTGGTGACCGTGTGCTTGGGCAGGGCGGACACGCGTTCGAGGTTGGTGGCATTCGAACTGTCGCCCACGGCAGCGAAGCGCCGCGCGAACGCCTCGCCGCTGTAACGCTCGATCGCGGCCTTGCCGGCAGCGGGCAACGAATCGAACCGCTTCTTGGTCATCGGGATGATCACCGTGCTGCCACCGAGCGGAATGGCCAAGTGGTTGTTCACCACTTCGTCGATCTTGAAGGTCTGCACGAAGTTCCACTCGCACAGGATGCCGTCGACCACGCCCTTGGAAAGCGCCTCGGCCGCGGCCGGGCCGCCGATCAACACCGGCACCGCACCCATCGCCTCGACGATCTGTCCGCCCATCGAACCGCCGATGCGCATGCGTTTGCCCTTCAGATCGGCGAGCGTCTTGAGCGGAAACTTGCCGTGCAGATGCACCGGTGGCACCACGCCGACGAGCAACATCTTCAAGTCGGCAAAGCCGACCAGATCGTTGCGCGCAACCAGCCGCGTAAGGGCAACGGAGCCTTCGAGTGAGCTGTCGATGAGGAACGGCAGCTCCGAGACTTCGGTGTCATCGAACCGCCCGGGGGTGTAGCCGGCCGCGGTCCAGGCCATGTCGGCGACGCCGTCCTGCACCAGCTTGAGCTGCTGCAACGGGTTGCGCCCGAGCGTACCGCCTGCGAAGACCTCGATCTTCAGCGTGCCGTTCGAGGCCTTGGTGACATCTTCGGCCCACGGAATGAACACGCGCGCGGTGAAGGGCGCAGTCGGCGATTCGAAGCTCGCGAACTTGAGCACCACCGGCTGCGCCACGGCGATCGACGCCGCGAAGCTCGCGCAAAGCGCGGATGCCGTGCGGCAGAAGATG
>CADECO010000174.1:0-11512 GCA_902825905.1 uncultured beta proteobacterium
ACCTGGCAGGGTTCGGTCCTGCCCATTCTCGATCGCCAGCGCCGCGAGCTCGTCGTGGATCGCAACGCTGTTGACCGATCCGAAGTTGGTCACGTCGATGTGCGCCAGCAACTGGCCGCTCGGACGATCGAGCACATCCACGCCCACCACGCCTGCCACCCACAACGTATCGGTGCGGCGATCGTAAGCGACGATCTCGGCTTTCTGTCCGGTCACGCCACCTTGTGCGTGCGGGTACTGCCACAAACGCCGTACCTCGACATCGGCGGCATGAGCAAGCAGATTGGCGGAAATGAGAACAGCGGCGAGCAGCACTCGCGCGCCGGTGCGCAGCACTTGACGGACAGGATTGAGCGGGAGCATTGCAGATCGGGTGTTGGGCAAGATCGGGGTTTGGCGGGAGCGGTGTTGGACCGCGAAAAGCGGATCGGTGCGAGGCGCTCCGCTGAATCACGCGACGCGCTCGCTTATCGTGCGCAGCACAGATGACAACGCCGTGACACGCCTGCCCGTCGCGCTTCGCGGTGCGGGCAGTTGCCGCAGGGCGCGCTCAGTCGCCACACGCTCGCGATCGCACTATGTCCAGCCAGAAGTATCTCCAGCGCAGTACCTTTGCGCGAAAAAGAAATGGCGGCCGCTAGGGCCGCCAGCAGGGTGCAGTGATCGTTGTTGTTCGACAGGTCGCTCGGCTGAGCGTTTGCGCTGGTGCGTGGTGAGACTGCATTCGACGATACGCGCCGCGTGCGAAATCCCGGTGACGCGGTGATGACCGATTCGTGATCCGGGCCTCAGGCTGCGGGTTGTGAGCTCGGCGCGAACTGCGACCCGTCCGTCGACAGCAGAAGCGGGCGGGCGGGCTGATCGATGCGTGCCCATTCCAGACACCAGTTTGGGGCCACGGACACGCTGCTCCGGGCGCGCAGAACGAAGTCGTCGCCGGGTTCGACAGGGTGGCTGGGCGCGAACGTGGCGCCGATGATCTCGCAGGCCGACGGGCGCCCTACTTGCGCGCGCTCGGGCGGTCGCAGCACGCGCCACCCGGGCTCGGACACATCGCGCCAGGGCTGGTTGTCGGTGCGCGCATCCTGAATGATGCGAAACACCGCCAGGGCGGATTGCTCGCTTTCCCCATGCTGCGCCTGTACCAGCAGCGCGCCCTGCCCGCCGCACAGCGGAAACAGCGCCAGTCCACCCAGGGCGATCGTCCATCGAGTCATGGCCGATGATGCCCCAGCCCGCTGGACATCTCGTTGAACATACAAGAGACCGTCGGCCTGCTCCAGCGCGGAGCCGTGGCGCAACAGCAGTCTCGTGCCGTATCCATGCGGCGCCTCGATCAGGACATCGGACGCATCAGCGTGCGTCCCTGCATCCGCGCTTTCTTGTGCCTGCTGCAATTCCCGCATCCTCCGTTGCGCTCGATCCGAGCGTGTGCCGCGTGCTCGACATGGGGTCTCGCACCAGCGTGCGCCACGTCTGTTACGGGCTCATGAACGCCTCTCATGAGACGCTAAACGGCCCACGGCGCTCCATCAGCCGCTGACCCATTCGAATGGTTGCGCCCTCGATGACACTCGCGCACAGCGTGAACCCCGGCGGCGCGAAGACGATGATGGTCGAGCCGTGTTCGAACCAGCCCAACTCCTCGCCACGGCTGACCGGCGTGTCGCAGCGGAACTCGCGCGCACCGCGATGTCGCGTCGACAGTACGGTGTGCAGACAATGCAGCCGCAGGCTCGCCACCAGGATCGCAGCCACCGGCACCATCGTGATCAGCGCCCCGTCCTGCACGCGCAGACGCATGACCGCGCGCTCGTTGCGGCAGAACAGGTTTTCGATCCGCCGCAACGCGATCGGGTTGACGTTCCAGGTGTCGCCGCTGATGGAGGTCACCCGTTCGATCCGCCCGTCATCAGGCGCATGGAAGCGGTGGTACATGTTCGCCGTGAGGCGCAGGGTGACGTAGACGCCACCGCGATAGTGCGCGACCAATGCATCATCGTGCAGCAGATCCTGCAGCGCATAGCTCAGCCCCTTGATCTGCAGCACGCGGCCGGTGTCGATCGATCCTGACGCACCGACGAGCGCATCGCAGGGGCTGGCGAGCACGCGCGCGTCCGGGTCGATCGGACGTGCGGCGGGCTTCAGTTCGCGAATGAAGCAGTCGTGCAGACTGGTGAAAGAGGACTTCTGCGCTTCGTGCAGACGCAAGTCGGCGAACGCGCGCCAGGCCGCCAGCGACAGGTCGCGGATCAGCGGCTGCTCGATCTTGCTGAACCAGCCGAACCAGTGCGTGACCAGCCGCCGCGGAATGCGGTTGGTGAGCAGGAAGTTGACGTCTTCGCGCAGGAAGACGTTCAGCAGGGCTGATCGCAGGGACACGATGCTGTCATGTTGGATGCGTAGCCTGCGCGCCCATGGACACCACCTCTACCCTCGCCTTGTTCGGGCTCGGTGCGGCGGCCACCGCGGCACTGGCGTTGAAAATGAAGCACCGGCTGGAGCTCTCGCGCGCCAAGCACCGGTCGCTCACCGGCCATGCGCGGCTCTCGCGCCGCGTGGCCGGGCTGATTCCCTACTACGCACACGACGAACGTACGCTGTTCGACTGCGACGGCGCGCCACCTGAGCTTGCCGAGCGTCGACGCATCGGGTTCGAGCGTCTTGCCGCGCTCTATCGCGCGCGCTATCCACGCACGCTCGAAGCCAGTGCCGCGATCAAGCCGAGCGTGTCGGACCTGCAGTTCACCAGCCTGTACCGCGTGCCATTTCCGTACAGCCGCTACGTCCAGCAGCGCTTGCCGACGGGTAGCTTCTACCAGTCCTCGTCGGGCGTCATGCTCACCGATCTCGACGGCAACGAGTTCTACGACCTCACCGCCTCCTACGGCGTGAACGTCTTCGGCTACGACTTCTACAAGGGCTGCATCGCACGCGGCAGTACGCTCGTGGAGCGGCTCGGTCCGGTGCTCGGTGCCTACCACCCGGTGCTCGCCGACAACGTGGCGCGCATCAAAGCGATTTCCGGACTGGACGAGGTGTCGTTCCACATGTCGGGCACCGAGGCAGTAATGCAGGCGGTGCGGCTGGCGCGGTATCACACCGGTCGCACGCATCTGGTCCGATTCAGCGGTGCGTACCACGGCTGGTGGGGCGACGTGCAACCCGGCGTGGGCAATCCGCTGCCGGCCGACTACACCTACACCCTGTCCGACATGTCGGAGGCGACGTTGCGGGTGTTGCGCAAGCGTCGCGACATCGCCTGCGTGCTCGTGAACCCGTTGCAGGCGCTGCATCCGAACGCCGCCGCACCGTCGGATTCGGCGCTCGTCGACAGCGCTCGCCGTGCCGGTTTCGATCGGCAGGCGTACGCCGCCTGGTTGCGTCAGCTGCGCGAGCTCTGCACGGACCGCGGCATCGTGCTGATCTTCGACGAGATCTTCGTCGGCTTTCGACTGGCCCCGGGTGGCGCGCAGGAATACTTCGGCGTGAAAGCCGACATGGTCACCTATGGCAAGACGCTGGGCGGCGGCCTGCCGATCGGCGTGGTGTGCGGTCGCGCCGATCTGATGAAGCGCTATCGCGACGATCGCCCGGCCGACGTGTGCTTCGCACGCGGCACGTTCAATTCGCACCCATACGTGATGGGAGCGATGCACGCGTTCCTCGAACGGCTGGACTCCCCCGAGATCCAGGCGATGTACGCCGGTCTGGACGAGCGCTGGAACGCACGCACCGACCGACTCAATCAGCTGCTCGCCGCCGAGCACCTGCCGGTCCGTGTGGCCAACCTGTCGTCGATCTGGACCGTGTGCTACACGCAGCCCTCGCGGTTCAACTGGATGCTGCAGTACTACCTGCGCGCGGCGGGCCTGGCGCTGAGCTGGGTGGGCACCGGTCGGATCCTGTTCAGCCTCAACTACACCGACGCCGATTTCGACGAAGTGGCGCAGCGCTTCGTCGGCGCGGTACGCGCCATGAACGAAGAAGGCTGGTGGTGGGTCGACGCGAATCAATCCAATCGCACCATCAAGCGCAGCGTGTTGCGTGAAATGCTGGCGCATCGGTTCCGTTCCAGGCACGCCGAAGCGCCAATCGTCAGTTCTAGTGCTTGACCGCTCCGCCCCACAGCGCCGGCAGCGACTTCGCGTAGAGCTTCAGGTCGTGGAACGGATCGGTGAGGATCTTCGTCACCCACACCACGCCGGTTTGCACGTCCTTGGTCAGGCATAGTTGCAGCACGCGAAACATCAACCCCGCGGCGGCCAGGCCCAGCCACAACCAGCCCACGTTGCGCGCGAACCCGATCGCATCGGCCGGTTCCGGCAGCAGCCCGAACAGCGTGCCATCGAACCAGATCACGAGCGGCGACAACGCCCAGATCGCCAGCAGCACCACCTTGCGCCGCAGGTTGTAGCCGACCTTGATCGCTTCCTTGTAGGCATGCGTGGCCTTGTTCACGTCGTCGTAGGTCTTGGGCTCGAAGAACGCATGCCCGATCTGACGCGTGATCATCGCCACCAGCCAGCCGAACAACGCGGCGAGCGGCGGATCGACGAACAGCATGAGGTACGCGGCAATGAACGAGCACGCGCTGAGTGCGTGCAGGGCCTGGTTGACGTGACTGTGGTGGTAGTAGCGGTGATCGTCCCAACGCTGCACTTCGAGAGCTTGGAGAAAGGTCATGGTCGTCGAGGTAAGTGGGCTGATGGACAGGGATCGTGATGCATCGATGCTCGATCCCGCTGCGCGCCGCACCACGCGACTGTCGCGACGCGTTCACATGACACCGTAGCGAATGAGTGTGACTGCCCGAAGACAACGCGCCGAACGTCTGCGCCCGCTTGTCGACAGCGCACCCGGGCGACTCAGCGTCGCAGCGCTTTGCCGAAACGGATCAGCGCGAAGTGGCCGAACGGTGGCACCGGCCGTCGCTCGAGCAAAGCCATGTCCGGGCGCTGCTGCAGCCACTGCGCCAGCCGCTCCCAGGGAAACTCCGAGCGCCACCCGAGGCGCCGAGTCACCGGTGACAGCCAGCGCTCGACCGTACGGCGCGGTCCGGCATCCGCGCCGACCCGGTTCAGCAGCACAATCTCGCCTCCCGGCCTGAGCACGCGCACGAATTCGTCCAGCGTCCGCTCCGGATATGGCACCGTATTCACCACGTACTGCGCGACCACCACGTCGAACGAACGGTCGGCGAACGCGAGGTGCTCGGCGTCCATCACCAGCAGCCCTTCGACATTGCGCAGCCCACGACGCGCGATGCGCTCGCGCGCAAGCGTCAGCATCGCCTCGGACAGATCGACGCCCACCAGCTGCGCCGCCGCGTCGTACATCGGCAAGGCGATGCCGGTGCCCACGCCGACGTCGAGAACGCGCCCGCCGATCCGATTGCTCGCGCCGACGGCGGCGCGGCGACCCTGCTCGAAGACTCTGCCGAACACCATGTCGTACACCGGCGCCCAGCGGCGATAGGTACGCGTGACCGACTCGTTATTGATCTCCACCCGCAGCATTGTTGTGTCGCTCTCCATCTGCACGCTACCGAAAAGGCGCGCGCAGCTTGCGTCACGCAGATGACCGTTCGATGGCAGCAATGTGACCCGCCGCTCAAGCGGGCCAAGGGGCGCACGCGGCATCGTCGGTCCGACATCTTCGTGTCTTCCGGTTGTCATTGCGCACCGATAGCGTGCCGGCCATTGCATCGAGGAGGCCGGGCATGACATCCATCATCGAGGTAGCACGCCTCAACAAATCGTTTCGGCAGGGCCAGCGCGCGCTGGACGACGTCAATCTTTCGATCGCACGCGGCGAGATGGTGGCGTTGATCGGCGCATCGGGCTCGGGCAAGTCGACGCTGCTGCGGCACATCGCCGGCCTGGTCGCCTGCGACCGTGGCCAGGGCTCACGCATCGTCGTCAATGGCTGCCAGGTGCAGCAAAACGGTACGCTCGACCGCGACGTGCGTGCGGCCCGCGCCCGCATCGGCTTCGTGTTCCAGCAGTTCAATCTGGTGGATCGCATGTCGGTCATGAACAACGTGCTCGCCGGCACATTGCACCAGGTACCGTTGTGGCGCAGCCTGACGCGCACCTTCACCCGCGACGATCGCGCGCGCGCCTTCGATGCACTACGCCGCGTGGGCATCGCCGAATGTGCCTACCAGCGCGCCTCCACGCTCTCGGGTGGTCAGCAGCAGCGCGCTGCGATCTCCCGTGCGCTGGTGCAGCAGGCCGAGGTGATCCTGGCCGACGAGCCGATCGCCTCGCTCGATCCGGCATCCTCGCAGCGTGTGATGGATCTGCTGGCGAGCATCAACCGCGAGCGCAACGTCACCGTGGTGGTGTCGCTGCATCAGGTCGACTACGCCTTGCGCTACTGCCCGCGCACCGTCGCCCTGCGCGCCGGGCGCGTCGTGTTCGACGGCCCATCGAGCGCACTCACGCCCGAAAAACTGCGTGCGCTCTACGGCGCCCAGACGCGCGAGCTGATGGACAGCTACGAGTTCGACGGCGCACACGCGCCAATGCCGGCCGCGCCCCTTGCGCAGGCTGCCTGATTTGAATCGCCCTCATTCATCCAGGAGGAATTCAACGATGACTGCACCGATGACAACTCGCCCTTCGCCCCTTCGCCGCCGCGTCATGCTCGCCGTCGCCGGAGCCGTCGCGGCCCTTGGCGGCGTACCGCTCTCGTCGCTCGCGCAGACACCTCGCGAATTGAATTTCGGCATCATTTCCACCGAGTCGACGCTGAATCTCAAACAGGCCTGGCAGCCGATGCTCGACGACATGGGCAAGCGGCTCGGCATGAAGGTCAACGCGTACTTCTCCTCCGACTACGCCGGCATCATCGAGGCGATGCGCTTCAACAAGGTACAGGTCGCCTGGTACGGCAACAAGTCGGCGATGGAAGCGGTGGACCGTGCCCAGGGCGAGGTGTTCGTGCAGACGATCGCCAAGGACGGCGCTGCCGGGTACTGGTCGCTGCTTGTGGTCCATCGGGACAGCCCGATCAAGACGATCGACGACGTCATCAAGAGTTCCAAGGCGCTCACGCTAGGATTCGGCGATCCGAATTCGACGTCCGGTTTCCTGGTGCCCGGCTACTACGCGTTCGCGCAGAACAATCTCGACCCGCGTACTTCGTTCAAAGTGGTTCGCTCGGCCAACCACGAAACCAATCTGCTCGCGGTGGCCAACAAGCAGGTCGACCTGGCCACCAACAACAACGAGAGCCTAGATCGCCTCAAGGTGACCAATCCGCAGAAGGCCGCCGAGGTGCGCGAGATCTGGCGCTCGCCGCTGATCCCGTCGGACCCGATCGTGTGGCGCACCGATCTGCATGCCGACACAAAATCCAAGGTGAAGGCCTTCTTCGTCGACTACGGCAGCAAGGGAGCGGAGGCCGTACGCGAGAAGAAGGTGCTCGAAGTGCTCGGCCTGGCAGGCTTCAAGGATTCCGACAATCGCCAGCTTCTACCGATCCGTCAGCTCGAATTGTTCCGTGACAAGGGCCGAGTCGAAGGCGACGCCAAACTCTCGCCGGCCGACAAGGAAGCCAAACTCGGCGAGATCAATCGCAAGCTGGCCGACCTGAATCAGCAGATGGCTGCTGCCGACAAGAAGTAGGCGATGGCTGAACGCGTCCTCGGCGCCGCATCGATCGGCGCGCTGCCTCCCGCCCCGCCCGCGCCACCGAAGGCGTCGCTCATGACGCTGCTCGCCTGGGGCGGGTTGCTCGCGCTGCTTGCCTGGGCCTGGCAAGGGGCGGACATTCGCCCGCTCGATCTGGCACGCGACTCGGGCAACATCCTCAAGCTCGCGGCGGATTTCTTTCCGCCCGACTTTCGCGACGGCGGTCACTACGTCGCCGAGATGATCGTCACGCTGCACATCGCGTTGTGGGGCACTGCGCTTGCCGTGCTGTGCGCGATTCCGCTCGGCCTGGCCTGCTCGGCAAACATCGCGCCGTGGTGGATCTACCAGCCGGTACGCCGCCTGATGGATGCAGCCCGCGCCATCAATGAAATGGTGTTCGCGATGCTGTTCGTGGTGGCGGTGGGCCTGGGGCCGTTCGCCGGTGTACTGGCGTTGTTCGTGCACACGACCGGCATTCTGGCCAAGCTGTTCTCCGAAGCGGTGGAGGCGATCGACCCGCAGCCGGTCGAGGGCATTCGCGCCACCGGCGCAACCTGGATCGAGGAGATCAGCTTCGGGGTGCTGCCGCAGGTGATGCCGCTATGGATCTCTTATACGCTCTACCGGTTCGAGTCGAACGTACGCTCGGCATCGGTAGTCGGTATGGTCGGCGCCGGCGGCATCGGTGTGGTGCTGTGGGACGTGATCCGCGGTTTTCGTTACGCCGAGACCTGTGCAGTGATGCTGATCATCGTCATCACCGTCTCGCTGATCGACGTGCTGTCGGCGCGCATTCGCAAACAACTGATCTGACCCCGGGGAAAACCATGACGCATGCGGACCTGCTCGCCACGATCGAGCGACTGTTCGTCGAGCACGGCGCGGCTCGCTACGAGCTGAACGACGCAGAGGGTGTGAGCCAGCTCGAACACGCCTTGCAGTGCGCCACGCACGCGGCCCACGCCGGCGCCGACGACGAGCTGGTGGCGGCCGCCCTGCTGCACGACATCGGACATCTCATTTACAACCCTGCCGAATTCGCCCTCGACACCGAGAACGATTACCACGAGACGCGCGGCGCAGCGTTCCTGGCGCTGCTGGGGCCAGCGGTGATCGAGCCGATTCGCCTGCACGTCGACGCCAAGCGCTACCTGTGCACGATCGAGCCCTGTTACTTCGATGCGCTGAGCGAAGGCTCCAAGCAAAGCCTCGCCTTCCAGGGCGGTCCATTCAGCGTCGTCGATGCCGAGGCGTTCCTGGACCGCGCGCACGCCGCGCAGGCAATCCTGCTGCGGCGCTGGGACGAGCGATCGAAGGTCAAGGGCGAGTCGACCCCGCCGCTCTCACAGTATCTGCACGTCGTCGAGCGTTCGCTGCTGCACGCGTTCGTGCCAGTACCCGCGTAGCGAACGCACTCAGCTGACGCGTTCGCCGGCGCGCCACACCGCGCGCACGACGGGGTTGGCCCCCATCAATTTCATTCGTACCAGGTCGGCGCGCCTGCCGATGGCGATCTCGCCGCGATCGTCCATGCCCATGGCGCGCGCCGGATTGGCGCTCACCGTGGCTATCGCCTGGGCGAGCGGCTGGTCGGCGTCACGAGTGAGCTGAATGGCTGCGTTGAGCAGGCTGTTGGGTACGTAATCCGATGAGACGATATCGAGCAATCCGGCACGGGCCAAATCGATCGCTGCGACGTTGCCCGAATGCGAACCGCCGCGCACCACGTTCGGCCCGCCCATGATCACCGCGAGTCCCAACTCGTTGGCACGCTGCGCCGCCGCTTCACAGGTCGGAAACTCCGAGATCACCATGCCCTCGGCCTTGGCCTGCTCCACGTGCCCGGTGGTCGTGTCGTCATGGCTGGCGAGCGGGATGCCGCGCGCGCACGCGTACGCCACGAAGTGCTCGCGATTGGGCAACGCGTAGCGTGCCTGCCGCTCGGGCGCCTCGGCGACGTGCCGGGCGAAATCGGCCTCGGTCCAACCCTTCTTGCCGGTCCAGTAGGTCTTGGCCTGGGTGAGATCGGTCCACTGGCGCTGCCCGGGCGTGTGATCCATCAGCGAGATCAGCGCAACTTCAGCGCGATCGACGAAAGGCTCGAACAACTCGCGCGTGTTCGGCGCGGGGAGCTCGCAACGGATGTGCAGGAAGTGATCGGCTCGCAGCACCCCTTGCGTACGTGCGGCATCGAGCACGTCGACGATGCGCTGCATGTGCTGGTTGCGCACGCCGTTCTGATCGGCCTCGCCCACGCCGAGCGCATCGAGCACCGTGGTGATGCCGGCCGCAGCGATCTCGGCGTCGTGCGCGATCAGCGCCGGCATCTCCGGCCAGCGCACCTTCGGACGCGGCATCAGATGGCGCTCGAAGTTATCGGTGTGCAGCTCGATCAGGCCGGCGGTGAGGTAATCGCCGTCGAGATCGAGCACGCCCGGCACTGCGGTGCCGCCGGGGTCGATCGAACGGATGCGGCCGTCGCGTATTTCGATCGATCCACAGATCACTTCATCGCAGAGCACGATCCGTGCATTGCTGATGACGAACGAACTGCCGCCCGGGCGAGCGGTGTCGTGGAGGGAAGAAGCCATTACAAAGTCTCCTTGGCCAGATCACGAATGGCGAGCGTGCGTGTTGCCAGTCGCGCGCGCACTGCTTCGTCATGGAAGATGCCCAGCATCGCCACGCCGCGCGCGCGTTCGGCGCGCAGCAGATCGATCACCCGGTCGCGATTGTCGCGATCAAGCGAGGCGGTGGGCTCGTCGAGCAGCAGCAGCGGTCGCGGCCGCACCAGGGCATGCGCGATGTTCACCCGCTGCTGCTCGCCGCCGGAGAACGTGGCCGGCGGCAACGTCCACTGCCGGCGCGGCAGACCGAGCCGCTCCAGCATACGTTCGGCCGCCTCGACTGCAGCAGCGCGCGTGGCAGGCGAAGGTGCGCGCGCGCCGGCCAGCGCGGCCTCGGCGACGATGTCGATCGTCGGCACGCGTGGAATCACACGCAGGAACTGACTCACGTAGCCGATGCTGTCACGGCGGATCAGCAGCGCCTGATGCGGTGCGGCCGTGCTCAGCTCCACCATGGCACCCTCGTGGCGCACACGGATACTGCCCGCGCTCGGCACGTAGTTGCCGTAGATGCATTTGATGAGCGTGCTCTTACCCGCCCCCGACGGACCCACCAGCGCGACACACTCGCCCGAGTGCAGATCAAGATCGACACTTTGCAACGCCTCGACCCGCACCCCACCCTGCTGATGCACCGTGAAACGCTTGGACAGATCGCGGACCTCCAGGACGATCGGCGCGCTCATGTCGAGAGCACCGAAGAGACCAGCAACTGCGTGTACGGATGCTGCGGATCGTCGAGCACGCGATCAGTGAGTCCCGCTTCCACCACATCGCCCCCGCGCATCACCATCAGCCGATGGGCAAGCAGCCGCGCGACGCCGAGATCGTGCGTGACGATCACCGCGGCCAGGCCGAGTTCGTGCGTGAGTGAGCGCAGCAGATCGAGCAGGCGCGCCTGCACCGACACGTCCAGGCCGGCGGTGGGCTCATCCATGTAGACGACGCGCGGGCCGGTCACCAGGTTGCGCGCGATCTGCAGTCGCTGGCGCATGCCGCCGGAGAACGCCTCGGGCGGCTCATCGATGCGCGCGGCATCGAGTTCGACGCGGGTCATCCAACGGGTTGCCGCAGCGCGAAGCTGGCCGTAGTGGCGCACGCCCTGGTCCATCAGGCGCTCGGCGATGTTGCCGCCGGCGCTGACCCGGGCGCGCAGTCCGCTCATCGCGTCCTGATGCACGTGTCCCCAGTCGGTACGCGCCAGGCGCCGTCGTTGCGACTCTGCAATCGCATGGAGATCGC
>CADECO010000175.1:0-1214 GCA_902825905.1 uncultured beta proteobacterium
GCCGCAGCCAGATGTCGTACGGCCCGCTGATTTTCGTGTCGCTCCAGAACTCGGTCGAATTGGGCTTGAACAGGAACTTGACACCCAGATTCTTGTTGGCAAGCCCGACGGCGACGACGCGGCTGAACGCGGCTTCGGCTTCGGAGTGACGACCCAGCCGCCAGTTGATCAGATAGATGCCGTTGTGCACGCGGATCTGGTCGCCACCGGGCGACTCGAGCGCGCGGACGTAGAGCGCCAGCGCGTCTTCGAGTTGATCGTTGTTGTAGGCGGTGACCGCTTGCGCGATCAGGCTCGAAGTGGATGCACGGGCAACGTATTCCCGATTCGCCGGCTGTCCCACGGTACCGCGCGAGGTGGCCACCGTGTGCTCCACCGCGGCATCTTTGACGAGCACCGGGCTGTCGCGGTAGTACGGCGTGGGGGTGGAATCGATGCCGCTCGATCTGGCCCGCGAGGTAGCTTGAGCGACCACGACCGCGCTCTTGAGATCGGTGAGCGCCAGATCGATTCGATAGGTACCGCTGTCGGCGCCGCCCTCGGCCGCGAGGCGCTCGATCGAGCCCGCCAGGAGGTACTGCGCCCGAGGCAGTCCGGTCGCATCGAATCTGAGCACCTCGACGCCCGGAAACTTCGCGGCCGCGCGCGCGACGATGCGCGCTTCGATCGCGGTCGTGGCGGCCGTCTGGTTTCCCGAACTCGCTTCGACCACCGGGTCGACGGTAAGTCCGCGATTGACCAGTTTCGATTCCAGCCGCGCGACGAACGCAGGCAGCTTCAGCTTCTGCGTCTGCGTCAGCAGATCATCGGTCGCGGCGTCCACCGCTTCCTCGAACGAGAGTGCGGTTTCCGGCGCTCGTTGCGCTCGCTGCGCGCAGGCAACCGTTAGTACGGCAATGCACACCGCGACAAGCGCGCGCACCGCCACGCTGTTCGAATGCGTCTTGAGCATCGTACGCATGACGATCTCGACCCCCTGTTAAGACTTCATTTCGCCGCGTGGCGCGCTCCGCCGCGTCTCTTGCGACTTTAGTTAGTTCTTATACGACGAATCGGTCTTGTCGAGCATCCGCAGCAGTGCCGCCCACTCGGGTGCGCGTTGCTTGTAGGACAGCGCGGCGAACTGGCTGGCCACTTTCTCGGGCACACCGGCCTGCGGCATGTGCAGCTTGGCGCCGCCGGCCATCGCGCTGATCTGCGCCTGGCAGGCGCGT
>CADECO010000175.1:1224-2928 GCA_902825905.1 uncultured beta proteobacterium
GAATTCGTCCTGAACATCGTGCGCATGACGATCTCGACCCCCTGTTTAAAGCTTGAATTTGCCGCGTGGCGCGCTCCGGTGCGCCTCAGGCGACGTTAATTTTTGTACGACGAATCGGTCTTGTCGAGCATCCGCAGCAGTGCCGCCCATTCCGGTGCACGCTGCTTGTAGGACAGCGCCGCGAACTGGCCGGCCACTTTCTCCGGCACGCCGGCATGCGGCATGTGCAGCTTGGCGCCACCGGCCATCGCGCTGATCTGCGCCTGGCACGCGCGTTCCAGGTAGTACATCAGGTCGAACGCCTCGGCGATCGTCCGCCCGCAGGTGAGCAGGCCGTGATTCCACAGGATCAGCGCCTTGTTCGTGCCGAGGTTGGCCACGAGCCGCTTCCTCTCATCGACGTCGAGCGCGATGCCTTCGTAGGCGTGATAGCCGACCGTGTTGGTGAAGCGCATCGCATGCTGCGAAAGCGGCAGCAAGCCGTTCTCCTGCGCCGACACCGCAATACCCGCCGCGGTGTGCGTGTGCATCACGCAGAGCACGTCTTCGCGCGCGCCATGCACCGCGCTGTGAATCACATAGCCGGCCTGATTGATGCCGCCGCCGAGCGGATCGTCGAGGATCGTGCCATCGAGCGCGACCTTCACCAGATTGGAGGCGTTGACCTCGTCCCACAGCATGCCGAACGGATTGATCAGGAAGTGGTGATCGGGCCCCGGCACGCGCGCGGAGATGTGCGTGTAGATGAGATCGGTCATGCGGAAGTGCGCCGCCAGCCGATACGCCGCAGCCAGGTTGACGCGGGTTTCCCATTCTTCGGCACTGACGCGGTCTTTGATGGAGGCGGATGCCGAGGCGAGTTTGCGTACGGTGGTGGTCATGAGTCGTGTCCTTCGCTCGAATGGTTGAGTGATATGAGAGCGCTGCGGCCGCGAACTACTTCGTCAAAAACGCCCGAATCGCATCGGCCGCCTTGCCGATTGAGAGAATCCCATCGAGGTGCCCGTTGGTGCCGTCGATCTCGAACACTTCGGTGTAGTTGCCCTGCGCCTTGAGCTTCTCGGCCCACTTGCGCGACAGCTCCGGCGGAAAAATGAGATCGGTCTTCGCCGGCACGAACAGCACCTTCGCCTTGAAGCGATTGACCTCTTTTTCCAGGTTGAAGAGCTGGTTCGCCTTGGCCATCCACACGAAGTGGCCGGCGTCGGTGGCCGAGGCGCGGGCCAGGCCCGTTTTGTAGAGCGAGTCTTCGATCGCGTAGAGATTGCCCATCGCGTCGAGCGGATTCTTGTCGCCGGCGGCCCACTTGAATCCGTGCACGCGTTCGGCCCAGCCGTGATGGAGCGCGGTGATCGTGACGGTCTTGAGCGACTGCGCGATGCCTTCGATCGGTTCTTCGCCGCCGTAGTAGTCGCCGCCGCGCCAGCGCGGGTCCATCTTGATCGGCATCATCCAGATCTCGAGCATGCCGATGACGTAGGGGCTGATGTCGAGCCCCGGCCCGATCACGTGGATCACGCGCTCGACCAGTTCGGGATACAGCGCGCCCCATTCCATCGCCTGGATCGATCCGCCCGAGGCACCCGCCACCGCAACCAGCTTTTTGATGCCAAGCTGGTCGATGAGCTGGCGATGCACCCGCACCGAATCGCGCATTGCCACCACCGGGAACGTCGAGCCGTACTGCTTTCCGGTTTCGCGGTT
>CADECO010000175.1:2938-4248 GCA_902825905.1 uncultured beta proteobacterium
GTCGACTTTGTTTGGCGGCGTTTCGGGCTCGGCGTTGGCGGACGTGTCGGCGATGACCACGAACTACCGGTTGGTGTCGATGGCCTTGCCCGGGCCGATGATGGCCTCCCAGTAGCCCGCGGCTTTCTCGTCGGGTTGATAGCGGCCTGCTGCGTGCGAGGTACCCGAGAAGAAGTGCGCGACGAAGATGGCGTTGGTGCCGGCTGCGTTGAGCTTGCCGTAGGTTTCGTAGCCCAGGCGCACGTTCTTGATGGTCTTGCCGCCGACGGTGGTGTACTGCGGCAGCGTGAACACCTTCTTCTCGGTGAGCAGCGTTTGCGCCGGTTGGGCGAGCGCGCTCGCGGTGAACGCGAGTCCGAGTGCGAGGGCGGCGCTCCAGCGTGTGAAACGGGCAATCGACATGTCGGGCTCCTTTTCGCTGTCCAGATTGGTCAACGCGCAGCCGATCATCGCCGGCTCTGCAACGGTGCCCAGTATAAGGGACGTCAATTCGGGCACGCTCGCGCAGGCCCGCCTGCCGGGCGCCACGAGTGAGCCCGGCGCACGAGGTGTCCAGGCCGGTTGGTGCGATTCGCGGCCAACCCTGGCAGTAACATCGGAACATTCCTTTCCGGCCGTGGAGTCCCAGCGTCGATGAGCATTCCCCATATCGCAGTCCATGAGCTTGACCCGGCGTGCGAATCGCTGCGCTCGGAAGTTCGCGCGTTCCTGCGCACCGAGCTTGCGGGGTACTCCGCCGCCGACCGTGCGTTGAACTGGTTCGGCTCGGACCCGGCGTTCAGTCGCAAGCTGGGCGAGCGCGGCTGGCTGGGCATGACCTGGCCCAAACACGTCGGCGGACACGAGCGTTCGCCGATCGAGCGCTACGTCGTGATCGAAGAATTGCTCGCGGCCGGCGCACCGGTGGGCGCGCACTGGATCGCCGACCGGCAAAGCGGCCCGATGCTGCTGCGCCATTCGCCCGATTACTGGGCGCCGAGGATCCTGCCCGGCATCGCGCGCGGCGAAATGTTCTTCTGCATCGGCATGAGCGAGCCCGATTCGGGCTCCGACCTGGCTTCGGTTCGCACGCGGGCGAACAAGGCGGCCGGCGGCTGGGTCATCAACGGCACCAAGCTGTGGACCTCGCGCGCGCATCTGTCGCACTACATGATCGCGCTGGTGCGTACCTCGCCGCTGGGCGAGGCGCGGCATCAGGGGCTGTCGCAGTTCCTGATCGATCTGAAGAATCCCGGCATCTCGATGCGCCCGGTGATCAATCAGATGGGCCATCACGAGTTCAACGAGGTGTCGTTCCAGGATGCGTTCGT
>CADECO010000175.1:4348-11503 GCA_902825905.1 uncultured beta proteobacterium
TCAATCAGATGGGCCATCACGAGTTCAACGAGGTGTCGTTCCAGGATGCGTTCGTCGCCGACGATTGTTTGCTCGGCGGTGAAGGCCAGGGCTGGAAGCAGGTCACCGAAGAGTTGGCGTTCGAGCGCAGCGGGCCCGAGCGCTATCTGTCGAGCACCCAGCTCGTGCTCGAAATGCTCAATCAGGCCAGCGCCGATTCCGAACGTGAAGCCGTGGCGCTCGGCCGCCTCGCCGCAAGCTACGCGACGCTGCGGCAGATGTCGCTTGGCGTGTCGGGCATGCTCGCGCGCGGGGAGAACCCGGAGTTGGCCGCGGTGATCGTCAAGGAACTCGGCACGACGCTCGAACAGCACATCCCCACCGTCGCGCACGATCTGTTCGGCGGGACGGCGCCGCCCGATTCCGATCTGGCCGAGGTGATGCGCTACGTCACGCTGGCCGCGCCTTCGTTTTCATTGCGCGGCGGCACGCGCGAGATCCTGCGCGGCATCATCGCCAGGGGGATCGGACTGCGATGAGCACCCCTGCGCAAAATCAATCGCATCTTAAGTCGGATCGTGTGCAGGCCGACGATGTCAGTGCGCTCGTTGCACAGTCGGTCGAGCAGATTTTCGCCGAGCAGGTCACGCCCGCGCTCATCGTTGCGGCGGAACGTGGTGAGTGGCCGGAGGCGCTCTGGCGCGTGGTGGCCGATGCCGGCTTCGATCGGGCGCCATTGCCCGAGTCGAGTGACGGCGTAGGCTCATGGACGTCTGCCACGCCGGTTCTGCTCGGGATCGGCCGCTGGCAGGTGCCATTGCCGCTGGCCGAGTCGATGATCGCGCGCTATCTCGCCGCGCTGGCCGGGCTCGCGTTGCCCGACGGCCCGGTCACGATCTGCGCCGCCGATCACCTCTCAGCCGATGCGATCGAGCGCGCGAGTGCAAACGGCCGAATCGATGCCACGTTGGTGCAGGTTCCATTTGCGCGCCACTGCCGCGCGCTGTTGATTGAGGCGCTGATCAATACAGGCGAGAGCGGCGGCGAGGTGGCGCTCATTGCGGTGCCGCTGACGGGGCAGGGCGTGCAGATCAAGCACGCGGCCAATGTAGCCGGCGAGCCGCGTGATGCGATCGAGTTGAAGGGCGCGCCGTGCGAAGTGCGTCGCGTGAAGGTCCGTGTCGATCGGGTCGGCCATGTGCAAGCGCTTGGGGCGTTCGCGCGCAGCGCAATGCTTGCCGGCGCCCTGGCCAGCGCGCTCGAACAATCGGTGCGCTATGCCGGCGAACGCGTGCAATTCGGACGCCCGATCGGCAAGTTCCAGGCGATCCAGCAGCAACTCGCGGTGTTGGCGGCCGAAGCCGGTGCCGCGCGCACTGCGGTCGACGTGGCGGCGCAGTCGCTACCCAGGCTCGACGACCACGAAGAGCGCATCGATGCGCGCAGCCTGTTCGACGTGGCGGTCGCGAAGATCCGGAGCGCTGAGGCGGCCACCCAGGGCGCGGCGATTGCGCACGCGGTACACGGTGCAATCGGCTTCACGTACGAGCATCGCCTGCATCTGGCGACGCGGAGGTTATGGGCCTGGCGTGCGGAGTTCGGGAGCGACGCGCAGTGGGCGGCGTGGCTGGGGCGGCAGGCGATTGGCGCGGGTGGAGCGGGGTTCTGGGAGGGGGTGACGGGGAGAAGGTTTGGGTAGACAGGAGGGAAAGGTCTCCATGCGCCAGAGAAGGTACGCCCCGTGGCGTAGGGAAACGCCGACATAAACGACCGATGGTGGGTTGTCGGCTGCAAAGCGCTAGATCGCGTCGCTCCCGACGCAATCAAATCCGACGGATACGACGGCTTTGGTCCCCTCGCCTAGGAAGGCCGATTCTCGAGGCGATCCTTTAAGGTGGCAAAATATGAGTTCGGCGTCATCAGGGGCAAGTCTTCGTGCTTCATATCGTTGAGGACACTCAAGAGTCCTATTCTTCCGCCTCTCCTGCCGCGTAACGTCGGTAGGGCCAAATAATTCACACGTTGATGGACGTTGGCCGCGTACGATTTCCTTGCTCTTTCAGCGAGACCACGGACGAGCGAAGAGAGCCAAGTGGAGGCTAATACATGAAACCATATTGCGCGCCATTATTCGTAGCTGCCCTACTTTCAGCGTGTGCAGGCAAGGTCGACTACAGGCCGCCAAGCGAGCTTTACCGTTTGGAGAACTCTGTCACCATACCGCGGACTCGGTACAGCGTCTGGTCAACGGCAATCCCGGCTCTGGGAAAGCAGTTCTTCGTAATAAACAATCTGGACAAGGCTTCCGGTCTAGTAAACATGAGCTATTCGGGCGATCCGGAAGCGTATGTTGACTGTGGACGCATTACGTCGTACGTGATGAACGCACGAGGTGAGCGTACATACGACTTCGCTGGCGCGAAGGGAGCGCAATCCTACGAAGTCATGAACCCGAATGGCGCACCTGGTCTTTTCTTCGTCGAGCGCCGTATGAGCTTGGAAGGACGCATGAATCTGATCTTCGAGGAAGTTGGGCAGGATCAAACTCGAATAACGGCGAACACTCGCTATGTCATTACCCGTGAACAGACGTGGCGCGACGTCAATAATCGCTCTGCCAATCTTCGGGACACAGCTCAATTCAACACGGGTCAACGGGGCGTTTTTCCACCGAATAGAGATGGTCGAGCTCTGGAATGTTCATCGACTGGAAGATTTGAAGCAGAAGTGCTGACCTTGATTCGGGGCGCCCAATAGAGAAATCGGCCGCTAGGATATGAGGCCGAACAACTGTATCGCGCGGACGTCCCCAAGAGCGCTTCGCTCGCGCCGTGCGCTCCTCGCATCGCTCCTCGCATCGCTCCTCGCCCGCCGCTCACGCATGTCGTTTAGGCCGCACAACCCAACCTCACCGAATCGCCATGATCAAGGTTTTCCATGGAAGTGACGAGATAACACACGATGCCTTCCAAGCTTGGAGACGCTCACATCCTGATGGATTCAATTTGAGCGAAAGCCGCAAAGGGGTCTTTACCGCCCACTGGACGGAGGACTCCCGTGATAACGCAACGGGCCGCGGCTGCATGCACCAGGGCGGAAGCGCGAATGCTTACATGCACGACGGGGCGAACTGCCTCACTAACAAGAAGAAGGTCTGCTCCGAGAGCCTACTTGCGCTTCTTCAATGGGCGAAGTCGAAGTCGATTCAAGTCAAGTACTGCAAACACTGCGACTCCGGCACAAACCCAATCGGTCAGGCAGTTGCTCAATCTCAAGATGGTGCGGCCTAACCCGACTCCAACTGGTATGACAGTTGGCCCAATAGCAGGTCCGGCGCTCGCGGCTAAGCCCAAGGGCTAAACCTCACAACAGCCTCCACGCGATCCTTGCCATCCACGGAAGGAAGCCAACCCGAGCGCCGCCCGCTTTCAGAGATTCGGCTGACCAGAAATCGTCGACCTTACCCGCTCTTCCCAGATCTTCATCAAGCCATCCTTGGACGGCTTGCCGCGATCGGTCGTCGGCACGCGCTCGATGAATGCCACGGTCTGCGGCATCTTGTAGTCCGATAGTCGCGGGCGTAGGTGGTCCAACACGTCGTCGACCGTCAGCACCTTGCCCGGATGCGTGACCACGAAGCACGCCACCGCTTCGCCGTAGAGCTTGTCGGGCACGCCGATCGTGGCGGCTTCGAGCACGGCGGGGTGCTCGCATAGATACGCGGTGATCTCGAGCGGGGCGATGTTCACGCCGCCGCGGATGATCAAATCCTTCTTGCGGCCGGTGAGGAACGCGTAGCCGTCTTTGTCGAAGTAGCCCAGATCGCCGGTGACGAACCACTTCGCGCGCGGCTCGAGCTCGCCCCGGCCCATCAGGTAGCTCTCGAAGATCTGCGGTCCGTCGATCACCAGGTCGCCCTCGACGCCGATTGGCGTGTCGTTGCCGTGCTCGTCGATGAACCGGGCGCGCAGATTCTTCTGCGGCTTGCCGACCGGGCCGCGGCGCGGCGCGAGCGGATCGTTCGAGAACATGAAGCCCGCTTCCGACATGCCGCAGCCTTGCACCAGCGGGATCGCGTAGCGCTTCTGGAACGCTTCGAACGTTTCGGGCGCGATCGGTGAGGTGCTGGTGGTCATGTAGCGCAGCGTCGGCAGATCAGCCTTGGTCAGCGCATGCGGGCGCTCGAGCAGCATGGTGATCGCGGTAGGCACACCGGCCGAAACCGTGACGCCGTACTTGCGGATCCACTCGAAGAAGTGCGAGCCGGAGAAACGCTTAGCCAGCACGAAGCTGCCGCCCAACTGCAGCATCGAGGTCACCGACAGTACTTGCGGCGAGCACCAGGTGAGCGCGCGGTACTCGAGCATCGTGTCGTGCTCGGTCAGGCGAAAGCCTTCCACCACCGATTCGCTCATGTAGAAGTACGACTGGTGGCTGCAGCACACGCCCTTGGGTTTGGCGGTCGTCCCCGAGGTGTAGTTGATGAGCGCCATCTCGGTGGGGCTGCCGTGCACGCAGGGGGCATCTGGCGCGGTGGACTCGGTGCGCAGCGCGCGAAATAAGTCATCGCCAGCTGCGCTGGCTTCGCTCGACTCGGGGTCGTCGTCGAAGCTGAAGCACTCCACGCCGGCGCCGCGCGCTATACCCAGCATCTCGGGCGACAGGCTGCGTTGCACCAGCACCAGCTTCGGGTCGACGTCGGAGACGATCTGCGCGATGTTCTTCGCGTTGACCTCGCAGTTCACCAGATTGACCGTGGCGCCGTACGCCTGCACCGCGTGGAACACGAGCAACTGCGACAGGCAGTTGTCCGACATCACCGATACGCGGTCGCCGGCCTTGAAGCCGCGCGCGTGCAGGAAGCGCGCGATCTGATTGCTGCGCTCGAACAGTTGCTGGTAGGTGACCGTGCGGCCGGATTCGGCGGCGGTGCAATAGACCTTGTCCGGACGCGCGTGAGCGTGCGAGGCGATCAGATCGCGAACGCTGCGGTACGGGGTGAGGCGGCTCGTGTCGCTCATCAGGCCAGGGGTGGAATCGATGCTGCGCGGAGTCTGGGCAAAACCCGCGGCGCTCGCAAGGCCGCGAGTCGGCGAGGGGTGAAGGTAAGGTCGCGCTACCAGCCCGGATCGACGGGTCGCTTGCCCAGCAGCGCCTGGCCGGCGGCTTCGAAGTGCTGGTGCAACGCCGCGCCGTGTTGGAGGGTCACGTGGATGTCGCGGAAGTAGCGCTCGAGGTGGTTCTTTCGATACACCGCGTTCGTGCCTGCAGCGTGGAAGGCCGTGTCGACCGCGCGCGCCGCCTCGTGCATGCCATGCGTGATCGCGAGTCGCGCCTGTAGGATCGGCCCGTCGAGTTCCGTTTCGCCGCGCGAGACGCGTTCCCAGACTTCGCCCACGGTGTTGCGCACGTATGCGCGGGCGCTTTGCAACGCGGCTTCAGCGTGCGCCGTCTGCGCCTGTACGCGCGGCCGATCGCGCAGCAACTGGGTCGAGGAAGTCGATGCCTTGCTCGTGGCGATTGCGGCGAAGGTGTCGATCGCGCCGCGTGCAATCCCCATGGCGTTGGCCACGGTCACCGTCCAGACCCAGGTGAAGAACATGCGCGGCACGTAGAGCGCGCCGGGGTGTTTCGGCGCTTCGGCGAGCGAACTGCTGTAGGCCTCGGCGACGAACAAGTCCTTCACCACGAAGTCGTGGCTGCCGGTGCCGCGTAGGCCAATTACATCCCAGGTGTCGAGGATCGTGGCCTGTTCGGCCGGCACCCACATGATTCGCGTGCGCGGCGCGCCGGTGGCGGTGAGCGCGGGCTTGTCGCCGTCCATGACCACGCACGGGCAGGTGAGCCAGCGCGCGTAGTGGATGCCGCTCGCGAAATCCCACTGGCCGTCGATGCGATAGCCGCCTGCGACCGGGCGCGCCTTGCCCTGCGGACGGATCGATCCGGCCATGCGCAGGTCGGCGGGTGAGCCGGCCATGGCGCGGCCGACCTCGGGTGCTAGCCAGCCGGTGAACGCGGTGAGGATCGAGGCCAGCATCGTGCACCAGCCGATCGAACCGTCGGCGCGCGAGAGCTCTTCGATCGCATCGAAGGCCACCAGCGGCGCGGTCTCCTCTCCGCCGATGCCGCGCGGCAGAAACATCTGCAGCAGCCCGGACTGTGCGAGCGCCTCGCTCATCGCGGGCGGCACATGACGCAGGCGCTCGCCTTCGTCGCGCAGTTCGCGCACCAGCGGTGCCAGGGCGCGTGCGGCGGTGAGCGCGCGGGAGGGGGGATCGAGCTGAATGGAATGATCCGGTGCGGACATTTATTTGGCTCAGCGAGGGCTGATCACCCGAAAGCGCTTGCGCTTGGGCAGCCGGTACGTTTCAAAGTCGCGACGGTCGACCGTCCATACCGACGATACGCCTGTCTTGAGAGCGGCGACAACGAGGGATGCGTCGGCCAGATCCATCGGCAGGTCGTGGTACTTGCTCATCCAGTCATGCGCGATCGCCAACTCCTCGGCACCAAGCGCCAGGACCTGCAGGTCGCCGGTGCGCGCCCATCGATAGACGCGACTGCATGCATCGAGAGAGGGGACCAGGTGGGAGAACTCCGTCAGCACCGTCCACGTTGTGATCAGCGTGCCCGAATACGCCTCCAACCATCGCACGCAACGTGCATGATGCCCATCAGACCGGTCGGCGATCGCGACCAGCGGCCCGGTATCAACGAGCGTGTTTCGCACGGATGGCCTTGCGCACCCGCGCCTTGTAGTCGGGGGCCTTCGCTGGCGTTCTGGCTGGCGCGCTGCTCGCGTAACACCCAATTAATCCGACTTGGCGTGCCGACAGGTAGGGGCGATTCGACCGGGGCTGCGTGCCGCGCAGATGGTTGTCGATCAGCTCGGTGACGACCTGCGACTTGGTCTTGCGCAGCGCGGCGCAGTGCACTTCCAATGCTTGCTCGATCTGCGCGGGCAGTCTGACGGTAAGGGTCATGCCGATCCTGTCGATGAGTTGGGTGCGCGGCGAGTGTATTACAAATAATACCGCGACGACGTTGGGACCGACACTCGTCCAGTGAGTCGCTCCGCGATCAGAGCAGCCCGGATCGGTCTCAGATCACGCTTCGGCCGCGAAGTTCTGCGATGCGCTCATCGTCATATCCCAGCTCGCGCAGGATCGCATCGCT
>CADECO010000176.1:0-1969 GCA_902825905.1 uncultured beta proteobacterium
TCACCGCGCCGTACATGCACAACGGCGCCTACCGCACCCTCGAGGAAGTCGTCGACCACTATGACCGCGGCGGCGACGTGAAGGAGAACCTGAGCGCCAACATGAAGCCGCTCGGCCTGAGCGCTGACGAGAAGCGCGATCTGGTCGAGTTCATGAAGTCGCTCACCGGCACGCCGATGGCGATCACCGTACCCATGCTGCCTCAATGACAACCCGCACCGATAGGAATCGAATCATGATGAAGTCACTCAGGACCGTGCTCGTTGCGAGCGCCTTGATCGTGGCCGGCACCGCACTGGCCGGCGAACAGCACCTGGTCGCCCAGAAAAACAAAGCCTTCACTGCCAAAACCCTCAAGGCGAAGGTGGGTGACAAGCTGGTGTTCCGTAACGACGACGTGTTTCATCACAACGTGTTCTCGCTGTCGGACACCCAGTCGTTCGACCTGGGCAGTTTCGGCCAGGGCGTGGCGCGCGAGGTCGTGCTCACCAAGACCGGCACGCTCGAGATCGAGTGCGCGATTCACCCGGAGATGAAGCTCGTCGTCGAGGTTTCCAAGTGAGCGGTCGTCGCACAGTCGTCACGATCGCGATTCGCGGGTTCCGTCGCAGCGGCCTTGCGTTGGTTGCCACGCTTGCTTGCAGCGTTGCGATCGCGCAGGGATCGGGCGAGATCCAGAAGGATTCGGCCGAGGCTGCCGTCGTGCGCGGCGGGATCGTGTTCCGCACGTACTGCGTGCTTTGCCACGGCGCGACCGGCGAAGGGAACGGTCGTACCGCGCGCATGTACAACCCGCGTCCGGCCAACCTGGTCACCAGCCGGCACAACGACGCGTACAAGGAACAGATCATCCGTCGTGGTGGGGAAGGCATGGGGCGCTCACCGTTCATGCCACCGTGGGGCGAGCAGCTCACCGACGAGCAGATAGTCGATCTCGGGCAGTACCTCAAAAGCATCAGCCGGCCATGAAACCAGGCTTCCCCTCCCGGGCGTCGCTGTCGCGCGTCGCGCTCCTGCTCGTCGCCACGTTAGTTGGAATAGTTGGAACGAGCGGCGCAGGCGCGCACGAAGGGCATCGTCATCCGTCGCGACCGTCGCACCCCGTCATCGCGGTGTCGGCGGACATGAAAATCGGCGGTGTGGCCGAACTGCGCGACCACGATGGACGGCCCATCTTGCTGGGTGCGCCGACCGACAGGCCGACGCTGGTGTTCTTCGGGTTCGTGAGTTGTCCCGACGCGTGTCCGACTACCCTGACCGAGGCCAGGCAGATTCGGGCAACGCTCGGTGCCGAACGCACGCCGCGGATTGCCTTCGTGACGCTCGATCCAGAGCGCGACACGCCGGTGGTCCTCAAGGCCTACATGGAGGCGTTCGATCCGAGCTTCGTCGGGCTTTCGGGGTCGGCGGAGCAGATCGCACGAGTGGCCGAGCTGTATCGCGTCGGTTATCGCAAGGTTCTCACCGGCTCGAGCTACACGATCGAGCACAGCGCGTTCAGCTATCTGCTCGACGAATCCGGACGTGTGGTGCGGCTGTACCGCCACGGCACTGAAGCTGCGGTGATGGTGCGCGATCTGCAGCGGCTCCAGGCGCAGAACGCGGCGCGCCGCTGATCGTCCACTCCGGTCGCGGTCGAATCAGCCCAATCATCCGGTCAGCGTAGAAAACAATCAGAACAAGCTCATGTCGAGCCTGTCGGGGACTTCGATGAAAACGAGTGAATCGTATGTGATGCGCGTAGCGCGGCGATATCCGCTGTGGATTCGCCTCGCCGTGTTCGGCCTGCTGGCGGTTGCCGGCATCAGCTTGCCCCTTGCGCTTTACATGTGGGAGGCGAACAAGGCGATCGACTTCGTGCGCCAGGAACGCAGCGGTATTCCGCGGGTGGAGGCGGGTCTGGAGGCGACGGCGGAACTCGGAGCACACCTTCGAAGCTTTTACCAAATGGGCGCCGGCGAGCCGGGTG
>CADECO010000176.1:1979-5687 GCA_902825905.1 uncultured beta proteobacterium
CAGAGCTCCCCAAGCGCACCAGCGAGGCCGACGCGGCGATGAGCAAGTTCGCCACCGCGTTGCGCGCGCAGAACATCTCGAAGGCCTTCCGCGAGGCACTCGATCAGACCATGGAGTCGTGGGGGGCCCTCAAGCAGCGTCCGCTCAAGACGGTCAATCCGGCCGTTGCGGCCCGCTACTATGGGGCGTTGGTCGACGGCATGATCGCGCTGCTCGAACTCACCGCCGATCACTACAGCCTGAGTCTCGACCCGGAACCCGAGACCTACTATCTGATCATCGGCGTTACGCAGCAGTTGCCACGGTTGTCGGAACAGGTTGCGAATCTGCGCACTGCATCGCTGATCGCCGCAATGAAAGAGTCACCGTCGTCGGCCGAGATCGGTCGGATCTACGATTTCGCCGGACAAGTCGAATCGGCGGTACGGCAAATGCGCCGCGCGGTGGAGAAGGCATTCCAAGCCTCCGATGCTTCGAAGCAGAGCATGGGCGCGCTGCTCGACAACCTCGAGCAGCGTGTGCTCAAGACGCTCGACGTGTCGCGCGCGGTGGCCGGTGGCGCCAAGGTCGAGGGCGGCCCCATACAGCTTCAACACGACGTGACCGAGCTGATCGTGTTGCAGCGGAAGATCTCCGAGACGGCGCTGAACGAGATCAACCGTATGCTCACCGAGCGCGAGCGCAGTACCACCGGGCAGCTGCGGTGGATGGTCGCGATCGTCGTCGCCGTGTTCGTGCTCTTCGTGGTGGTCGGGGCGCTGGTGTTCCGCAGTATCCACCGCCCGCTGCGTGAGCTGCTCGATGCCGCTGATGCCGTGCGTGAAGGTGCATTCGAACGGGTGAACCTGGTGCCGGCCGGCGACGAAGTCGGACGTGTCGCGCAGGCGTTCACCTCGATGAAGGGGACGCTCGAGGAGTTTGCTCGTGCCCAAGGCGAAATGGCGCGCGAGCAGTCACTGGGCAACACGTCGCATCGCATCGACGCCGGTCGGTTCGAGGGTACCTACGGCAAGCTGGCCGGGCAGGTCAACGCGCTGGTCGAGGAGCAGCTCAAGGTTACCGAGCAGTTGGTACAGGTGGTCGGGCGGTACGGCCAGGGCGATTTTTCCGTGGAGATGCCGGCGTTGCCGGGCGACCGCATGCAGCTCACGCAAGCCGCCAACGACGTCAAGGCCAGCCTCACCGCGATCAGCGAGGAGATCAAGCGGCTGGCGGTGGCAGCCTCGCACGGCGATTTCACTGCGCGCGGCGACGGGCAGCGTTTCGGCTTCGCCTACCGCGAGATCGTCGACGAGTTGAACCGGTTGATGGAGGCCGCGCAGACCGGGCTCGACGATGCCAACCGAATGTTCCGATCGCTGGCCGCGGGTGATCTGACCGCGCGCGTCGATTCCACTTTGCAAGGCGCATTCGCCGAGCTGCGTGAGAACGCCAACGCGACCATGGAACAGTTGGGCACGCTGATCCGCGACATCGGCTTGGCGGCGAGCGAGTTGCAGACCGCGGCAACCGAGATCACCAGCGGCAATCAGGATCTTTCGGGTCGCACCGAGGGCCAGGCATCCGGCCTGGAGCAGACGGCCAGTTCGATGGAGGAACTGACCAGTACGGTCCGCAAGAATGCCGAGAGCGCGAATCAGGCAAGCGCACTGGCGGCGAGTGCCTCCGCGATTGCACGCAAGGGCGGCACCACGGTCGAGCAGATCGTGACGACGATGGGATCGATCACCGAGGGCGCGACGCGGGTAAGCGACATCACCGCGGTCATCGACGGCATCGCGTTCCAGACCAACATCCTGGCGTTGAACGCCGCGGTCGAAGCCGCTCGCGCCGGTCCGCAGGGCAAGGGTTTCGCGGTGGTGGCGAGCGAGGTGCGCAGCCTGGCTCAGCGCAGCGCTACGGCGGCGAAGGAAATCAAGGTGCTCATCGGCGAGTCGATGTCGAGCGTGGAGGCGGGCGGCGCGCTGGTGCGCAACGCCGGTACCGAGATGAACGAGATCGTCGGTTCGATCCAGCGCGTGAATTCGATCATCGAGGACATCGCCCGCTCGAGCGCCGAGCAGAGCGCGGGTATCGAGCAGATCAATCAGGCCATCGGTGATATGGATCGCACGACCCAACAGAACGCCGCACTGGTCGAGGAGACCGCGGCCGCCGCCGAGAGCATGGAACAGGGCGTGGGCTCGCTGGTGCGGGCGTGCAGCAAGTTCCGATTGGCCGGTGGCGCGGGCAAGTCCGGGACCAACACTTCTGCCGCGAGAGCCACCTCGCGTGCTGCGTCGACGGCGGCCCCGCGGCTACAGCGCAGTGCATAGCCGGTTCTCAGGCCACGCTGGTACGCGTCTCGCGGCCCCGCGGCGCGCTTTCTGCTGCTCATAAGCGGACTGCCTGGATTGAGTCCTGAGCGCGCTTCCAGGCGCTTCGCTTCGGCGCGTCAGCCATAAGCAAAATCGATCGTCGCGCAGTCTTTTTGCGCTTCATCCGGAGTCGGGCTTGGCTATCTTTGGCCGCGCCAGGTACCGGTGAACGCGATCGTGCGCAACGGCCGTGAACCGGTCGTTTGCTTGAAGGGGTGCCGCAACCCCTGCTGATACAACAGGAGGAGCCCATGAAGCGAAGGATCGTTGCCGCGCTCGGATCGGCGGCGTTGGTCGCAAGCACGTTATTGCCGTGGTCGAGTGCGCACGGTGAGACCCTGCGAATGGTCGCGAACTGGTCCAAGAGTCTGTGGTCGACCGCACGGACGCTGCAGTGGGCCGACGAGTTCAACAAGAGCGACGCCGCGAAGAAGGCCAATCTGCAGATCCAATTCGTCGGCGGGCCCGAGGTCACGCCAGCCACCGAGCAACTGACCGCCGTGCGTAACGGTGCGTTCTACATGCTGTTCGGTGCGGCCGGCTACTACGTGGGCACGGTTCCGGAAGGTTTCGTCTTCTACGGCACCGGCATCACGCCGATGGAAGCGCGCAAGAACGGCGGCATCGATCTGCTCGCCGAGATCTGGACCAAGAAGGCCAACACGCACGTGCTTGGCTGGGTTGCCGCCGGCATCGGCTACCACGTCTGGCTCGCCAAGGAGCCCAAGCTCAAGCCCGACGGTACACCTGACCTCGCCGGGCTCAAGGTGCGCTCCTCCGGGCTTTACAAGCCATGGCTCGATGCGATGGGCGCGACCAACGTGATGGTTCCGGCCCCCGACATCTACGGTGCGCTGGAGCGCGGCGTGGTGGACGGGGCGGCTTGGCCGGGGCTTGGCATCACCGATTACGGATTCGAGAAATTCGTGAAGTACCGGATCGATCCGGCCGTATGGCAATTCGACAATCTGCTGTGGATCAACGCCAACAAGTGGCGTGCGCTGAACAAAGCACAGCAGAGCGCTCTCACCGAGTCGGTGGCGAAGTTCGAGGCTGACGCGCATGCCTACTACGCCGAGCTGGCAAAGAAGGAACGCGTCAAGGTCGATGCGGTCGGCGTGAAGTCGTATCCGCTCAAAGGCGATGCGGCGGCCAAGTTCGTTGCGGCGGCCGAAGCCATTCAGTGGAACGAGATCAAGACCAAGTCGCCGGAATACTACGAGCGATTGCGCAAGGCGTTCCCGCCGACGAAGTAGTGTCCGCCGGTTCGATCGCAAGCGGGAACGGCGCGTGCCTTCAGCGGTGATGCGATGAGAGGGTTGTTGCGCGGCTATGACGCGCTGATCGACGG
>CADECO010000176.1:5787-11436 GCA_902825905.1 uncultured beta proteobacterium
CTGGCCTGCTACGGCGCCGCAATGGCTTGGGACGCAGCATCGCGCGGCGAGATGGATGTCCGCTCGATCGAGATTCCGCGTTGGATGCTGCTCGGTGTGCTGCCGATCGGCTTCGGGCTGTGCGCGATCGAGTTCGCGCGGCTGCTGCGCGCGGGCGCGATCGGCGTCCCCGCAGTGGCGGGTGAGGGTTCCGATGCCGCTGGTACGCGCGATGGCCGGGCTGACTGATGAGCTGGTACGAAGCCGCGGCACTGATCGTCGGCCTGGTGCTCGCGCTGCTCGGCTTGGGCATGCCGGTCGCGTTTGCGTTCTTCGGCGTGAGCATCGTCGGCATGCTCGTGTTCATTGGCGGCCATGCCGGGCTGGCGCAGTTGTCGGCCAATTTCTCCGCATCGATCACGCACTTCGTGTTCGTGCCGGTGCCGTTGTTTCTGCTGATGGGCGAATTGTTCTTCCACACCAAGGTCGCGGTGCGTGTGTTCGATGCGTTCGACGTGATGCTCGGCCGGCTGCCGGGCCGCCTGTCGTATTTGACCGTGGCGGGCGGAACCGTATTTGCCGCGCTGTCGGGCACCAGCATGGGCAACACCGCGATGATGGGGTCGCTGCTGGTGCCCGAGATGACGCGCCGCGGCTACAAGCGCTATCTGTCGATGGGCGCGATCCTGGGCACTGCCGGGCTGGCGATCCTGATTCCACCTTCGAGCCTGGCGGTGATCCTGGCGAGTCTTGCCAAGATCGATGTCGGGCGACTCTTGATCGCGGGCGTGGTGCCCGGATTGGTATTGGCCGCGTTCTACGCCGCGTTCATCTACATCAGCATCAAGGTCGATCCCAATGCGGCGCCCCGCTACGATCCACCGCAGGTGAGTTTCGGCAAGCGGCTGCGGGTGTTCGCGATCAACTTGCTGCCGATGGGATTGGTGGTGTTCGGCGTCATCGGCACCATGCTCGTAGGCATCGCTACCCCCTCGGAAGCGTCCGCATTCGGCGTGCTCGGTGTGTTGATCGTCGCGGCGCTGTTCAGGCAGCTGACCTGGGAAGCGATCTGGAAATCACTGGAAGGCACGGTGCGCGTCTCGGCGATGGTGCTGATCATCGTCATGGCCGCCACGACGTTTAGTCAGATCCTGGCGCTCTCGGGAGCCACCAACGGGATCGTCGCCGCGGTGACCAAGTTCGACGTCGCGCCGATGGCGATCGTGTGCATCATGTTCGGCATCCTGCTGATCATGGGCTGCCTGATGGATCAGGTGTCGATGATGATGATCACCGTGCCGATCTTCTTTCCGCTGATCGCCGCGCTCGGGCTCGATCCGATCTGGTTCGGCGTGATCATGCTCCTCACCCTGGAGATCGCCGGGATCACGCCGCCGTTCGGCATGGGCTTGTTCGTCATGCTCGGCGTGTCGCGCGGCACGACGCTGGCGCAGGTATCGGCGGCGGCAATGCCGTACGTGCTGCTCGACGTTCTCCTGTTCGTGCTGCTGTTGTTGATCCCCGGGATCGCGCTGTGGTTGCCGCGGATCATGCAATGAGGGGCTGCACCCGATGAATGGCACGAACGACTCCTATCTCGATCATCAGTACAACACGCGTGCCTGGGCACCCGACTACGCCGACACGATCGCGCGGCACGGCCGGTTAGGCGAGGCGGTTCGTGCGCGCCCAGGCGCCCGGCTCGACGTGCGCTGGGGGAGCCAGCCGCGGCAGACGCTGGACTTCTTCACGGCGGGCGCATCGCGCGGGTCGCTCGCGCTGTTCATCCACGGCGGCTACTGGCAGTACCGCACGTCGACCAAGCATTCCGTTTCATTCCTCGCCCCGCCGTTCCTGCAGCGCGGCATAGCGTTCTGTGCAGTGTCGTACGAGCTGTGCCCGGACGTCAGCATGGATGCCATGGTGATGCAGCTGCGCGAAGCGGTGCGGTGGGTGCGCGGCAACGCGGCGTTGTTGGGATTCGTGACTACGCGGCTTACGGTGCTCGGTCACTCCGCCGGCGGGCATCTCGCCGCAATGCTGGCGCTGACAAGCTGGACCGCGTCAGACGATAGCGCACACGAAGCGTCGGGGCCGAACCAGGCCGAGCAAGAAGCCAAGTCGGGACGGCCAACGCAGGCCGATTCGCGACACGCGCCGGCGCGGCTCGTGGATGCCGCGTGCGGCGTCAGCGGCCTGTACGAGCTCGAACCGATCGCGCGTACCTATCTCAATGAACCCCTGCGCATGGATGGCGTGATCGCGGCTCGCAACAGCCCGATTCACCTCACCCGAGCGGGCGCGCCACCGATGGTGCTGGGCGTGGGCGCGCTCGAGAGTCTGGAGTTCCACCGGCAGACCGAAGTGTTCGGCAGCCAGTATCCGGCGCCGGTGTTTCCGCTTGCCGGCAAGGATCACTACAACGCGACCGAAGCGCTGCTGGAGCCTGGTCCGTTTCAAGAGGCGGTCATGCGGGTAGCAGCGTGATATCGAGGCATACCGAGAGGACAGAGCCGTGAGTGGACGCGTCGACGCCAAGCTGCGCGAGATGGGAATCGAACTGCCGGCGCCCCTGGTGCTGCCATCGAAGAACCGCACCTCGGCGGTGCTGATCGGCGAGACGCTGTACGTGTCAGGTCACGGCGCGCAATTGCTCGAAGATCCAAGCCTGCCGCTTCGGGGCAAGGTCGGCGGTGAGTTGAGCGAAGAGCAGGGCTACGCGGTGGCGCGCGCGCTGGCGATCAAGATGCTCGCGACGGTGAAGTCGCATGTCGGTGATCTCGACCGGGTGCGCCGCGTGGTCAAGATCGTCGGTATGGTCAATGCCGTGGCGCAGTTCGAGCGACCGAACATGGTGATCAACGGCGCCTCGGATCTGCTGTTCGAGGTGTTCGGCCCGGAGATCGGCTGTCACGCACGCTCGACGCTGTGCGTGGGCGGTCTGGTCGGCAATCAGCCGGTCGAGATCGAAGGCATCTTTCACGTCGCATGAACGACATCGCGCAACGCCTGGATCAGCCGCTCCGAAGAGGGCGGCAGCACGCTGTTGCGGCGGCGGATCACCCCGATCGGCCGCACCGTCTCGGGCAACTCGAGCGGCAGCACGGCGATCATGCCCGCGGCGACTTCACGCTCGAACTGATCGGGCGAGAGCGCGGTGATGAAATCGGTCTCGAGCAGCAGGCCGCGCGTCATCGCGAGCGAGCCGGTCTCGATGATCACCTGGGGCAGCGCGAGTCCGCGCCGCCGAAACGCCGCCTCCAGCCGCTCGCGTCCCGGCGTGCCCGGGCGATTGAGCACCCAGAAGAATCCCGCGAGCCGCTGCCACGACAGGCGCTTGACCCGGGCCAGTGGGTGCCCGGCGCGGACGATCAGGCACAGACGATCGTCGAACAACGCTTCACCGATCAGATCGGAATCGCGCGGGAAATCGCGCAACGCGCCGAAGATGAAGTCGAGCTCGCCGGATCGCAGCGCGTCTTCCTGGGTGTCGAACGCCCCGTCGCGCAGGGTGACGCGAACGGCCGGATAGCGCGCGGTCAGCCGGGCGATGGCACGCGGCATCACGATCGCAGTCTTGCTCAACGGCAGCACCCCGACCCGGGCGTGTCCCGCATCGATGCCGCGAAGCGACGCCAGCTCTTCTTCGGCGTGGCGCAACTCGGCAAGGGCCAGCCGCACGCGCCGGGCGAGCAGTCGCGCCGCCGGATTGGGAAACAGGCCGGTGGGAGCACGCACGAACAGGCGCGTGCGCAGGCCGCCTTCGATTTCGCGAATCGCGGCACTGACTGCAGGCTGGCTGATCGACAGGCGCCGTGCGACCTCGCTCATGTGATGCAGCTCCACCAGTTGCAGGAAGGCATCGAGATGCCGCCGGCTGGTCTGCATCGAGAACACCGGTGCGGTCGCCGAGGGCAGGCCGCGCGGACACAGCGGCTGCATGTCGGCATGTGCCTGTGCGAGCTCGTGGGCGGCCCGTTCGGCGCGCGCGAGCAGCGTACGACCATAGACCGTCAGTTCGACGCCTTGCGCACGGCGTTCGAACAGTGGAACCCCCAACGCTTGTTCGAGCTTGTGGATCGCGCGCGTGACCACCGACTGTGCGCGCAGCGGATGGCTGGCGGCCTTGGTGACGCCGCCCCGATGCGCAACGGCAATGAAGGCGCGCAAATATCGAAGCTTCATGCCGGCGAGGGCGGCGGGCGTGTTGCGGGTGTCCATGCAGTCGGCATTAAAGGGAGATTCGCATGGCGGGTCAAACGCAGCCATTGAACGTGATGGCCTACGCGGCGTCGGTGGGGCACTCGGTCTGGTTCAGCAAGGATCGAGGTCAGAGCTGGCTGCGCGCGCACACGAACCGCGGCGGCATCTACAACGAGTCGCGATGCTGGTCGCTGTCGCTCCATCCGGATCGCCCGGGGCAGGTCCTGGCCGGGACCGATCAGGGCATCTACCGCTGGGATCCAGGCGCCGAGCAGTGGAACTATCTACCCTCGCCACTCGACGCGTTGCAGGTGCTGCAACTGGCGCAGGATCCGCGCGACCCCGATTTCATCATCGCCGGCACGCGGCCGGCGGCATTGTTCCGTTCAGCCGATGGTGGTGGCAGCTGGCAGCGCTTGCTCCTGGGTAACGCCGCCGAATGCGAATTCATCAACACGCCGCGCGTCACCTCGATCCATTTCGACGCGCGCGATCGCGACACCGTCTGGGCGACCATCGAGATCGACGCCATCTGGCGCAGCCGTGATCGCGGCAACACCTGGGAGCGGCTCGGCAAGGGCCTGTTGTCCGATGACGTGCACAACCTCGTCATCGTCGACGAACTCGGCGCGCGTCGCATCCTGGTTGCCACGGAGGAGGGCCTGCATCGCAGCGACGACGAGGGCGCGAGCTTCTACCCGGTGAAAGTGCCGCAGGCGCCGTGGCCCTACTTTCGTGTGATGACGGCGCGGGCCGACCGGACCGGCGTGGTGTACCTGTCGGTGGGTGATCGCCCTTCCGGGGAGACCGGCATGCTGCTTCGCAGCCGCGACTGGGGAGAGACCTGGGAGGACGCGAAGCTCCCCAAACCGGTCAACAGCACCATCTGGTGGATCGGCACCAACCGCGCCGATCCGATGTTGATTTTCTGCTGCACCATCTTCGGCCAGATCTTTCGCTCCGACGACGGTGGCGAGTCGTGGACCAAGATGCCGCGCGAGCTCGGCGAGCTGCGCATGATTGCCTGGGAGCCCCGACCATGAACGACCGCCTGGAATCCGCGGCACCGACTGCCGATCGGCCGCACACTTTCGAATGGCCGCAATACGTGATCGAGCGCGTCATGGCCAAGCGCGGCCGGCTCAACGTCTACGACCATTTCCCGGTCGGCGAAACCGCGCTGTTGGTCGTGGACATGCAGAACTTCTACGTCGCTGAGGTGGCCACTGCGCGGGCGATCGTGCCCAATATCAATCGGCTGGCGCGCGCGATGCGGGTGAGGGGCGATCCGGTGATCTGGTTGTGCATGACCGCCGGCAAGGACGGCACCAGCCTGTGGTCGCTTTATCACGACCACTTCTTCACCGACGCGAAGGGGCGCAATCACCGTGATCAGCTGTCCGAAGGCGCCGAGGGCCATCGGCTCTATCCCGGACTCCAGCCGCAGGCTTCCGATCTGCACGTGTG
>CADECO010000177.1:0-4694 GCA_902825905.1 uncultured beta proteobacterium
AGAACGCCGCGAAGGTGATGAAGGCTTCCTTGGGCCATGCGCCGGCGTGACCGACATCGATCGACGCCGCCTCGCCGGGGCGGCGCTGCGTTCCCTCAGTCACGTGTTCCCTCAGTCAAGTGTCCCCTCAGTCAAAGCTTGATCCTCTCGTTGTGGGTCAGACAGTCGCGCGGGCCGACCGATCGTCGATCACTGCGAATGAATCACCGACTGGTCGCGCACCGGGTCCTTGAAATAGCCATCGGCGATGGCGACCTTCACGATCTCCCACAGCGTCTCGCGTGTCGCGGCGTTCTGCGTGGACTCGACGCGATAGACCACGCGCGGCGCCGAGATCATGTCTTTGAACGCCCCGGGCGGGAACTTGAGCGCGGCCTGAATGATCTTGTCGGACTCATCCGCGTTGCTGCGCATGAATCGCGCCGCCTCGTCGAATGCGGCGACTACGCGCGGTATCGCGGCACCGTTCTTCGCGATCCAATCCTCGCGCGCACCGATCGCGAGCAGCCAGCCGTCCTTGCCGGTCAGCTCATGCCACGCCTGTTTGCCGTTGAGGATGATGCGGTACCCCGCGTTGTCGCGCATCGTCAGCGTGGCGGTGGGCTCCCATGTCATGCCGGCTTCGACGCGGTCGGCAGCCAGTTGCGTGCGCACCAGCGGCGGGCCGGCCTGGACCACGGTGACGTCCTTACCCAGTGTGATCCCCTTGCGCTTGGCGTAGAGGTTCAAGACCGAGTACTCGGCCGATCCCATGTCGGCGGCGATTGTTTTGCCCTTCAGATCGTTGAGCGACTTGATGGCCGGATCCTTGGTGATCACCGAGAGCGACGTCATGTCTACGAGCGAGGAGATCATCTTCACCGGCACGCCTTCCAGCCGCATCTTCTGAAAGACGAGCGGGCCGCCGGCGAGCATGTGGCTCTCTCCCGAAGCGAGCGAGCCGTAGTACGCGTTGATCGTGCCGTAGGGCGTGACCTCGATGTCCAGGCCGTGCTTCTTGTCGAAGCCCTTGCCTTTGAGGACGTTGATGATCAGCCCGGTATGGGAAGGGAACCCCAGATTGCTGACCTTGACCTTCAACGGCTCCTGCGCGTGAACGATCGTGCTCGTCAGAGCGAACGCGACCGCAGCACCCAACACGGCGAATGCGGGTCTCATGCTTGTCGATGGCATCGTCTTGTCCCTCCTCGTTTGGGAATGCGCGCGACCGCGTTTGGATGATCGCACGGATCTCGCAGCCGGGAGAAGTCGCAGCGCGCTGTGTGTTCGGACCGGACAGTCGCAGCCCATGGCGACGCGTGTCGGTCGATGCCGCCGGCGCAGCGACGTAGACTCGCGCTCGTCGTCACCACGCCATCCAACAAGGAGGAGATGTCATGCAAGGCAAGATCGGCTTGGAGGAACACTTCGGCCTCAAGGACACCATCGAGGATTCGACCGGCTTCGCCCCTGAGCACCTGCGCGATGAACTGCGCGCGCGGCTCCTCGATATTCACGGCCTGCGCCTGCGCGAGATGGACGCGCACGGCATGGAGATGATGCTGCTCTCGCTCAATGCGCCGACGGTGCAGGGCATTCCCGATACCAAGCGGGCGATCGAGCTGGCCCGGCGCACCAATGACTATCTTGCGGCCGAGGTCGCCAAGCGGCCGGATCGATTTCAGGGGCTGGCGGCGCTGGCGATGCAGGACCCTGACGAGGCCACGCGCGAGTACGAGCGCTGCATCCAGTCACTGCGCTTTCGCGGGGCGCTGGTCAACGGGTTCTCGCAGGTCGGCAGCGCGGAGAACTGCGTCTATCTCGATGATCCGCGCTACAACGATTTCTGGGCGAAGGTGGCGGCGCTCGACTATCCCTTTTATCTGCACCCGCGCAATCCGATTCCGCGCGATGCACAGATCTACGCAGGCCACACCTGGTTGCTCGGGCCGTCATGGGCCTTTGCGCAGGAGACGGCGGTGCACGCACTGCGGCTGATCGCCTCGGGCCTGTTCGATCGCCATCCGAACTTGCAGATCGTGCTCGGACACATGGGCGAGGGGCTGCCGTTCAATCTGTGGCGCATCGACAACCGCAACGGCTGGATGGCCAAGGGACACGGCACGCCCGCCAAGCACCCGGTCGCGCACTACATGCAGAACAATTTCTACATCACGACTTCGGGCCACTTCCGCACGCCCGCGCTGCTCGCCACGATGATGGAACTGGGTGTCGATCGCATCATGTTCTCGACCGACTGGCCGTTCGAGTCGATCGAGCTGGCGGCGCGGTGGTTCGACCACGCCGAGATCAGCGAAGCCGATCGGCTGAAGATCGGCCGTACCAACGCGCTGAAACTCTACAAGCTTGGCGGCTGACTACTTGACCTTCGCCATGTTCAAGATCGCCGCGACCACGCCGCCCCCCGCGGGCCCCTGCTGGAGCGCGGCGACCGAGCAGTAGACGGCCGGGTCACCGATCGCAGCCGCGGCAACCGCGCCCACCGCGCCTTTGGTATGGTGGGTGTGATGGATATCGGAGTCGTTGAGCGACACCAGCCGACGCCCGCGCAGCCGACCCGATGGATGCGTCTCGCACTTGATGAAGCAGTTCACCAGCGCATCGCCCAGGTCGCTTGCCCGGGCGCGCTCTGGCAAAGCCAGACCCGCGTTGCGGATCGCCTCATAGATGCCTTCGAAGTCGATGGAGTCTTTCATCACCGAGTGACCGATGCGGAAATCGCCACCGATGCCGCGCCGATTGCCCACCACCACGATCTGCGCCTCGTCCTGCTCGACGCCGGACGAACATGACGCAACCGACGAGTAGAGCGACAGGTCCTTGGCGATCTGCTCGGGGCGCGGCAGGGGGAACTCACCGATGCCCACGCCGATGCCAAGTGCCGCAGTGGCATTCGAGACGGCCATGGATTCCATCGTGTCGTGCATCACGCAGGTCTGACCGCGCGAGGCAGCCGCTGCGATGCGCTCGGCAGTCAACAGCGGTGTCTTGCTCTGCACGAAGTGAACGTCTTTCGGGTCGGTGATACCCGCATCGGCCATTGCGCGGCGCACGGCGGCGGCCACCTTCTCGACCATCGGCAAACGCCCGATCTCTTCGGGCAGGATCTTTTCCGACACGGTCATGCCGACCGTCAGACGCAGTTCCTTCTTCGACGCCTCGGACACTGCGCTGTCGGGGACGCGCACGAACACGTTCATGTGCGGCGAGATGACGCCGTCGCAGCCGCCCGACAGTGCGATCGGCACCTGCAGCGCCTGGGCGCGGGTGCGCGTGCCCTTGTTGACGAAGAAATCGCGCAACACGCGATCGACGAGAACGCGCGAGATGTCGTTCACGCCACCGTTACCCTCGGTCTTGGCGACGACCGCGACGATGTCATCGGCGCTGAACTTGTGCTCGCGCATGGCCGCTTCGATGCCGGCCGTGTCTTGCACGTTTTCCATCGGGATCTTGCAAACGATAAAGGGCATGGCCTGTTTCCAGTCGATGGCGGGGAGTCGCGGCCTGGCAACTCCCGCGGGTTGAACGGTTGATACGGTAAGGATTGAGAGGCGGGCGCGTCGGCGCTGCTTCTGCCGGCGCTACTACTTCTTGTCGCGCACCCGATCCATCAGGTCTTTCTGCTGGCCACCGTCGACCTCGATCATGGTGCCGTTGACGAAGTGGGCGCGCGGCGAACACAGATACACCACCAGATCGGAGACCTCATCGACTTCGGCGATGCGGCCGAGCGGAATCGCGCTCGGGGCGAGCTTGTCGGCTTCTTCGACCGAGATGTTCATGTCGCGCGCCATGGCTTTCACCAGACCGGCCCAGCGCTCGGTGCGCACCGGCCCGGGGTTCACCGCGCAGAAGCTGATGTTGTGCTTCCCGTACTGACCCGCCAGCGCTTTGGTGAAGTTCTGGCCCGCAGCATTGGCCGCACCCGGCGCGATTTCCCAGTACGACACCTTTACGCCGTCGTTGCCGATCAGGTTCACCACACGGCCACCGCCCTGTTTGATCATGTAGGGCATGGTGTGCTTGGTACAGCGCACGTAGCCCATGAACTTGAGCTGCAGCGCCTGCGCCCAATGCTCCTCGGTGAGGAATTCGAGCGTGCCGCCTGGGGCTGCGCCGGCGTTGTTCACGAGGATGTCGATCCGGCCGCCGAGTGCCTTGGCCGCGTCGTGCACGAACTTCTCGGCGTCGGCAGGTTTCGTCAGATCAGCCGGGATCGCCACGATCTTGCGGCCGGTGGCCTTGGCGATTTCAGCGGCTGCCGCTTCCAGCGGTTCCTTGCGTCGCGCGCAGATCGCGACGTCGACGCCTTCCTGGGCGAGCCCCAGCGCGATGCCTTTGCCGATGCCTTCGCTGCCGCCCGTCACCAGCGCGGTCTTACCTTTCAAGCGCAGATCCATGGTGTGCTCCTTTGGGGTGATGTGTTATCGCGTCCGGCATTCTCCACGATTCGCGCACAGGTGGCGCAGCCGCAATGTGAGACGGCGATCGTCGACCCGAAACATGGGGCTGTGACGAGCTTGCAGCGCGCCTCGTGGTTGCATGGTGCGTGTTCGACCATCCATACTTTCCCGGCCCTACACAGCTGTCGGACTCGACGTTCTCAACCGCTTCGAGTTTCCGGCCGGATCGAGCCGCCGCGCGATGAAAAAACAAATCCACCTCGCTTTCGATTTCTCCTGGACGCAGGT
>CADECO010000177.1:4794-11235 GCA_902825905.1 uncultured beta proteobacterium
GCCGCGCGATGAAAAAACAAATCCACCTCGCTTTCGATTTCTCCTGGACGCAGGTTGAAACCCTATGGCGAATCGCGGGCTCGTGGGTCGATCGACATCACCCCAACATCGGCATGTTCGAGGAAGTCGCGCGCACCGCCGAGCGCGGCGGCCTGGACATGATTTTCTTCGGCGACTCCACCGGCATCCCGAGCACCTGGAAAGGTTCGATCGACGAGGCGGTGCGCTACGGCGTTGCCTGGCCGCGCCTGGACATGAGCCCCTGGGTGACCGCCATGTCGCGCGTCACCAGCCACGTCGGGTTCGGTCTGACGTACGCGTCGACGTTCATGCATCCGTTCTACACCGCGCGCCTGCTCAACTCGCTCAATCTGATCACCGAGGGGCGCGTCGCGTTCAACGTGATCACCTCGCAGCGTCGCGCCGACTACGCCAACTACGGCTACGACGAACTGGTCGATCACGAGACGCGCTACGAGCGGTTGGAGGAATTCATCGACGTGTGCCGCAAGCTGTGGAACAGCGTCGATGTCGATGCGTTCATGTGGGATGCCGCGACGGGGCAGGTCGCCGACCCGGCGAAGATCCGCGCGATCGACCATGAGGGACGGTTCTTCAAGGTCAAGGGGCCGCTCAGCGTGGTACCGCTGCAGCACGGGCACCCGGTAGTCATCCAGGCGGGCGGCTCGCCGCGCGGAACGCGGGCCGCGGCGCGCGTGGCCGATCACGTGTTCGGGCTGTTGAAGCCGGTGCCGATGATGGTGAAGCAGCGCTCCGACCTCGATGCGGCGCTGGTGGCCGAGAAGCGCGATCCCGAGCAGGTCGGGATCCTGTGGTCCAGTCGCGCGATCGTCGCTCCCACGCGCAAGGAGGCGCTGGCGCTCAAGGAGATGCTGATCGCGGATGTGCCGCAGGAGGCGGTCGGCGTCTGGCTGTCGCATAACACCGGCTTCGACATGTCCACGCTGCCCGAGCGGTTCTCTCTTGCCGAACTGCAGCAGCGCATCGTGGCCGCCAATGCTTCGCCGGTCGGCTTCGTTCACATCCTCGCGAACAAGTACGGGCAGAACACCGAGATCAGCCGCGAGGAGTTCTTTCGCTATGGACTGGAGGCGGCGACCGGCTACGACAACACCTACGCCGGCGACCCGGCCCAGGTTGCGGACATGCTGGAGGAGGCGTTCGAGGCCACCGGAAGCCGCGGCGGGTTCATGCTGTCGATCTCGCAGGCGGCGCCGCGTGCGGTGATCGCCAATGTCGTCGATTATCTGGTGCCCGAGCTGCAGCGGCGCGGACGCTATCGCAGCAGCTACGCGGGCCGATCGTTGCGGGAGAACCTGGTGTGTTGAGCGATCGAGGGGTTTGAACGACGCTCTCTAGGGAATATTCGCACAAGGGGGCCCGCCCCCTCGTAACTCCCCGGAAAGTATGGGACCTCCGCACCGCCGGGATAAGTTATGCGGAGTTTCCCTAGGGTTGCTTCGGTTCGTCGCGATCGACCACCCGGTCGAGTTCGCTCGTGTGCCAGCCGCCGCCCAACGCCTGGATCAGGGCGACGCTCGCCGCGAAGCGTCGCGCGCGGATCGATGCCAGCGTGCGCTCGTTCTGCAGCGCCGTCGTCTGCGCCGTCACCACGTTCAGAAAACTCACCACGCCGGCGCCGTACTGGTTGGTCGTCACCTCGACCACCTGTCGGGCGCCGTTGACGACCTCCTGCTGCAGCGCTTCCTCGTCGACGAGCACGCGTAGCGCGGCGAGGTTGTCTTCGACTTCCTGCATGGCAATGAGCACCGTCTGGCGGTATTGCGCGACATCGGCGTCGTACACGGCGAGCGCCTGATCGGAGAGCGAGCGGCGCAGGCCGCCGTCGAACAACACCTGCGCCACCGCCACCCCGAGCGACCAGAAATGACTGGGCGTGGACAGCCAGGACTGGAACCGGTTCGCCCGATAGCCTTCCGAAGCGCTCAGCGTGAGGCTCGGAAAGAATGCCGCTCGTGCCACGCCGATGCGCGCATTGGCGGCGGCGACACTGCGTTCAGCCGCGGCGACGTCGGGTCGGCGCTCGAGCAATTCGGAGGGCAGGCCGACGGGTACTTCGGGCAGGTTCGGCTGGGCGGTGTCCTGTTCGATGCGCAACGCCGCCGGTGGCGTGCCGGTCAGGATCGCAATGGCATGCTCACGCTGCGCGCGCTCGATGCCAAGGTCGACGAGCTGAGCCTGCGCGCTACGCAGCTGTACTTCGGCCTGGATGATGTCCACGCGCGCCACCACACCGGCCTGATAGCGATTGCGCGTGAGATCCAGCGAGCGCTCGTAGGCGGCAACCGTGTCCTCGAGAATGCGCCGTTGCGCGTCGTTGGCACGCAAAGCGAAGTAAGCCTGGACCAGGGTCGCGGTCGTTACCAGCCGCACCGATTCCAGATCGGCGGCGCTCGCTGCGGCGTCGCCACCGGCGGCTTCGACCGAACGCCGGACGCGTCCCCACAGATCCAGCTCCCAACTGGCGTTGAACGGCAGGTTGTAGCTGTTGGTGATGCCGGGCGACAGCGTCGGCTGGCTTGACGGCGCGGGCGGGCGGCTGCGCGTGGCCGAGGGATTGACGGTGACGCTCGGAAACAGGGCGGCGCGTTGCTGCCCGAGCGCCGCGAGCGCCTGACGGTAACGTGCTTCGGCCCCCTGGATCGTGTGGTTAGCGGCGATCGCGCGTTCGGCGAGCCCATTCAACACCGGATCGCGAAAGATCTCCCACCAGCGCCCGCGCTCGATCGCATCGCGCGGTTCGGCGCGTTTCCATCCGGCGAGCTCGCGATAAGCCTCCGGAACCTCTACCGGCGGACGCGCGTAGTCCGGACCGAGCGTGCAGCCGAACAGCGCGGTCAGCGCACCCGCAGCGGCGAGGGTGCGCATTCGCGTTGCTCGGCGATCCGCGCGCGTCACGCTGCGGCGCTCCGGGGCTGATCGCCACGGCGCATCTGCCAGCGGCGCAAGGTCCACAGCCGCATGCGCTCCAGATAAAGATAGACCACGGGCGTGGTGTAGAGCGTGAGCACCTGGCTCAGCGCGAGCCCGCCGACGATCGCGATGCCAAGGGGCTTGCGCAATTCGGCGCCGTCGCCGACGCCGAGCGCGAGGGGCAGTGCGCCAAGTGCCGCCGCCAGCGTCGTCATCATGATCGGACGGAATCTGAGAATGCACGCCTCGTAGATCGCCTCGCGCGGCGTGCGGCCGCGTGTGCGCTCGGCATCGAGCGCGAAGTCCACCATCAGGATCGCGTTCTTCTTGACGATGCCGATCAGCAGGAACACGGCGATCAGCGCGATCACGGTGAACTCCGCGCCGGCGGCGAGCAACGCGAGCAACGCACCGACGCCGGCCGATGGGAGCGTGGAGAGAATGGTGATCGGATGGACGAAGCTTTCATAGAGCATGCCGAGCACGATGTACATCGCGACGATGGCGGCGACGATGAGCCAGGGCTGTGCACTGGTGTTGGTTTGAAACGTCCGCGCGGTGCCGGCGAACCCGCCGAATACGATCGAGGGCACGCCGATGCGGTCCATCATGTCGCGAATCACGACCGTGGCATCCGATAGCGAGACGCCCTCGGGAAGGCTGAACGATATGGTTGCCGAGGCGAACTGGCCCTGATGGTTGATCGATAGCGGCGTGTTGGTGAACTCGTAGCGAGCGATCGCGGAAAGCGGCACCGATTGGCCGGTGGGTGTGCGCAACCAGATGTCCTTCAGCGATTCCGGGCCGACGGCGTAGCGCGGATCGACTTCCATCACGACGCGATACTGGTTGCGCTCGGTGTAGATGGTGGAGACGATCGCCTGACTGAACGCGTTGCCCAGGGTCTGGTCGATCGCATCGATCGACAAGCCCAGTCGAGCCGCCGTGGGCCGATCGACGACCACGGTCGCCTGCATGCCACGCACTTCCTGATCGCTTGATACGTCGGTCAACCGGTCGACGTTCTGAAGCGCCACGGTGAGCTTCTGCGTCCACTCGCGCAGCGCGTCGACGTTCTCGCTTTGCAGCGTGTACTGGTAGGCGCCGGTTCCCGGCCGGCCGCCGATGCGCACGTCGGACACCGGGACCAGCGACAGTTGAATACCGGGAATGCGCGCGAGCTGCGGTCGCAGTCGTGCGACGACCTCGGCCGCGCTCACTTTCCGTTCGGCAAGCGGCTTGAGCGACATGACGTAGCTGCCGAAATTGCGTGCACCGAAGCCCGATCCCGTCGAGGAGGTGATCGTGTCGATCGCCGGATCGGCCTGGATGATCTTCATGGCGATCTCCATCTTCGCGCTGGTCGACTGGAACGAACTGGCCTGGTCGGCGCGCAGATAGCCGAAGATCCTGCCGGTGTCCTGCTGCGGGAAGAATCCCTTCGGAATGATGTTGTACAGATGGACGTTGAGCCCGATCATCGCGACCAGCGCAAGCATGGTGAGCACCGAATGGCGGAGCGCGAAGCGCAGCGTTGTGGCGTAGGCGCGCAGCACGGCCAGGTACACGCGCTCACCGGCGCGGTAGAACACCCCGCGTGCGCTCTCCGAGGCGGGCTTGAGCATGTGCGCGCACATCATTGGTGTGAGCGTCAGCGACACGACCAGCGAAACACCGACCGCCGCGGTGAGTGTCAAGGCGAATTCGCGAAAGAACCGACCGACCAGCCCGGACAGGAACAGGATCGGGATGAACACGGCGACCAGCGAGATGCTCATCGAGATCACGGTGAAGCCGACTTCCCTGGCGCTTTTCAGGGCCGCGGCCATCGGCGAGGCGCCGGCTTCGATGTGGCGCATGGCGTTCTCGAGCACGACGATCGCATCGTCGACCACGAATCCGGTGGCGACGATGAGCGCCATGAGCGAGAGATTGTTGAGGCTGTAGCCGGCCAGGTACATGAACCCGAAGGTTGAGATGATCGACACCGGAACCGCCGCCGCGGGGATCAGGGTGGCGCGCACGTGTCGCAACAGCAGGAACACCACCAGGACGACGAGTGCCACCGCGATGACCAGCGATTTCTCCACTTCACGCAGCGACGCGCGAATCGTCGCCGTTCGCTCGAGTGCGAGGCTGAGTTCCATGGCGGCCGGAATCGATGCGCGCAGCCACGGCAGGGCCTCGTTCACCCGATCGACCGTATCGAGGACGTTGGCATCGGGCTCCTTGTAGACCCACAGAAGAATGGCGGGCCGACCGTTGACGGCGCCGGAGTTGCGCAGGTCTTGCACCGAATCGCTGACGGTGGCGACATCGCGCAGCCGTACCGGCGCTCCGTTGCGATACGCGACGATGAGCAGGGCGTACTGCTCGGCCGTCATGAGTTGATCGTTGGCGTAGATCCACCATTGCCGCTCACCTTCTTCGACAACGCCCTTGGGGCGGTTGACGTTGGCGGTGGTGAGCGCGGTGCGCACGTCGGCCAGGCCGACGCCCATCGCGCTCAGCGCGCGCGGATTGACTTCGACTCGCACCGCGGGCAGCGAGCCACCGCCGATGTTGACCTGCCCGACGCCGCGGATCTGCGACAGGCGCTGCGCGACGATGGTCGAAGCGGCATCGTAGAGCTGTGCTTTGGGAAGCGTGTCGGAGACCAGTGTGAGGACGATGATCGGCGGATCGGCGGGGTTGGCCTTGCGATACGTCGGATTGCCCGGCATGCCGCTGGGAAGCTGCGCACGCGCTGCATTGATTGCGGCCTGCACCTCGTTCGCCGCCTTGTGGATGCTGCGGTCCAGATCGAACTGCAGCGATACGCGCGTCGAGCCCTGTGAAGACGACGAGGTGATCTCGTTCACCCCGGCGATCCGTCCCAGCTGCCGTTCCAGTGGCGTGGCGACGGTTGCGGCCATGGTCTCAGGGCTGGCACCCGGCAGTTGCGCGTAGACGCTGATGACCGGGAACTCGACCTGCGGCAGCGGTGCGACGGGCAAGCGCGTGAAGGCGATGGCGCCCGCGAGCGTGATGCCGATGGTGAGCAGGATCGTCGCGACCGGACGGGCGATGAACGCGGCCGAGAGGTTCATGGTGCGACCTCCTGCCGCGGGCGATCCCGCCTGCCGCCGCCGAAGCGGCGCGCCAGACGATCGAAGGCGAGGTAGATCACCGGTGTGGTGAACAGGGTGAGGATCTGGCTCACGATCAACCCGCCGACCATCGTCAGGCCGAGCGGTTGGCGCAACTCTGAGCCCACGCCCGTGCCGAGCATGAGCGGCAGTGCGGCGAACAGCGCGGCGAAGGTCGTCATGAGGATCGGTCGGAACCGCAGCAGGCAAGCCTGATAGATCGCTTCCTCGGGCCGCTTGCCGTCGCGGCGCTCCGCATCGAGCGCGAAGTCGATCATCATGATCGCGTTCTTCTTGACGATGCCGATGAGCAGGATGATGCCGATGATGGCGACGATGCCCAGTTCGCTGCGCGCAA
>CADECO010000178.1:0-2110 GCA_902825905.1 uncultured beta proteobacterium
GCCTGCTGAACTCGGGGCGATCATCGTCCGTGAGACCGCACGCTGGGCCGAGGTGATTCGCAAGCAAGGGATCAAGGCCGAATGATCAAACGATCGCTCGTTCGGCTGCACCCGATTGCTCGCTGTGAGGCAACGAAGCGTGCTCGCCTCCAGGGTCTTCCGTCTTGGGCGGGGTCACCGTGACCGAGTCCCGCATCGATCTGCTCTACCTCAATCACGCCGACATCCAGGCGCTGGCGATGACCGACGCCGAGATCATCGCCGCGGTGGAAGACGGCCTGCGCGCGCAAGGCCGCGGTGAATGCACGATCGAGCCGCGCATGCATCTGGTGCCGGAGAAGGACTACCCCGGTCACTTCAACGTGCTGCGCGGCTACATCCGGCCGCTCGGCGTGGCGGGCGTGAAGGTTGTCGGCGATTTCTATCGCAACTACGAGGTAGGGCTGCCCTCGGAGCTTGCGTTATTGCACCTGATGGATCCGAAGACCGGCGCGCCGATCGCGGTGATCGACGCCTCCGACATCACCGACATGCGCACCGGCGCGGTCACGGCGATCGGCGCCAAGCATCTCGCGCGTAAATCGAGCAAGGTGCTGGGCCATGTCGGCGCGCGCGGTACGGCGTACTGGAATGTGCGCCTGCTCGATGCGATCTTCCATTTCGACGAGATCCGCGTGCACTCGCGCCGCGTGGAAAGCCGCAACGCATTCGGACAGCGGCTGGAGCGCGATCTGGGCAAGCGCGTGATCGTGACCGACGGCTGGGAATCATGCGTGCGCGGCGCCGACATCGTGGTCGAGGCGTCGCGCTTGGAAAAACCCGAGCCGCTGTTGAAGACCGATTGGATCAAGCGCGGCGCCTGCGTGATCCCGTACGGCACGATGAGCGCGGTGGAGCTGTCGCTCACCGACATCATGGACAAGTTCGTGATGGACCACTGGGGCCAGGCCAAGGCGGGCCCGTTCGGGGCATTGCGCGCGCACGTCGATGCCGGACGCATCTGCGAGCACAACCTGCATGCCGAACTGGGGCAGATCGTCGCCGGCCTCAAGCCCGGGCGCGAACGTGACGACGAGACGGTCGTGTTCTGGCATCGCGGGCTGTCGCTCTCCGACATCGCGCTTGGCGCGGCGATGATGAACAAGGCGAGGCAACTGGGTATCGGCCAGACCTTGCGCTATCGATGATCGTCAACGCGCGCATGTATTCAGTGAGCCCCGCGGTGAAAGCCGCGTGGCAGGAGCTGTTCGCGTGGGTGTTGCAGCAGGCGAGGCTCGACTGGACGATCGTCGATCACGATTTCCCGGCGCCGCTCGCGACGCTGTGGGCGCGCGAAGATCTGGGCTGCGCGATGATGTGCGGGTTGCCGTACTCGCAGCGCGAACCAAGGCCAACGCTGATCGCGGCGCCGGTGCCTTCGCCGGCGCGGTACGCAGGTCAGCCGATCTACTGGAGCGACATCGTGGTGCGCGCCGATTCGCCGGCGCGCTCGATCGAGGAGACGTTCGGCGGTGCCGTCGGCTACACCGTCCTCGATTCGATGTCGGGATGCGTGGCGCTGCGTCGGCATCTGCTGCCGTTTCGATCGCCTGGCTCGCCCGCGCTGTACGACAAAGTGGTGGGCGATCTCATCGCCGGCCGCCGGGTGATCGAAGCGCTCGATCAGCGCACGATCGACCTGGGCGCACTCGACAGCTACTACCACGACCTGCTCGCGCGTCACGCTCCGGAACTTGCCGCGAAGGTGCGCGTGATCGCGCGGACTGATCCGACGCCGATTCCGCCGCTGGTGGCGACGGGTGCAGTGGCAGCCGACGAACTCGATCGGCTGCGTAACGCGCTCGGCCGCGTCGAGCACGAACCCGCGCTCGCGACTGTGCGCGATGCCTTGCTGCTGCGCGGCTTTGCGTTTCCCGAAGCGAGTGACTACGACGTGTTCGGACCGATCGCGCGCGCGGCGGCGCAATACGCGTCGGTGTGGTGATCGCGTGCACGATGCAAAAGCGGACGAGCCCCGGGTGAGCGCACCAACGTCCGCGCTCGACATCCTGAGCACCGTCTTCGGCTACCACGAGTTTCGTGGCCAGCAGGCGGCGATCGTCGACCATGT
>CADECO010000178.1:2210-6167 GCA_902825905.1 uncultured beta proteobacterium
ATGGCGAACTGGACCTGCTCTACCTCGCGCCCGAGCGGCTGCTCACCGATTCGTGCCTGGCGCTGCTGTCGAAATCGAAGCTCGCGCTGATCGCCATCGACGAAGCGCATTGCGTGTCGCAGTGGGGGCACGACTTCCGGCCCGAGTACATCCAGCTCGCGGTACTGAAGCAACGATTTCCGGGCGTGCCGCGCGTGGCATTGACTGCCACTGCCGACGTGCTCACGCGCAACGAGATCGTCGAGCGGCTCGCACTCGACGATCCGCGCGTGTTCGTGTCGAGCTTCGACCGGCCCAACATCCGCTATCGAATCGTCGGCAAGGACAATCCGCGCAAGCAGCTGTTGTCGTTCATCTGGGACGAGCACGCGAACGAAGCCGGCATCGTCTATTGCCTGTCGCGCGCGAAGGTCGATGAAACCGCCGCCGCGCTCGTCGACACCGGCGTGCGTGCGTTGCCGTACCACGCCGGCCTGTCTGCGGAGGAAAGGCGCAACAACCAGACCGCCTTCCTGCGCGAGGATGCCATCGTGATGGTGGCCACGATCGCGTTCGGCATGGGCATCGACAAGCCCGACGTGCGCTTCGTCGCCCATCTCGATCTGCCCAAGAGCATCGAGGCCTACTACCAGGAGACCGGCCGCGCCGGCCGTGATGGCCTCCCTGCCGAGGCATGGATGACCTACGGCCTGGCCGATGTGATCCAGCAACGGCGCATGATCGACATGTCCGAGGCCGACGAGCAATACAAACGCATCGCGGTCGGCAAGCTCGATGCGTTGCTAGGCCTGTGCGAACTCAGTAGCTGCCGTCGTCAGCGCTTGCTCGACTATTTCGGTGAGGCGAGCGCGCCATGCGGCAACTGCGACAACTGCCTCACGCCGCCCCGCACGTTCGACGGCACGCTCGTTGCACAGAAGGCGCTCTCGTGCGTCTACCGTACCGGGCAGCGCTTTGGCGCCGGCCACGTGATCGACGTGTTGCTGGGCAACGAGACCGACCGCGCGCATCAATGGGATCACCACAAGCTCAGCACCTTCGGCATCGGCAAGGAACTCGACCAGAAGGCGTGGCGCGCGGTACTGCGCCAGTTGCTCGCGATGGGCTACCTGAGCGCTGACATCGAGGGCTTCGGCGGATTGCGGCTGACCGAGTCGAGCCGCGCGGTGTTGCGCGGGGATCAGAAGGTGCTGCTGCGCGAAGAGGTCGCGGTCACGCCAGGCCGCAAGAGCAAGTCCAAGGCGAGCAAGTCTGCGGCCGCGATCGAAGTGGCCGACCAGCCGCTATGGGAGCGGCTGCGTGCCTGGCGCGCCCAGACGGCGCGTGAGCACGGCGTGCCGGCGTACGTCATCCTGCACGACGCGACCTTGCAGGAGATCGTTCGACAGCAGCCGCGCGACCGGCAGGCGCTCGCGCAGATCTCCGGCATGGGGGTGAAGAAGCTGGAGAACTATGGGGAGGCGCTGCTTGCGATCGTCGGAGGCACCGACGGGTAGCCCGACCACGTCCAGTCGCGGCGCCGAATCGCGCGGAGCTTGATGGCAGTGTGATTGCGAGCCGCGGAGCCCCACTGCATTGCTCAGATTTTGTTGTGCGTCCCATCGCAGAACGGACCTTTGCCCGTCTGCTTGCAGCCGCACAGGTAGCGTGTCTCGTCCTTGTCGTGCGTCCAGATGATCGGCTTCAGGCCCGCCTTCGACATGGTGTGCGAGCCGTCGCAGAACGGCTGGTATTTCGACAGCCCGCAGGCGCACCAGGCATACCGATACGTGGCCAGCAGATCGACTTTGTACGGCGCCTTCTGCGGGCAGGCCGGTTCCTGGTCGGACATGGGGCGATCTCCTTGGTGAGCGTTGTGGTTTTCAGGGCTGGCGCAATCTAGTGTTCGCCGCAGCATGACGTCAAGCTTCACGTGTCGCTAGAATCGCCCGGCGCTGCAGACGCGGCGCGTGGAGACCACCGAGGAGAACGCAATGCCGATCGCCGCGAGCAAGCCTGCGGTCAACGCCGACCCCAACAAGGTCGTCGTGGTGAACACCAACGAAGCCGCGTGGGAAAGTACCGAACACCCCGGCATGACGCAGAAGACGCTCGAACGCGTGCACGACGCGCGCAAGGGCCGCGAGACGGCGATCGTGAAGCTGGCGCCGAACACGTCGCTGCCCGCCGAGACTCTGACCGAGCGCGTCGACATGTTCGTGCTCGAAGGCAGTCTCAGCGATGGACACGGCACGTACGGCCCGCACACCTTCGTGCGCAATACGCCAGGACATACCCAGACCTTGTCCTCCAAGGACGGCTGCGTGGTGTACATCAAGCGGCGCGTGCCGATTCCGAACCGCGGCACCGATCGCATGGTGATCGACGGCAAGACCGCGCAATGGACGCCGTTTCCGCACCGCGGCGCCGACGTGCTGCATCTGTATCGCGACATGCACGGCATCGAGACGTCTCGTTTCGGCAACGTGCATCCGAACAAGAAGATCCCGACGCACGATCACGCGATGGGTGAGGAGACGTTCATCGTCGACGGCGTGCTCAAGGACGAGTACACCGCCTACACCAGCGGTGTGTGGTTCCGCATGCCGATCGGCGTGCCGCACGCGCCCTACACCGAAGATGGCAACTGCCTGATGCTGATCCGCGAGGGCGATCTGGTCTGGTAGGTCCCAGCACCCGGATCGCTTCCCGCAAGGCGATTGCTGTATCGCACTTGCCGCTTTCATCAAAACTACGGAGGAGGATGGACATGAATCAGCGCATCAAGCGTGCAGCGGTCGCGTTCGCAGCGGCCTTGGGTGGAGCGGTCATCGCGGGAGCGGCGAGCGCGGCCGATTTCACCATGAAGATCGGCCTGGGCACGATGAACGACATCCAGCACCAGTGGGCCAACTGGTACAAGGAGGCGCTCGAAGCCCGCAGCAACAAGCGCATCGAGGTGCAGATCTTCCCGCGCGGGCAACTGGGCACCATCGCCAGTCAGATCGAAGGCGTGCAGCTCGGCACGCAGGAAGGCTGGGTGTCGCCCGCTGATTTCTACGGCGGCGTCGATCCGCGCTTCGGCGTGTTCAGCATCCCGGTGCTGTTCAAGGACGCCAAGCATGCCGAGAAGGTCGTGCTCGATGCCGAACTCAACAAGGAGATCCTCACGCTCGGTGCCGACAAGGGCCTGCAGGTGGTGAGCGTGTTCCCGTTCGCCACGGCTCACTACTTCGGCAAGCAGCCGATCCGCAAACTCGACGATTTCAAGGGCAAGAAGCTGCGCGTGAATGCCACGCCCGCCGAGCGCGCGAAGATGCGCCAGTTCGGGGCCTCGGCTGTGCCGATGGACATCGCTGAAGTAGTGCCGGGTCTGCAGCAAGGCGTGATCGACGGCACGATCAGCGCGACCGCGATCTACGTGAACCTGAAGTTCATCGACATCGGCAAGGTCATCACCCAGACCAACGACACGATGATCGTGTCGGTCGGGTCGGTGAGCCGCGCATGGCTCAACAAGCTGCCCGCCGATCTGCGTCAGGCCGTGATCGAGGAAGGCAACAAGCTTTCCGCGCGCGTGTCGGCGCACTCGCACGTGCTCGACGACACGATGATCAAGCGCTGGAAGGATGCCGGCGGCGAGATCGTCACCTTGCCTGCCGACGACCAGACCAGAGTGCGCCAGTTGTTGTCCGGCATCGGCGAAGAGGTCACCAAGGCCAACGCGGCGGTGAACGCGTTCTACAAGAAGGTCGCCGCGACCGGGCAGAAGTATTGAGCCCAAGATCGATCGCGCGTGAGCACGCGTGAGCACTAGTCGGGTGCAAGCGGCGCCGGAATCGCGCGCAGCCGCGGCGGCGCGCTTCACGTTGTCGACGCTGCCGATGTTCCTGCTCGGCGTGTTGATGCTGACCGCGGTGGCCATCAATCTGGCCAACGTCGTCGGCCGGTATCTGTTCGGTTACGCGTTGTTCTGGG
>CADECO010000178.1:6267-11173 GCA_902825905.1 uncultured beta proteobacterium
ATCAATCTGGCCAACGTCGTCGGCCGGTATCTGTTCGGTTACGCGTTGTTCTGGGCCGAGGAGTCGATGGTGTTTATCGTCATCTGGGGCGTGTTCCTGGGCATGGTAGCGTTCGTCTATCGCGGCGATTTTCTTTGCATGGATCTGTTCTCGGCGCGCGCGCGTGGCGGCGTTCGGATCGCGCTCAACGTCGCGATGACGATCGTGTTGCTGCTGGCCGCCGGCTTCGTGGTCGTGCACTCTTTCAAGGTGGTGTCGCTGTTCGTCGGCACCGGCGCGGTGAGCGTGGCCGCCGAAATACCGAAAGCCATTCCGCACGCCGCGGTGCTGGTCGGCTTTGCGCTGGTGATCGTGGCGGTGCTCGTGCGTCTGCGTGCGTTCATCACCGGCAAATTCGACGCGCGCAACTAGCGCGTCGCAGTCCAGAACCGCAGTCCAAACAAAACGGGAAGCGAAGCAAGCATGGGTTGGGCAATGCTGCTGCTGCCGGTGCTGATGCTCGTGCTCGGCTTCCCGTTCTTTCTGGTGCTGTTGGGCACGGTAACCGTGGTGCTCGCGTTCTTCGCCAACGTGCCGGCCACTGCCGTGCACCAGGTGATGTTCTCCAGTATCGACAAGTACGCGCTGCTTGCAGTGCCGTTCTTCCTGTTCGCCGGCGATCTGATGGGGCGGGGCGGGGTGTCGGAGCGGCTGGTGCGCTGGGTCACCTCGATGATCGGTGGCATCCGCGGCAGTCTGCCGTTCACTTCGCTTGGCACGGCGGCGGTGTTCAGCGCGATCTCCGGCTCGACGGCTGCCACCACGGCCGCGATCGGCTCGCTTACCTATGAGCGCCTGCGCAAGGCCGGTTACAACGAGCGCTTCTCCTCGTCGCTGCTGATCTCGGTGGGGGCGATCGACAACCTCATCCCGCCGTCGATCGGCTTCATTCTCTACGGCATCGCGGCCGAAACATCGATCGTGCGGCTGTTCGCTGCCGGGATGTTCCCCGGATTACTGCTCGCGGTGTTCTTCAGTGCCTACATCTACTGGTACTGCGTGCGACATGGTGATCGTCCGGGCGAGCGCTTCTCGTTGCGGCGTTTCCTGCAGGCGACGCGCGAAGGCGTCTGGTCGATTCTCGCGCCGGTGTTGATTCTGGGTGGCATCTACGCCGGCGTGTTCTCGCCGACCGAGGCAGCGGGCGTGGCGTGCGGCTATGCGATCGTCGTGACCGCGCTGGTCTATCGCGAGGTGAGCTGGCGCGAAGTGTTCGAGTCAGCCGCGCGCTCGATGTACCTGACCGCGCAGATCTTCACCATCGTCGCCGTGGCGGGTGTGTACGCCTATCTGCTCACCGTCAAAGGCGTGCCGCAGAGTGCCGCAGCCACGATCAAGGGGCTGGACGTGCCGCCGTGGGTGGTGCTTCTCGCGATCAACGTGCTGTTGCTCGGCGTTGGCATGGTGCTCGATACCGCCTCGGCGATCCTGGTGCTCACGCCGATCCTGGCGCCGATCGCCAAGACGATCGGCGTCGACCCGGTGCACTTCGGGGTGATCCTGGTGATGAATCTCTCCATCGGCACGTTCACCCCGCCGTTCGGCATCAACATCTTCGTCGGCCAGGCCGTGTTCAGGGCGTCGCTCGCGAATGTGTATCCCGGTCTGGTGCCGTTCATCATCGCCGCGGTGGGCGCGTTGATGGTGGTGACCTACGCGCCGGGGCTCTCGCTCTGGATTCTGCGGTTCATCGGGTAGGGTGGATTCACGATGAACACCAAACGCGGTCACATCCTGATTGCCGGTGCCGGCATCGGCGGGCTTGGCGCAGCGCTCGCGCTGCTGCAGCGCGGATTCACGGTCGAGGTGCACGAGCAGGCGGGCGAGCTGCGCGAGTTCGGTGCCGGCATCAACATGACGCCCAACGGCCACCGTGTTCTCGATCACCTCGGCGTGGGCGAAGCGGTGCGCGCGATGGCATGCACGCCCACCCGACGTCAGATCCGCCACTGGCAGTCGGGCAAAGCCTGGCCGTTCGTCGAGATCGGTCCGGGCGCGGTCGAGCGTTGGGGCATCTCCGGCATCACCGTGTATCGCCCCGATCTGCATCAGCCGTTGATCGATGCGGTGCAGGCCGCCAGCTCCGGAGCGATTCATCTCAATAGTCGGGTTGTCGGGTTCGATCAGGACGAACACGATGTCACCGTGCGGCTGGGCAACGGACGTACCGCGCGTGGCGATGCGCTGATCGGTGCTGACGGCGTGCACTCGGTGGTGCGCCAATCACTGTTCGGGTCCGACAAGCCGAAGTTCACCGGGATCATGGCCTGGCGCGGCGTGATCCCGATGACGAAACTGCCCGCGCATCTGGCGCAGGTGCTGAGCAACCTGTGGGTCGGGCCGGGCCGGCACACCGTGCAGTATCCGTTGCGACGCGGTGAGCTGATGAATTTCGTCGGACTGGTCGAACGTGACGACTGGCTGATCGAGTCGTGGACCGAGCGCGGCACCCACGACGAGTGGGCGCGCGATTTCGCCGGCTGGCACGACGACATCCATACCTTCATCCGCGCTGTCGAGACGCCGTACAAGTGGGCGTTGATGGGGCGCGAGGCGATGCCGCGTTGGTCGATCGGGCGTGCGACGCTGCTGGGCGATGCCTGCCATCCGACCTTGCCGTTTCTCGCGCAAGGGGCCGCCCAGGCTCTGGAAGATGCAGTCGTGCTCGCGCGGGTGCTCGAGGCCCATGGCGTGTCGGAATCGTCGTTGCTGCGCTACGAGGATCTGCGCCGCGACCGCACGGCGCGCGCGGTGGCGGGTGCCGCGAACAACGCCATGCGGTTTCATCATCCGTGTCTGGCCGATCCGGCGCAGGCCGAGGCGTACATCGAACGCGAATTCGCCCCTGCCTCGCTAGCCGACCGTTACGACTGGCTGTTCGCGTACGACGCGGCGACGGTGCCGATCTGACCCCGTCGCGCGACCGGGCTGTTAACGTCGCTGCGCGTCGTGGCGTTGCCGGAATATCCGAGCGCTCTGCCGGTTCTCCGCGTACTGGATGCGATGGTGTTCGCGTGCGCCGACGTGTCCATCGGCACCGGCGCGCGCCACGCCTGTATTGACACGTGCCTGGCCTCGTTCGAGCCGGGCGATCTCGCGATTGGTCAGGCCGCCGGATCTCAAGCCCTGCTGAATCCGCGTCTGCTGATGGATGTTGCGCTGCAGGGCGGCCTGCATGCGTTGCGATGACGCCGAGTTCGGATTGCCGGTCTGGGCGTCATGCCTTTCGCGTTGGATGTCGCGACTCAATCGACTCTGCGCGTGATCGATGCGGCGAGCTTCGTCGCGCGTGAGTCTGCCGTCGCGCAGCGCACGACTCTGCATGCGCTCGATCTGCGACTGTTCGCGCGCAAGCCGCGCCGCCTCGCTCGTGTTCAGGTCACCGGATCGTAGACCTGCACGGATGCGCGCCTGCTGATCGATGTTGCGCTCGATCGCGGACGCCGGCGATCGGGGTGCCACATGGCGCGTCGGTTCGTGTTGTGCGGTCGCCTGACGCGCCGTCTCGGAGTGAGAGTGAGACTGATCGTGGGAGGTCGCCGGAGCCTGCGCTCGTGGCCGAGCGTCGATATGAGGCTGCGACTGGCGACGAGCCTGGTCCTGGATACGCTCGGCGCTAGACTCGATGCCCCGCAGGATCCGGTCCGCGCTCGACGACGGGAACGCGGAGCCAAGCGATTGAGCGAACACCGGTGCAGTAGCAACGGCCGAGAACACAGCAGCAGCAAGCGTTGTTTTGATGAACATCATCTTGTGGTCTCCTTGGATCGTTCGGGCCGATGCCCGTGATCGATCATCCGGAAACAGCGTCGACGATGCGCCGCCAAGATGTAACAAGCGTAAGCGAATGCAACCGATCGGGGTCGATCTTCGGTTTGGTTACGAGTGCGTGACCCGATGGAGCTACATCCGCGGATCGAGCGTCGGCAGCCCAAGCTGCACCCGGCCCGCATTCACCATCTGCGTATCCCACTGCATGGTGATCTGCTGCACGCACGCGTGCACGTCGCGCACCGCGAGGTGGAACAGGCTGTCGCGGCCGATGCCTCGCGCGCCGGTGAGGGTGTGCAGCCGCTCGACCGCACGCACGCAAAGTTGTCCGGCGTAGGCGTTGTTCAGGCGCCAGCGGGTGCGGGTTTCCACCGGCGCGAGTTCGGATCGCTCGGCGATGTTCATCGCCTCCTGCGCGTCGCGCATGATCAGCGTGTAGGCGGCATCGACCTCGGCGCTCGACTCGGCGATGCGGATCTGCGCCGTCGGCAGATCGACCAGCGCAACTCCGCCCACCGAGCGGCGCGCCTTGACGTCCTCGATCGTCAGATCCAGTGCGCCGCGCGCGATGCCGATCGCCACGCTGGAGAACATCTTCGCCGCACCGGAGAACGGTGGCAGCCGAAACAGCGCACAGGTTTCGGCCGGCGTACCCGGCTTGATGGTTTCTCCGACCCGGCGTGCGTCGAGCAGACGATGCTCGGGCACGAACACCTCTTCCAGCACCACGGAGCGGCTGCCGGTGCCGGCCAGCCCGTTGGCCTGCCAGTCATCGAGGATCGTGTATTGCGACTTGGGCACCAGTACAAAGCGATGATCGGGTGGGCCGCTGTCGTTCGGCAGGAACGCCTGCAGGTTCTCCCAGTCGGCGAAGTCGACGCCGCTCGCGAAACTCCACACGCCATTGAGAACGATGCCGCCCGGTGCGCGGCGCGCGGTGCCGCCTTTGGCCGGGAACGACGAGGCGACCAGCGCGCTCGGATTGCTGCCCCACACCTCTTCCAGCGCGCGCGGATCGTGGCACCCGACGATGCTGTTCTGACCAGCCAGATTGGTGAACACCCACGCGCTCGATCCGCACCCGCGCGCGATCTCC
>CADECO010000179.1:0-11134 GCA_902825905.1 uncultured beta proteobacterium
AGTGTGTCGCCGGGCTTGGGCGGCGGATCGTCGCGATCGAGCGTCGCAGCGAGGCGCTCGACCATCGGCACGGTCACGTAGTCGATGCGTGTCTCGCTCTTGCCGATCCACGATTGCAGGGCGTTGCTGTCGATGGCGGTGCTCATGGACTAACCCAGCGCCTGGCGCAGCTTTGCTTCGCGCTCGACGATGCGACGTTCGCGTGCGAGCAGGCGCTCGGCGCGTTCCACCACGGGTATGTCGATCATCTTGCCGTCGATGGCGAACGAGGCGCGGCGCTCGCGTTTGGCGAGTTCGTAGCCGTCGATCACTTGCTGCGCGAAAGCCGTCTCTTCGGATGAAGGGCGATATTCCTGGTTGACGACGGTCACCTGCGTCGGATGAATGCAGCCGGCGCCCATGAAGCCGAATGCGCGCGAGCGCCGCACCATCGCGCGGAATTTCTCAATGTCGCCGTAGTCGGCGATGCTCGCGATGTAGCCGAGCGGCATCGCGCCCACGCTCGCTGCGGCGATGATCATCTGCTGCTTGGGGTAAAGCAGCGTCTCCTCGATCGCTTCCATGTTGCAGTCGGTCGCGAAATCCTCGCCGCCGATGTTGGTGGCGACCACGCGTGCCGAGCCGCGCAGCACCTCGCCGATGTTGAGGAACGCGCGTGCCGTCTCGATCATGGCGATGAATTTGATGTGCCCGGCGGCCAACCCACGCTTGACCTCCAGCTCGCTCACCAGTTCGTCGAGCAGCGCCAGGTGCGAAGCGCTCTCCACCTTGGTGATCGCCAGGCCGTCGATCTGCGGCAGCACGCACGCCTCGATATCGCGCACCGACAGCGACAACGGGCGGTTGATGCGCACCACGACGTCGGCGCCGGCGCGCCGCACGCGGGTGGCGGCCTGCTCGACCAGGGTGCGCGCGTGATCTTTCTCGCTCGGCGGAACGCTGTCTTCGAGGTCGAGCTGGATGACGTCGGCGCCGCGCGTATGGGCCTTGTCGACGAATTTCTCGACGTTGGCCGGCACGTACAGGAGCGAACGCCAGACGGGGAGGGCTTTGGCGGTGGGGTTCATGCGGGAATTCTACTTGCCCGAATGCGACAATATCGCCCGCTCGATCGTTCTCTCGCCAAGTCCGCAATGTCGAACCCGATTTCCCGCCGCTTCGCGGTCGCGCCCATGATGGACTGCACCGACCGGCATGCACGCTATCTGCTGCGGCTGATCTCGCGGCGCGCGCTGCTCTACACCGAGATGATCACCACCGGTGCGCTGCTGCACGGCGAGACGAAGCGGTTCCTGCGCTTTCACCCGGCCGAGCATCCGGTGGCGATCCAGTTGGGCGGGGCTGATCCGCGCGAGATGGCCGCCTGCGCACGCATGGCCGAAGACGAGGGCTACGACGAGGTCAACATCAACGTCGGCTGTCCGAGCGACCGGGTGCAATCGGGCCGCTTCGGCGCGTGCCTGATGGCCGAGCCGCAACTCATGGCCGATTGCGTCGACGCGATGAGGGCCGCCGTGAAGATCCCGGTGACGGTGAAGACCCGCATCGGCATCGATCGCGACGAGACCACCGACAAGCTCTATGCGCTGATCGAAGCGTGCCGGCTGGCGGGCTGCCGCACGTTCATCATCCACGCGCGCAAGGCGTGGTTGGACGGGCTGAGCCCGAAAGAGAATCGCGAGATTCCGCCGCTGCGCTACGAAGTGGTGCATCAGCTCAAGCGCGCGTATCCGCAGCTCGAGATCATCCTCAATGGGGGATTGAAGACGATCGAGGCGTGCCTGGAGCAACTCGCGCACGTCGACGGCGTGATGCTGGGCCGCGAGCCTTACGACAATCCGTACTTTCTCGCGCGCGTCGATGCGGCGATCTTCGGCGATGCGCACCCGATGCCCTCGATCGAGGAGATCGTCGGTTCGTACTCGGGCTACATCGCACTCGAACGCGAGCGCGGCACGCCGCTTACCGCGATGACGCGCCACCTGCTCGGACTGTTCCAGGGGCGGCCCGGCGCACGGTCCTGGCGGCGCATTCTCAGCGAGCGCGCACGGCTGCCCGGCGCGGGGTTGGAGGTGGTGCGCGAGGCGCTCGAGGCGGTGAGCCGTGGCACCGCACAAGGGCAGCCTTCGCGCGCCTGACCCTCACCAATCACCGATCCGCACCAGGAGCCCAGCGTGCCTACGATTCGATCGCTCAACGTCGCGCGCCTGACCGCAGACGCGTTCGCCCCGTTCGGGCAGGTGATCGGCATGCCCGCGAAGAAACCCGATTACGAAGGCCTGTCGGGTTCGAAGACCTGGGGATTCGATTTCGAGGCGGACGGTCGCCTGCAATTCAGCTACGTGCGCGTGCCGTATCAGCGGCTCGCATTTCACACCATGGAGCAGCACTTCAGCGTGACGCAGAGCTTCGTGCCGGTGGGTGGAGTGCCGGCGATCGTCGCGGTTGCCGCGCCGACCGATGACGGCGTGCCACCCCGTGTTGAAGACGTGCGTGCGTTCATCCTCGATGGCACGAAGGGGTACGTGCTGAAACGGCGCACCTGGCATTCGCTCGATCGCTTCCCGCTGTATCCGCCGCACGGCGACTGGTTGATGCTCACCGATTGGGATACGACCGCGGACTTGAAGGCCTCCAGCGACGGGCTGGGCGATCGGCTCACCCGCGCGCTGGATTTCGAGAAGCGCTACGGGGTGGTGTTCGAATTCGATCTCACGCGTGTTGCGTGAAAGTGCGAATAGCGTCGTCGCACAGCCGTTGCAGAAGCCGCTAGGCGGCCGCCTTCTCGGGCTTGGCCTGCACCCGCTGCAGCGCCGCGAGCGCGTTGCCATCGAGGATCGCGCGCTTGTCGGCCGCGCTGATCTTCGCCTCGGCGATCGCGTCCATCGACCACTTCATGCCGAACTCGGTGCCATCGGTGCCGAGCACGATCTTGTCGGCACCGTACACCGCCACCGCGCATTCGATCCCGCGCGCGCCGAACGAGTTGCAGTCCACCAGCACGCGCATCGCGCGGAAGCGCTTCGAGGGCAACTCCTCGCCGGGGCGGTCGATCAGGCTGCGATGATCGAGCCGCTCGATCTCGAACGCGATGTTGCCGCCGAGGTTGTGGCTGAGCACGGTCACGTTCGGATACGCCCGCAGGAAATCGGTGAAGCACAGCGTCACCATGTTCGACGACAGGCGCGCCTGCATGTCGAGCGTCCCGTAGCGCACGCCGGGGTTGTCGGAGCTGTCGATGCGCGGCGCCGACGTGTCGTTCGCCATGCGGCCGTAGTGGATCTGCAGCACCGCGTTGCGCCGGTCAGCGGCGGCGAAGATCGGTCGATACGCTTCGGCGCGCTTCTCCGAAAGAAAGCCATCGCCGGGCAACAGCGCGCCGACCATGCCCGGCAGCGTCATCGCGCGTTCGAACTCGGCCAACGCCACCTGCAAGTCGGCGTTAGGCAACGCGGCCAGGCCGTAGAAGCGATCAGGGTACGCCGCGCACGCCTGCGCGACCGAGTCGTTGAATGCACGGCATAGCGGCAATGATTCCTCGATCGGCAGCGTCTCGACGCCCCACACGGTGGTGAGCGAGAGCACGCCGATCGCCACGCCGGTGCGATCCATCTCGGCCAGGCGCGCGGTGGCGTTGTCGAACCCCGGCGTTAACGCCGTCGGAAAGCCGGTGCACTCGATGATCTCGGTGCCGGCCGCGTCACGGTAGATCCGCGGCAGCGACGTGCGCGCGCGCAGCGCGTCGGCCAGACCTTTGGGAATCCAGTGGGCATGGAAGTCGATGGACATGGTCTACCCCCCGACCTTCGGCGTCCACCGATACGCCTTCGCGCACGCCCCGCCCATCAGCATCGCGCGCTCGCTTTCGTTTAGTCGCTTGGTCAGGCGGAACGGCTCGACTGCCTGCTCATAGTTGACCACGGCGAACGCGCGCGTCCAATCGGTGCCCCAGAGACAGCGCTCGAAGCCCCAGGCATCGAACACGCGAGCGAGCGGATCCCAGATATCGTCGAACGGGTAGGGCTGGTGCGACAAGGTGCAGGCGCCGCTCACCTTGATCACCACGTTCTGGCGTTTGGCCAGATCGAGCACCTTCGGCAGATCGGCCCAGGGCTGCGGCGGCGCAGGCGGTGTGCGCGGCTGCATGATGCCGAGATGGTCGATGATGAAGCGTGTCTCGGGGTGGCGGTCGATCAACGTCGTGCCTGCTTCGAGATTGCCCCAGCACAGCATGTTGACCGGAAGGTCGTAGCGCACCGCTGCGCGCAGAATGCGATCGAGCCCCGGATCGGTCGGCGAGCGATCGCGGCCCGCCTCCTTGGTCAACATGATGCGGATACCGACCGCACCGGGCGTGTTCTTCCATTCGGCTACCACGTCGGCCACCGCGGGGTCATCAGGGTCGACCGGCTTGACGATCGCCATCCGGCCTGGATGTTTGCGCTGTACCTCCACCGCATAGCTCGCGTCGTAGCGATAGAGCGACATGGCCGAGATGAAGATCGCGCCGTCGACGCCCACCTTATCCATCGCCGCGACCATCTCGTCGCCGGTGACATGGTCGGGCCAGTTCGGCACGTTGTGCCACGGCCGCTGCGGGGTGTTGGCCTCGTAGGCGTGGACCTGGGAGTCGATGATGGGCATTGGGGATCTCCTTTGTTCGAGTCGACTTTATATCGTGCGGCTGAAGAAAGCGCGAACCAGTGCGGTGAGTTGACCGTTCCGGGTCGTGTGCTCCAGTCGTTCGGCTCCTGTTCTTCAGCCCTTGCGTTCCTTCGCCGTCGCCAACGCCGCCTGCAACTGCTCGATCAATGCGTCTTTCTCGCGCAGCGTCGCTTCCATATCCTGCGGCCGCTTCGATCGGGACTCCCATTCGCTGATCGGGGCGAGGATGGCCGCGTCGATGTTCTCGAGCAGGTCGTCCTTGCTCTGGTATTCGAACAGCGGCAGCACCCACGGGTAGGGCCGAAAGTGCTCGAACATCGCGTACTCACGCTGGCTGGCGAGGATGATCGGACGCACCGGCACCGAGGGCAGATGCGGAACGATGCTGGTGAGTTCCTGCGGAATGCTCTTGGCGTCGGTGATGTCCGCGACCACGAAGCGCGACATGTTGGCGAGCAGCTGCACCGTTTCGGTGAGGTCGCGGCCGGGGGCCTTGTCCCAGTCGAACACCATCGGTACGAGGTTGCGCTCGCGCAGACGGTCCTTGATACCGTCGAGCACGGCCTTGCGGTCCTCGGTGAAGCGGCCGAGGATCAGCACGCCTTTGCCCGTCACCGTATCGATCACGTCGCGGATCTTCCGGTTGTGCAACATGAGGTAGATGAACTGGGCGACTTCGAGGTTATCGACGGTGATCGTTGCTTCGCCCTCGGGCGTGATCACCAGATTCGACTGATCCTTGACTCGATTCAGCTCGAGGCCCCAGGCGGCCACGCCGTAGACCTTGCAACCCGAGAGCGAAGCGTCGTCGAGCACGGTCTCGATCATCGAAGCCTGTTCGAGATTCGCGCCGGTGAGGTCGGCGCCGGTGAGAACGGCCTTGGACAGATTGGCGCGATTCAATCTGGCACCGCGAAGTGACGCGTGCGCGAGATCGGCGTCACGCAGATCGGCGCTCCACAGACTGGATTCGGCGAGATTGGCCTGGGCGAGGTGCGCCCCTTTGAGGGCGGCCTCGTCCAGCCAGGCCTGCGTGAGGTTGGCGCCGGTCAGATCGGCGTTGTAGAGCTTGGTGCCATTCAGGTATGCCATGGAAAGATCGGCTCGGGCGAGGTTTGCCGCCAACATCCAGGCTTCGTTCAAATTGGCGCCGATGAGCGATGCGCCGCTCAGATTGACCTTTTGGGCGTTTGCTTTCGTGAGTATCGCGATATCGAGACGGGCACCAGAGAGATTGGCATCGAAGAGCCTGGCCTCGCCAAGATGTGCATGGCTGAGGTTCGCGCCCGACAGATTGGCGTCGCTCATGTAGGCACGAGTCAGGTTGGCTTGGTGCAGATTGGCGAGACTGAAATCCGCTCGCCCCGCGCTGACGTCCACGAGTTGAGCCCGATCGAGATTGCACCCGGCGAGGTTGGCCTCACCCAGGTCAAGGCCGATGAGATTCGCGCCGGCGAGATCGGGTTCGATCGAAGGGTTTGCGGTACGCCATGCATTCCAAGCGTCCACGCCTCGATATAGACGAAGCAGATGTTCCGGATTGCCCTCGAAGAGGTACGCACCACTGAGATCGGCCTCGCCCATATCCGGCACGCCCGAGATGCGTGCTTGACGCAGATCGGCGCCATGGAATTGCGCACCTTCCAGGCTCGACCATTCGAGGTTGGCCTCCACGAGATTGGCAGTCGTGAGGTTGGCCTTTCCGAGGCCAGCCTGAGTGAGGTCTGCGCGCGCCAAGTTTGCGTTACCCAGATTGGCGAGCGACAGGTGCGCCTTAATCAGGCAAGCGCCCGAGAGATCTGCCGCCTGGAGATTGGCGCCCAGTAGATTGAACTCCCGCAGATCCGCGCCCGCCAGATCGGCGCCGAACAACATCGGAAACTCTGGTGTCCGCGCACGCCAGTCATTCCATGCTTCGACGCCACGACGCAGCATCGCGAGATGCTCCTCGTTGCCTCGGAACAGATCGGTCCAGCCTGCGGCGGCAAGCTGAGTTCGGTTCAAGCTTGAAGCAATGTTCTTCGCACCACGCAGATTCGCATTGCTGAAATCTGCGCCTGGCGCGAAAGCCTGATCCAGATCGGCCGCCGAGACATCGGCGCCGCGCAAGTCGGCGCAGACCAGTTTTGCTCTGCGCAGGATCGCGCCGGCGAGACAGGCACGACTGAGATCGGCTTGCGTGAAATCGGCCCCGCTCAGATCGAGCCCGGTGAGATCCGCGCCGGCGAGATCGGGAGCAGCGATCAGTTTCTCGTATCGCCAGGCATTCCACGCATCGACGCCTTCTTTCAACTTCGACAGGTGTCTAGGGTCGGCCATACCTATTTCTCACCGCGTCTTCGCCGGATCGCGTGGCGCATCGATCTACTCACGTCGGCCGGCGTCGCCGCCAATGTTCCGCATTCACAGCGCCACGCGGCACCCGGCCCGCGACGATCTCGCGCGCCTGCTCGACCGTTTCGAGCGATTGATGCTCGATCGCCGGCGGCGTGAGACCAGCAGTGTGCGGCGTGGCCAGCACGTCAGTGCGCGCAGCCAACCGCGGCGTCGGCATCTGATCGGGCGCACGTCCGACGTCCATCGCGCAGCCGGCGAGGTGTCCGCTGGCCAACGCGGCTTCGAGCGCGGCTTCATCGACGAGATTACCGCGCGACACGTTGATGAAAAACGCCCCGCGCTTCATCCGCGCGAATGCGGCAGCATTCATCATGCTCTCGGTTTCTTCGGTGGCCACCGCAAGCGGCACGACGAAATCGGCCTGCTCCAGCAGCGCCTCGAAGGGTTCGGCTTCGATGTCCGCAACGCGCGCGAGATCGGCCACGTACGGATCGTGCACCAGCACGCGCATTCCCAACGCCCGGCCGACGCGCGCAACCTCGCGGCCGATCGCACCGAATCCGATCACCCCGAGCGTGCTCCCGCGCAACTCGCGCCCCATCGATGCGTGCGGCGGCTGGCCGGCACGGTAGGCGATGGTCGAGCGGGTGATGCCGCGCGCGAGATCGACCATGAATCCCACGACCATCTCGCTCACCGCAGCGACGAACCCGGCGCTGGCTTGTGTGACGAGCACGCCCGCGCGACTGGCGGCTTCGACGTCGATATTGCGAATATCGATCGCGCAGCGCAGAAACGCGACCAGACGCGGCAGCCGCTCGAACAGCGCTGCCGGAGCCGGGCTCTGCCGATACGAAACGACGAGATCGCAGTCCTGCGCGGCAGCGATCAGCGCTTCGCCTTCGAGCGATTGCGGCCCGGCGTGCAAGCGCACTTCGCCGACCGATTGCAGGCCACGCAGCGCGCGCTCGCCGTAGTAGTTGGCGAGTGCATCGGGAGAATGCGTCAGCAGGATCGTGGCCATGCAGGGGCGCGATGTCGGGGGAAGGCGATGGGAAAGCAAGCAGGAGGCATTGGATGCTACGCCGAGCGCGACTTGCGCTGACGCATTCGTCCCGCGACAGGAGAGCGTCCAACAAGGCCCCAGCACTGTGTGACCGCGCAATTGCCAGGGATGTAATCTGCGCCGGGCGTGTTTCGGTCCCGCGACTTGACTGCAGTGCCCACGCCGCAGTGCTCACCCAACAGCCGCCACTTCAGGAGAACGCATGCTCGACGTTACACGCGAAGTCGTGCGATACGCGCTGGACTCGCACTGGTCTGATCTGCCCTCGGCGGTCCAGCACGAAGCGAAGCGTGCGTTCCTCAATTGGGTTGGTTGCGCCGTCGGCGGATCGTCGCATCCGGCGGTCGCGGCCGGGCACGCTGCGCTGGCGGATATCGCGGGCCCGCCGCAGGCCACTGTGCTCGGCCTGGGCGCGCGAACCGACATCGCCCATGCTGCGCTGCTCAACGGCATGAGTGCGAGCGCGCATGCGTTCGACGATACCCACCTGCCTACGGTTGCGCATCCCACTGCTCCGGCTGCCGCCGCGTTGCTCGCGCTCGCCGAACGCCAGCCGATATCCGGCGCGGATTTCCTCCACGCGCTGGTGCTCGCGAACGAGCTGCAGTGCCGTCTGAGCAACGCGCTTGTCGTGGCCCCGGCGCACTGCCACGTCGGCTTCTACATGTCGGGCATCACCGGTGCATTCGGTGTGGCGGCGGGTGCGGGCCGGCTGCTCGGACTCGACGCCCAGCGGATGACCTGGGCACTGGGAATTGGCACCGCGCAGGCGAGCGGTCATCGTGCCACGCACGCGTCAATGTCGAGCGCGTTCGTTCCGGGTCATGCCGGGCGCTGTGGCCTGGTCGCCGCGCTCATGGCCACACGCGGCTTTACCTGCCCGGAGCATTTTCTCGAGGGGCGCAACGGCTTCGCAGACGTGTTCGGCGCGCCGGCACACCTTCCCGCGCTGACCGATCGTCTCGGCGATCACTTTGAATGCCTGGCAGTGGCGTCCAAGCCGTATCCGTCGGGCGTGTTCACGCATCCGGTGATCGAAGCGTGCCTCGCACTGCGCGCGCAGGCGGGCGTGGAGCCAGCGACGATCGAGCGCGTCGAGTTGCGCCTGCATCGGCTGGCCCTCGGACTCACCGGCAAACCCGAGCCACGAGACGGCTACGACGCGCAGGTGAGCATCTTCCATTGGGCGGCTGCCGCGCTGGTGCGCAACGCGGCAGGTTTGCGCGAAGCAAGCGATGCGGCCGTGAGCGATGCGGAGATCGTCGCGATGCGCCGGCGCATCAGCGCGACCGAAGATGCATCGGTGCAGGGCGATGAGGCAATCGCGACCGCGACGTTGCGCGACGGCTCGACGCGACGCGTGCACATCGAGCATTGCCTGGGCAGTGCGGCACGGCCGCTCACTGATGGCGCCCTCGAAGCCAAGTTTCGCGCGCAACTGGTCGAAGTCGTGCCGCCAGCCCGTGTGCAATCGTTGATCGAGGCAATCTGGAATCTTCCTGCTGCGGCCGACGTCAGCCGAATCGCACCGGGAATCTGGGGACGCTAATGCAAACAAGGAGGATCCGATGATGATTCTGTCGAGGCGAGCAGTCGTCGCGCTGTGCACGCTCGTGTTTGCAATAGGCGCCACGCAGGCCGCCGCGCAGGAGACTGCTTATCCGCGCCGGACGGTGCACCTGGTCGTGCCTTACGCAGCCGGTGGCGCGACCGACGTGCTGGCGCGCATCGTCGCCGAGGCGATGAGCGCACGCATCGGCCAGACCATGATCGTGGAGAACAAACCCGGCGGGGGCACCGTGCTTGCGACCGGATTGGTGGCCAAGGCCGCGCCCGACGGTTACCAGCTGCTGTTCACGACGCTCGCCCATTCGATCAACGCGAGCCTGCGCAAGTCACTGCCGTACGATTCGCTCGCCGACTTCGAGTTCATCGGCAAGTTCGGCCAGTTGAGCTTCGCGATCATCGTCAATCCGCAGCTCGGTGTGAATGATCTGAACGGACTGCTCGCGCTGCTGCGGTCGAATCCGGGCAAACAACAGTACGGTTCGGCCGGCGTGGGCTCGCCGATGCATCTGGGCGTGGAGCTGCTCAAGAGCCTCACGAAAGCGGAGGCCGCGCACGTTCCCTACAAAGGCGAAAGCGCCGCGCTCGCCGACCTGCTTGGCGGCCGGGTCACCTTCATGCTGTGCTCGGTGCCGACCTGCACCACGCGCATCAAGGAGGGCGCGGTCAAGGCGCTCGTGCTGGCGGCCGCCGCGCGTTCCACGCTCGTGCCCGACGTGCCGAGCGCGCCGGAGGCGGGCGTGCCAGGCTTCGAGACCTACACCTGGTTCATGATGGCTGCGCCCAAGGGCACGCCCCGCACGGTCATCGACCGTCTGAGCCGTGCGATCAACGACGTGCTGCAGGACAAGACCGTGCTCGCCCGAATGGCCGGGCTCGGTATCGAGGCCGATGCGTCATCGACCCCAGAAGGCACCCGCATGCACGTGCAGCGCGAGATCGACAAGTGGCGCCCGATCGTGATCGCTACCGGCGCGACGTCCGATTGAGACAGCGTCTCAGATCGAGCAAGCCCAAGCCCTGACTGCGCGCGATGGCGCTATTCTTCCCGCGCCCGCCCAAGGATGCGCGGGTCACCGAAGGAGCGACGCATGGAACGCAAGGACCTTCGCATCAAATCGTCGGACGGCAACGGCGAGTTCGGCTGTTACCTGGTCGCGCCTGCCGGCAGCGGCAAAGTGCCCGCAATCGTGCTCGCCTCGGCGATCCACGGCGTGACCGAGGAGCTGAAATCGATTGCCGACGAATTCGCGGCGGCCGGCTATCTCGCTGCGGCACCTGATCTGTTCTGGCGGACGGTTCCCGGTCCGCTTGCTCGCGACGATCCGCGCACCACGCCACGCGGCCAACCGCGCCTGGAAGTCATCGCCAAGGGCGAGACCGACATGCGCGACACGCTCGCGATGATTCATGCGCATTCGCGTTCGAACGGAAAGGCCGCTGCGATCGGTTTCTGCTTCGGCGGGCCGTATGCCGCGATCGGCCCGGTACGCCTCGGTT
>CADECO010000180.1:0-6137 GCA_902825905.1 uncultured beta proteobacterium
TTCGCCGGAACGATGAGTTACGGCGACTACCTGCATCTGGATCAGGTGCTCAACGCACAGCATCCGCGCTCGCCGGATCACAACGAGATGCTGTTCATCGTCCAGCATCAGACCAGCGAGCTGTGGATGAAGCTGATGCTGCACGAGCTGCGCGCGGCAGTCGCAGCGGTGGCCCGTGACGAGCTGGGCAACGCCTTCAAGATGATGGCGCGGGTGAGCCGCATCATGGAGCAGCTGGTGCACGCCTGGGACGTTCTGAGCACCATGACGCCGCCCGAGTACAGCGCGATCCGCCCGTATCTGGGCGAGAGCAGCGGCTTCCAGAGCTGGCAGTACCGGCAGATCGAGTTCCTGCTCGGCAACAAGAACCGCGCGATGCTCAAACCCCACGCGCATCGGCCCGATCTGCTCGCTCAAGTGCAAGCTGCGCTCGAAGCGCCGTCTCTGTACGATGAAGCACTGCGATTGCTGGGGCGCCGCGGACTGGCGATTCCCCCTTCACACCTGCAGCGCGATTGGTCGATGCCGTACAGCGCGAGCAGCGAGGTCGAGCAGGCGTGGCTGGCGGTGTATCGCGATCCGCAGCAGCATTTCGAGCTGTACCAGCTCGGCGAAGAGCTGACCGACATCGAAGACGCATTCCGGCTCTGGCGTTTCCGGCACGTGACCACGGTCGAGCGCGTGATCGGCTTCAAGCGCGGCACCGGCGGCACCAGCGGCGTCTCCTACCTGCGTCGCATGCTCGACGTGGTGCTGTTTCCCGAGATCTGGACCTTGCGCACGGCGTTGTAAGCCGGCGCGTCGGCTTCGCCCGCCCCGCCGGGAGCACGCTCGTCCGACATCCCGCCTCCATGGGACACGCGGCGGCACGCATCGCATATGCTTGCGTCCGTTCGTTTGACGCACCCGCTCTGCATCCGATTCGTCTCGCTACGACCGCGCCCCATTCGCCGTGAACGCACCCTCCCCGCACCGATCCCGCTCATTCACCGACGTCACCTACGACGAAGCCGTGCGTCGCACGCACGCACTGGTGCCGTTCCTGAAAGAGCAGGCTTCTGCCATCGAGCAGACCACTCATATGCCACCCGCAGTCATGGACGCGTTCCACGAAAGCGGTCTGCTGCGCTGCCTGCAGCCCAAGGCCTGGGGCGGCATGGAGCTGCCGTTCATCGCGTACTTCGATCTGCCGGAGATCCTCGGGCGTGGCGATGCATCGGCGGCTTGGACGTTCGCCAATCTCGCTTCGCATCATCGCAATCTCGCGCAGTGGGACGATCGCGCGCAGGCCGAGGTGTGGATCGACGATCCCGACGCAGGCATTGCTTCGGGCATCGCGTATGCCCAAGGGCGCGGCAAGCGCGTCGACGGCGGCCTGCTGCTGAGCGGCCAATGGGGGTTCTCCTCGGGCGTGGATGTGTCGACGTGGAACATGCTCGCTTGCGTGGTGATGGAAGGTGACAAGCCGGTCGACTGGGTGATGAACCTGGTGCCGGCGAGCGACTACGAAATCATCGACGACTGGCGCACGCTCGGCCTGCGCGGCACCGGCAGCCGCACCGTGCGCTGCAAGGACGTGTTCGTGCCGGCCCACCGCGCCCTGTCGATGCACGTCGCACGTACCGGGCATTTCTTTCCCGGCCTCAACACCCACACCAACCCGATGTACAAGGTGCCCACGCCGGCGCTCGGCGGCTATTGCATCGCCGGGGCGCTGATCGGCAATGCGCAGGCCGCAGTGGACGCGACGATCGCCGCCGTCAAGGCGCGCAGCACCAACTACACCAGCGCCAAGATGCGCGACTTCCAGACGGTGCAGTTGCGCGTCGGTGCAGCGGCAGCGCAGATCGACGGCGTACGCACCTGGTTTCGTACCGACTGCCTCGCGGCCGCGGCGCGTTACGACGCCGGCCAGACGCTCGACATCGAGGAGAAGCTGCGCCACAAGCGCAATCTCGCCGTCGGCATGAAGCTCGTGCATGTGGCAGTCGATTCACTCTACGAGATGGCCGGCGCGCAGGGCATCTACGACAACGAACCGCTGCAGCGCATCTTCCGCGATGCGCATGCGGGCGCGGCGCACTTCTCGTTCAGCGTCGATGCACAGGTGCCGCCGTGGGGGCTGCACGCGCTGGGCGGCGAGGTGAAAAGCCCGACGCTTTAGGCGCGCCCGGAATCCGCAACCTGCTGAGCGCTACGCCGCCGATTGCAACGGCGCTTTCCGCGCCGCGATCCCTGCGAGCAGTTCGTACGAACGCAGCCGTGCCGCGTGGCTGTGCAACGCGCACGCAACGATCAGCTCGTCGGCTTTGGTCCGCTCGATGAAAGCATCGAGCTGCGTGGCCACGCTGGCCGGTGCGCCGTGCGCTGATGCCGCCAGCATGCGCGCCACACCAGCCTTCTCGTGCGGGCTCCATAGCTGCTCCAGTTCGGCCGGGGCGATCGGCCGCGGCAGCGGACCACGCCGTCCGCGATGCATGCCGAGGAACCGCAGCTGCAGCGACGTGAAGTGGAACGCGGCCTCGTCTTCGGTGTCGGCCACGACGATGTTCACGCCGACCATCGCATGCGGTTTGGCCAAGGTCTCCGACGGCCGGAACGTGCTGCGATACGCCTCCAGCGCCTGGAACAGCAGATCGGGCGCGAAGTGCGAAGCGAACGCGAACGGCAAGCCGAGATACGCCGCGAGCTGCGCGCTGTAGAGGCTCGAACCGAGCAGCCAGATCGGCACCCGCGTGCCCACGCCGGGAATCGCGCGCACCGCTTGCCCCGGTTGCTGCGCATCGAGATACGCCTGCAGTTCGAGCACGTCCTGCGGGAAGCCGTCTTCGTCGTTGCCCGCGAGCGTGCGACGCAACGCCTGCATCGTGTGGCGGTCGGTGCCCGGTGCGCGCCCCAGGCCCAGGTCGATGCGGCCGGGATAGAGCGTCGCCAGCGTGCCGAAGTGCTCGGCGATCACCAGCGGCGCGTGATTGGGCAGCATGATCCCGCCGGATCCGACGCGAATAGTGCTGGTGCCGCTGGCGACATGACCGATCAACACCGATGTGGCCGAGCTCGCCACGCCGTCCATGTTGTGGTGCTCGGCGAGCCAGTAACGCTGATAACCCCAGCGCTCGGCGTGCTGCGCCAGATCGAGCGTATTGCGGAACGACTCCGCCGCGTCGCCGCCTTCGACGATCGGCGATAGATCGAGAATGGATAACGGAATCATGGAGCGCTGACGATGCGGAGACGGACGATGCGGAGACGGACGGTACGGTACCGCGGACGCCGGACCGATGGTGCCCGATTTGATATGCGGGATCGCTCAGGCACAACTACCCAGGCGGGCCGCCGTTATATAGCGGGCCGCCCACGCACGCAAGCTCAACGCAGCCGGCTGAACCACGCAAACGATAGCGCCGCGGCTGTGATCGCGAACAGCGCTGCGGCCGCACTGAAAATCGCACCGAGTTCGGTCTCTTTCTTCTCCAGCACGAGCTTGCTGCTCAGCGTCTCGTAGACCTTCTTCAGATCGGCCGACGTACCGGCAAAGAAGTACTCCCCTTTGGTGATGTCGGCCACGGTCTTGAGCGCTTCCTCGTCGAGCAGCATGTACATCGACCAGCCGCCCATGTCGACTTGTCCGCCGCCCCGCGATCCGAAGCCCACGGTGTAGACGCGCACGCCGCGGTCGGCCGCGAGCTTCGCCGCATCGACCGGATCGGGGCCGGTGGTGCGCCGGCCATCGCTCAACAGGATGATCACCCCCGAGCTGTACGAGCCGGGCGGCACCGGGGTGAACGGCTTGTCCGGTGCGGCGGATTTCTTGTCGGCCTTTTCCTTGCTGCCGATCGCGCCGTTCGATGTGCCGAACCGCGAACCGAAATTGTACGAATCAAGATCGATCCCGGAATCGGGCAGCAGCGTCGCCAGCGACATGATCAGGCCACTGCCGGTGGCCGTGTGCCGCTGCAACTGGAAGCGCTCGAGCGAGGCGAGCAACGCCTCACGGTCCTGCGTCGGGGCCTGTACCACCGTGGCCGAACCCGCAAACGACACGATGCCCACGCGCACTTTCGCCGGCAGCTCTTCGATGAAGGTCTTGGCCGCGAGTTGCGCCGCGGAGATGCGGTTGGGCTCCATGTCGGTGGCGCGCATGCTGCCCGACACGTCGATGGCGAGGATGATCGTCTGCTGCTGCGAGGGCAGCGTGATCTGGCCGCTGGGCCGCGCCACCGCGAGAAGCATGGCAACCAACGCGAGCAGCAACAGCAGCGGTGGCAGATGGCGCCGCACCCGCTGGCCCGGACCGATCGCCGCCCTGACCAACCCGACGCTCGCGTAGCGCAGCGCCGCCTTGCTGCGCCGACGCAGCGCATACACATACGTGCCAATCAGCAAGGGCACCGCGGCGAGAAGCCACAGCATCGACGGCCACAGGAAGCGCATGGGCAGCGGCTCCTACGCGGACAAGGGATCGCATCGACTCTAGCACCGTTCGCCTGTCTGCCGCATCGACCTCACCCGATTCGGCTAACCTCCGATCGGCGGCGGCTTGCATCGGTGCAAGCCGGCTCAAGAACACGCCCCGGTAACGCGTAGGATCCGCGTGCGATGCGCGTGCATGTCCGTGTCCGCTACCGCGGGCGAATCGCCAATCGGCCAAGAACAAGAAGACCATCGATGCTCGATTCAACTCGCTCAGCAATACGATCGGCCGTGCGCGCGCGCGCGCGGGTCGCGTCGATCTGCGCGTCGATCTGCGCCTCAATCTTCGCCTCGCTCGTTGCTGGTCCGGCGCTCGCCGCCCCGGAAGAGATCAGCGTATTCGGCAGCGACATTCAGGCCAGCGGCACGCTCGGCCTGGCCGTCCACGCGAGCTATGTGCCCTCGGGTCTACGAAGCGCCGAGTACGACGGCCAGCGCGTCTCGAACCGCACCAGCCGCGTCATGCCCGAGATCGCGTACGGCCTGGGCCGGGGCTGGGAAACTGCACTGCACTTCCCGCTCGCGCGCAGCGGCGGCGAATTCTTTCGCGCCGACGGGGTGAAGTGGCGTTTCAAGTACGTGCCCGAAGGATCAGCCGACACGCAAGGGCTGTTCTGGGGCGCGAATGTCGAGTGGGCATGGCTCAGCCGCCGGCTGGCGGAGTCGCCGCATGGTCTGGAGTTCAAGGCGATCGCGGGTTGGCGCGCCGGCCGCTGGCTGCTGCTTGGCAACGCCAACGTGCGTCGTGCGTTCGGCCGCGACGCGGCGCATACGTGGTCGCTCGAGCCGAGCGCGAAGCTCGCCTACGAGATCAACGACGGACTCAGCATCGGCATCGAGCGCTACCACGACTTGGATCGCGTCTCCCGCCCGCGCTCCACCGAGCACGTGCACTACCTGGTCACCGATTTCAACGTCAAGGGATTCGCCGTGAACTTCGGCGTTGGTCGCGGCAGCGGCGAGGGCGCCGACAGGTGGGTGATAAAGGCTATCGTGGCGATCCCCTGGTAGGTCGCGGCGAAGCGCGCTCGCGCAGGCGCTAGGCTCAGGCCTGCTCGGCGAGCAACTGACCGATCGTCACACCCAGGGCGATATCGTCGAGCGCGCCGAATGCGCTGGCGGCGATGCGACCACGCCGGTCGATCAGGATGGTCGTCGGCGTGCCGCGCATGGCATACGCCGCCATGGTCCTGGGCAGCGGCGCCTGACCATCGTAGGCATCGATGCCGATCGGAAACTCCAACCGGAATTCGTGCACGAACGCGCGCAACGACACCGGCTTCATCGCCTCGTGATGCTCGAACACGGTGTGCAGGCCGAGCACGACGAAATCGGCATCACGCACGCCCTGATGGATGCGCTGGGTCTGCGGCACGCCATGCATCACGCAGCCCGGACACAACATCTGGAATGCGTGGATCAGCACCACCTTGCCGCGCAACGCAGCCAGCGTGATCGGCTGCTCCGCGTTCAGCCACTCGGAGACGGCCAGTTCCGGCGCAACGGGTCGCTCGACGCGGGACGGGTCGGTACTCACGGCATCGCCGCTACGAGCGCAGCACCACGCCTGACTTCGAGCTGGTGAGCGCGCCGTTCTCGTACACCGATGCGCCGTTGACGATGGTGTGGAGCACGCCGCGTGACGGCATCACCATGCGCTTGGC
>CADECO010000180.1:6237-11031 GCA_902825905.1 uncultured beta proteobacterium
ACGCGGTTCCACGACGGAAACGCCGCGAACGGAAACGGACTGCGCATGTTCAGCTCGCGCGTGAGCGGCAGCGGCGAGGTTTGCGGCCGCGCACCGCGCGCGATCAGCGGCGCCGCCTTGCGCAGGGTGTCGCGCACCGCCTCGGATATGTCGTCGCGATCGAACATCGCGATGAATGTCACCGGGCGCCCGCTCGCGGCCAGCAGCAACTCGAGCACGTCGTACTGCTCGTCTTCGAGCACCGCGATCTGGCGCGTCAGCGCGACTTCGATCGCGCCCTTTTTCTTCGCCTTCAGCACACCCGCGTACGCCCGCAGCTCGTCAGGACTCGCATTGCGGCAGGCGAGCGGCCGCCCGCCGTAGCCGATGTGCTGATTGAGCACGGTGCTGGAGAAGCCGAACGCGCCGGCGTCCATCGCCTGGCCCAGCAAGGCGCCGATGCGAGCCGTCTCTTCGGCGTTGGCTGCACGCTCCATCGATGCCTCGCCCATCACGTAGTGACGAAACGGCGTGAGCGGCGCGAGGAACGCGAGATTCAACGACGGCGCGCGACGTTGCGCGGCATCGAGAAACTGCGGAAAGGTCTCCCAGTCCCAGGTGATGCCCTGATTGAGCACGTCGAACGGGATCGCCTCGACGTTGACCAGATCGTGCATCGCGACTTCGCGATCGGCCGGCTTGCACGGCGCGATGCCCACGCCGCAATTACCCATGACCACGCTGGTGACGCCATGCCAGGGCGATGGGGTGACCGCGCCGTCCCAGCAGATCTGCGCGTCGTAGTGCGTGTGCGGGTCGATGAAGCCCGGTGCGACCACGCAGTCGGACGCATCGATCACGGTCTTGGCGCTGTCGGTGATCTTCTCGCCGATCGCGGCGATCTTGCCGGCCTGCACCGCGACATCGCCATGACGCCGCGCCGCGCCGGTGCCGTCAACGAGAGTGCCGTTCTTGATGAGGAGGTCGTAGGCCATGGTGAGTCCGTTCCGGGGTCGAAGGTTGGGCGCCGCTTCGTTGCGAACGTTATCACGCAGGTGCACGCCCGGGTCACCCCCACTGAGTCTTGCCCGGGCGATCGCTATACTGCCCCCACACCGTCCTATCAGAGAACGAGGAGACCATGAGATCGAACGCGGTTGAATCCCCCCTGCGACCAGGCAGCACAAAAGCGATAGCGGCGTGCGCGGCATTGGCGCTCGCGTGTGCATCGATGCCCGCAAGCGCGGCCTACCCCGACCAGCCGATCAGCATGATCATCGCGTACGCGCCCGGTGGCGGTACCGACATCATTGCGCGCGCGCTGATTCCGTTCGTCGAGAAGCAGCTTGGCGAAGGGGCGAAGATCAACGTGGTCAACCGGCCCGGGGCGAGCGGGGACATCGGGTTCACGGCGATCGCCAATGCGACGCCCGACGGTTACACGATCGGCTTCATCAACACCCCGCCGGTCCTCACCACGCCGATCGAGCGCAAGGCCAACTACACCTGGCAAAGCTTCGAACTGCTGGGCAACGTGGTCGATGATCCGGGCACGTTCTGCGTGCACAACGACAGTCCGCACAAGACGCTCGCCGACATTGCCGCGTTCGCCAAGGCCAATCCGAAAGCGGTAACGGTCGGTTCCACCGGCGTCGGCTCCGACGATCATCTGGCGATGCTGATGTTCGAGCGCGCCGCCGGCGTGCAACTCACGCACGTGCCGTTCAAAGGCAGCTCAGAGACGCGCACCGCGATCACCGGCAAGCACATCGTCGTCGCCGCGATCAACGTCGGCGAAGCGCTGCAGTACATGAAAGGCGGCTCACCGATCCGCTGCCTGGGCCAGATGACGGCCGCGCGCATGTCGATGGCCAGCAGCTGGCCGACCTTCAAGGAACAGGGCTACAACTTCGAGATGGCATCACTGCGAGGGATGGCCGCACCGAAGGGTTTGCCGCCGGCGATTCGCGACCGGCTCGTCACCGCGATCGAGCGCGCCATCGCCGATCCGGCATTCAAGGCACTGGCCGAGAAGGCATTCGCGCCGGTGCGTTACCTCGCGCCAGCGGCCTACGCCGCGGAGCTGAAAGACGCCGAGGCGCAGTTCCGCCAGCTGTGGAAAGAGCTGCCGTGGACGGATAAGTGAGGGTTGCGAAGGTATTCGCCTTACTCCCCCTTCTCTCCCGGTCTCCAGGCTGAGCTTCCGTCAAACGATTGGTTGCGCGTGCAGGCCGCGGCTACTCACCTCGGCAGCTGCTGGAATTTTCACTGGGTCGAACCGGCGGGTTCTTCCTCGTCGACGACGTCGGCGCGACTCAACGACCGGTAACGCGCGCCATCACCCCGGCAGCATTGTCCGCCGATGCGCCGCGCCAGGCGATGATCTGATCGGGGCGGATCAGCACCAGCGGTGCTTCGTAGAGTTCGCGCAGCGACGCCTGCGAAAGTCGCACCACTCGCAGGTCGGTCGCAGTGGTTCTGGCCGCCGCCTCGAATGCGTCGGTCGGCGGGGCGTCGGGCCCCAACGCCAGCAGCGTCCACTCGGTGTGGAAGCGATCGAACAGCGACTCCGCCTCGCTCAACCACGCATGCGGCGGCCGACCACCCGGGCTTGCCGTCGGGACGTAGTTGTTCGGCTCATCGGGCGGCAGCGCGGCGCCGTCGCCGACGATGATCGGTGAGCCGTCGTAACGTCCGCCGAAGGTGACGCCGGGAATGTTGAATTCGAGCCGCGCGTGTCGGTTGAGATGCTCCGCGGCGATCTGCCGCTCGAGTTGGCCGCGATCCGAATCGCCATCGAGCTCCGGCTTCGCAGCGAACAGGCCCACCGAGTCCGCGAAACGGCGCGCGAAGCCGGTGTTGCGCTCGGCGAGCGGCTTGCGTTCGGCCTCGTAGCTGCCGAGCAGCGCGAATGGCGCGCGACCGCGAATCACGCTCGCGAGCTTCCAGCCGAGATTCACGGCGTCTTCAACGGCCGTGTTGTAGCCCAGGCCACCGGTCGGGGTGAACAGGTGCGCGGCATCACCGGCGATGAAGACTCGACCGCGCTGGAACCGTTGCGCGACCAGCGCGTGCCCGGCGAGCCAGGTGCCCATCGACAGAATCTCGAGCGGCACTTCCGCACCGACGGCTTCGCTGAACACACGACGTGCGTCGGCTTCGGTCCACGCGTCGGCATCCTCGCCGGGTCGCAGTGCCGCGTGGAATGCATATTCCGCCACACCGTCGACCGACGCCATGAAGGCACGACGCTGATGATTGACCGCCACGTACATCCACGCCTTCGAATGGCGCAGCAGCGAGAGGAAACCGGGCGAGCGCAAATAGAGCGCGAACATCTTTCCGCCCATGAACTCGCGCTGGACGCCGGTGACGCCGCCCCACTCGATCCCGAGCTCGCGTCGAACGAAGCTGCGCGCACCGTCGGCACCAACTAGAAACTTCGCAGTCACCTCCTGCGCTGCGCCGCCCGCGGTTGGTCGGACGGTAGCGCTGACCGAATCCCCATCATCGTGAAAGCGCTCCAACGTCGAGCCATAGCGAATATCGACTGAAGGACACGACTGCGCGCGCCGTCGCAGCACCTGCTCGACGAATTTCTGCGAAATGCGATGCGGCAGTTCGGCCGCGCTCCACGATCCGGTCATCTTCCTGATCTGCACCACGGCTTGTGCCGCCGTGGGCAGGCTGATGCGCGCAAGCTCGTGCCGTGCGTAGCGCGTGAAGTAGGCGATGTCGGTCGGATGATCGGGCGGCAGTCCGAGCGCACGGATCTCGTCGGCGAAGCCGAGCCGGCGGAAGTGCTCCATCGTGCGCGCTTGCGTGGCGTTGGCCTGCGGGTTGAACGCCGTGCCCGGCTTGGCATCGACCATGACGCAGCGAATTCCGCGACGGCCCAGCTCGATCGCCAGCATCAGGCCGCAGGGCCCGCCGCCGGCAATCAGCACGTCGGTGGTCGCGAGAGCAGAGTTCGACGTCGCGCTCATTTCCCCGCCATCTGCTGCGGCAGCCACAATGCCAGCTCCGGAAACAGGAACAGTAACGCCACCATGCCGATCATGATGAGCACGAACGGCGTGGTGCCGACGGTGATGTCGCGCGCGCTCGCGTCTTTCATCATTCCCTGTATGACGAACAGGTTCAGGCCCACCGGCGGGGTGATGAAGCCGATCTCCAACCAGACGATCATCACGATGCCGAACCACACCGGGTCGAAGCCGAACGCGGTGACGATCGGGAACAGGATCGGCAAGATGATGATCATCACCGACAGCTCTTCGAGCGCGTAGGCGATCGCCAGCAGCAACGCGAACACGGCGACGAAGAACGCCCACTTGGGCAGATCGAGATCGACTACCGTGCTCATCAACGCCTTGGGCGCCCCGATCAGCGCGATGACGTGCGAGAAGATGCCCGCGAAGATAATGATGAGCATCACCATCGAGGTGGTGCGCACGGTCTCCAGCATCGCCTTGCGCAGCGACTGCCAGCTGAGCGCGCGCATCCACAGCGCGAGGATCAGGCTCATCAGGCTGCCGAGCGCGGCGGCCTCGGTGGGCGTCACCACGCCTGCGTACATCGAGCCGAGCACCACCACGATCAGCAGCATCACCGGCCCCATCTCCTTGAGCGAGGCGATGCGCTCGGCCAAGCTGCCGTGATCGTCGGGGTGACGCGGCGCGACATCGGGGCGCATCACCGCCAGCACCACCACGAATCTGCCGAACATCAACGCGACAACGACACCGGGCACACTGCCGGCCATGCACATGTCCCCGATCCACGTCTCGTTCACGACTCGTAACAGTATCAGCT
>CADECO010000181.1:0-4206 GCA_902825905.1 uncultured beta proteobacterium
GTTTCTTGGGCAGGTCGACGTAGGGCGAGGTGAAGTTCATGCGCGGCAGCACGCGGTAGCGGTGTGCCAGCATGTCTTCGCCCAACACGCGAATCGTCCCGGTGCTGGGCAACAGCACGCCCAGCAGCATCGACAACGTGGTGGTCTTGCCCGCGCCATTGCCGCCGAGCAGTGCACAGGTGCTGCCCATGGCAACCGTGAAGCTCACATCGGCGACAGCGGTGACATCGCCGAATTGCTTGGTGAGCGCGTCGACTTCGATTGCCGCGGACATGGTCATCACGCCTCGACCACCAGCGGCCGAAATCCCCCCGCCATTCGCACCCAGGCGCACCACTCGTCGAACACGTGCTCGCCATTGGCGGCGATGATCGATCGCGTCCAGGGGTCGGCCGACCAGAACGCGTTGCTCTGGAACGTCGCCAGGCGCCCGCCCGACTCGGCGTGGATCAGCGCGCCGGCGGCGTAGTCCCACAGTTTTTGTCCGCCATGCAGATAGGCATCGAAACGCCCGAGCGCGAGATAGCACCAGTCGAGCGAACCGGCGCCGAAGTTGCGCACCGAGTAGTACGGCGGATCGCTCACCAGATTCATCGCCAGCATGCGCGGCAGATATTTCGGATCGATGCCGATCACCGCGCGCGCCAGCGCGCTCTTCGGTGGTGGCGGCTCGATGCGCACGCCGTTGAGCGTCGCCCCTGCGCCTTTCTGCGCAGCGAACAGCTCGTCGCTGACCGGGTTGTAGACGACCCCCAGCGTAGTGCGCCCGTGCTCGATCAGCGCCACCGATACCGCGAAGTTCGGCAGCCCCTGCAGGAAGTTCGTGGTGCCATCGACCGGATCGACACACCACAGCCGCTCACCACTGGCCCAGACTCGCGCCTGTTCGTCCGCGGACATCTCCTCGCCCAGAAACGGCAGATCGGCGATCGATCGCAACCGCTCGGCCAGTGCCGCCTGCGCCGCCTCGTCGGCGTGCGACAGCTGCGTGCCATCGGCCTTCAAGCGCCCATGACGTTGCGCGTCGAGCGATCGAAACCGTTCGAGGACTTCGGTTCGCGCCACCAGGCGCGTCGCTTCGATCACCGCAGCGAGCATGGAGTTGGATAGCAATCGGCGGGTTGGGATGTACGGGCCGGGACCGCCTGCGGATGCGGTGATGGTCACATCATCGGACGTCGATCCGGCGATGCGCACGCGCTTCTGGAGGGAGGGCGGCGATAGAATTCCAGGCCACTGAAAAAATCTTAACATGCAAGAGCAGCCGTCCGACCCTTTAACAGCCCCGCAGCCTCGCGCGCCGCGCTTCCACGTGGCGGCGCGACTGCACGTGAACACGACCCTCACGCTCGATGCGCCGACCTCGCGCCACGTGCAGGCCTTGCGACTGCGACGCGGCGACCGAGTGTCGCTGTTCAATGGCGACGGCGTCGAATACGGCGCAGAGCTGATCGAGCTCGCCAAGCGCGGGGCCATCGTGCAGATCCGTGATGCGATCGCGCACGACACCGAATCGCCATTGTCGATCACGCTGGCGCAGGGCGTGTGTGCGGCCGATCGCATGGACTGGGTGATTCAGAAAGCCACCGAGCTGGGGGTCGCATGCATCGCGCCGGTGATTACCAGCCGATCGATCGTTCGGCTATCGAGCGAACGGCAGGAACGCCGTGAAACGCACTGGCAGAACGTCGCGATCGCCGCCTGCGAACAAAGCCGGCGCAACCGCATTCCCGAGGTGCTGGTCGCGCAGCGCTTCGAGCAGTTCATCGGCGCAGTGCCCGACGCTGCGGTCCGGATCGCGTTGGATCCCACCGCGCGCACGCTCGTCCGCGACTTGAAGCCTCCGGCCGAGTCCGACCGGCGTGTGCTGCTGTTCGTGGGCCCGGAGGGCGGACTGGCTCAGGACGAGCGCGCGCTGCTGGCTGATCGCGGCTTCACGTCGGTGCGATTCGGGCCGCGCATCTTGCGCACCGAAACGGCGCCGCTCGCAGTAATCGCCACGCTGCAGGCGCTGTGGGGCGATTGCTGAGCGCGTTGAGCTCCAGGGACAAACCGAACGCGCCGATGCACGGTGGGCTCACGTAGAATCCGCCCGCCCGCCTTGAATCATCGAGCCGCGCCATGCAGAACAAACGCTCCTCCGAAATGGACGCCTCGCAGTTCGTGGCCTGGTTCCGCTCGGTCGCCCCCTACTTCCACGCATTCCGCGGCCGCACCTTCGTGGTGGCGTTCGGCGGCGAAGTCGTCGACAAGCGCCGCTTCGTGATCCTGACCCACGACTTGAATCTGCTGCATAGCGCCGGCATCAGGTTGGTGCTGGTGCACGGCTCGCGACCGCAAATCGAATCGCAGCTACGTCAGCGCAAGGCACGCTCGCGCTATCACAACAACTGGCGCATCACCGATCCCGTGGCACTCGAGTGCGTGAAAGAGGCTGTCGGGCTGCTGCGGGTGGAGATCGACGCGCTGCTCTCGCAGGGCCTGCCCAATACGCCGATGGCTGGCGCTGCGATCAACACCGCCTCGGGCAATTTCATCACCGCGCAGCCGCTCGGCGTGCACGACGGCGTCGATTTCCAACACACCGGCACGGTGCGCAAGATCGACGCCGCGGCGATCGAAGGCTGCCTGAACGCGGGCAACATCGTGATCGTGTCGCCGATCGGCTACTCCCCCACCGGCGAGGTCTTCAACCTGGCGATGGAAGACGTCGCCGTGGCCACCGCCAAGGCACTGCATGCGGAGAAGCTGGTATTCCTGTCGGATGCACCGGTGCTGAACGAGTCGGGTGAGTTCATGCCCGAGGTGTCGGCAGCCGAAGCCGATCGGGTGCTGGCAGCGGGTGGCGCGCATCTCACCGACGACACGCGGTTGTTTCTCGCTCATGCCGCGGAGGCGGTGCGCGCCGGGGTGGATCGTGCGCACGTGGTGAGCCACAAGATCGACGGCTCGCTGCTGATCGAGCTGTTCACGCATCACGGCTCGGGCAGCATGATCACCTCCGACAAGCTCGAGCGTCTGCGGCAGGCCACGATCGACGATGTCGGCGGCATTCTGCAATTGATCGAACCGCTGGAGGCCGACGGCACCCTGGTGCATCGCGGTCGCGAGATCCTGGAACGCGAGATCGATCGTTTCGTCGTGCTTGAGCACGACCGGGTGATCCTGGGTTGCGCGGCGCTGTACCCGTTCGCGCAGGACCGCGCCGGTGAACTCGCCTGCCTGGCCGTGCGGCCCGAGTCGCGCGGCGATGGTTACGGTGACAAGCTCGCCGATGCGATCACCGAGCGCGCGCGCAGGCAAGGGTTGCGCCGACTGTTCGTGCTCACCACGCGCGCCATGCACTGGTTCGTGGAACGCGGGTTTCGCGAGACGACGGTCGATCGGCTGCCGAGTGAAAAAAAGGGGCTGTACAACCTGCAGCGCCGCTCACATATATTGATGAAGAAGATCTGAGAAGTGTTTGAACAAGGGGGCTCGCCCCCTCGTAACTCCCTGAAAAATTTGGGACCTCTGCATTCCCGAGGCAGGTCATGCAGAGGTTCCCTGAGGAATCGACGATGACGCGAATGGTTGAATGCGTGAAGCTGGGGCGGCAGGCCGAAGGGCTGGATTTTCCGCCGCTGCCCGGTGCGTTGGGCAAGCGCATCTTCGAGAATGTTTCGAAGGAAGGGTGGCAGATGTGGATCCAGCAGCAGACCCGGCTGATCAACGAAAATCGCCTCTCGCTCGCCGATGCGAAAGCGCGCAAATACCTGATGGAGCAGACCGAGAAGTTCTTCTTCACCGGCGGGGCCGATGACGCGTCGGGCTTCGTGCCGCCGCCGCGCTGATCGGGCGCGCGCCTTCGATCCGCTGGCGCAGCCGGGGCGAGTCCCCGAGTTCGGATAGTCGCTACCGCGCGGCCACCGCGGCGCGTCTGCTGAACAGCTGCAGATTGCTTCGCCGGCTCACGAACTGGTAGCCGATGCCGAAATCGATCGGCTTGGCGGCGCGATCGTAGGCCGCTTTCATATCCTTCTGATACCAGTTCGCGAACAGCTGGATCGGCCCGACGTAGGCACCGTACATCCGCCGCTCCCATTGTGCCTCGCCGAAATACCGCAGCGGAATGCCCGAGTCGTCCTGCAGCACGAGCGCACTACGATCGAGCACGAAGGTGCGTACCTGCGAGAAGTACGATTTATGCATCAGGTACGACGCGGA
>CADECO010000181.1:4306-7485 GCA_902825905.1 uncultured beta proteobacterium
CGAAAGAAGCTGAACGACAGCACCGCGTTCAACGAGCGGCGCAACTCGCCCAGACTCGCGCCGAGCGCGTTCTCATCGAGCCGGGTGATATCGGGCAGCTCACCCACCGGCTCCAGGCCGGTGAGCACCAGGTCGTTGGCACGCGGGAACAACGCCAGCGCGTACAGCACATCGGGGCCACTGAACGGGTAGTAGAGCGGACCGCCCGCAGCCGGATGATTCGCGATCTCGCCTGCCGAGAAGGCCGCTGCCGGGCCGAGCCGCTCCTTGTTGAAGCGCTCCCACGACTGACCGAACGCGGCCTGGTGCTGCACGACGCTGCGGCGCTTGGCAAGCGCAGCCAGCTCGTCGGATTCGTCGATAGGCATGCCGGCGAGGATGCGCGCCGCAGCGGTCCACCAGCCCGGGCTGCGCTGATCGGGATTGCCCATGCGTGCGCCCTGTGCCGTGGCATGGGTCGCGGCAAGCGCCAGCACCAATACTGCAATCGCGACGCGCGCGATTCGATTGAATGCGGTGTCGTTGAATTCTGCCCATCTCATCGTCGATACCCTTCGAACTTTATGCGCTGCCGCTGCGCTGCACGCCCTGCGCCGATCCAAGCAGCAGCACGTCGGCGCGGCGCAACGCGAACAGCCCGTTCGTCACGACACCGGTGATGTCGTTGAGGCTGCGTTCCAATCCGACGGGATCATCGATGCGCAGGTCGTGCACGTCGAGGATCATGTTGCCGTTGTCGGTGACGAATCCCTCGCGCAATCGTGGCGTGCCGCCAAGGCGCGACAGTTCGCGGGCAACGTGCGCGCGCGCCATCGGAATGACCTCCAGCGGCAGGGGAAATCGCCCCAGTCGTGCCACGAGTTTCGATTCATCGGCAATGCACACGAACCGCCCGGCCACTGCAGCGACGATCTTCTCGCGCGTCAGCGCACCGCCGCCGCCTTTGATCATGCACAGATCGCGCGTCACTTCGTCGGCGCCATCGACGTAGATCGGCAGATCATCCACTTCATTCAAGTCCGCCAGAGGAACGCCCAGTGCACGCAGCCGCTCGGCCGTTCGTTCGGAGCTGGCTACCGCCCCGCGGATACGATGCTTGATCTGGCCCAGCGCATCGATGAAGAAGTTCGCGGTCGAGCCGGTGCCGACGCCAATCCATGCGCCGTCGATCACGTAATCGATCGCGGCGCGCGCGACGGCGCGCTTGAGGTCATCCTGATTCATGGTCGAGACGTTGAGGGCCGGCGCAATACCGGGAACAGTCATCGGGCATCGCCGTGCATGCAGCAACACACGGGTCGATCCCTGACAATTGGCGACGCGTGGGCATCCGCCCTCCGGGTTTGGGGGCGCGCGATTCTAACCGCGATCACGTACACTGCCTCGCATCGCGCACCCGATGCAACTGGAGTGCGGTTGGTGGGACGCGGGCGCCGATCGACGTCGATCCGGTGCGCCCCCTTCGATGAAGCGACTGGACCGTTGCGGGTCCGTTTTAAAGGAGAGAAGACATGGGATTGCTTGATTCATTGATCGGCAGCGCAGTGAGCCAGATGCTGGGCGGCGGCAACAAGGCCAATCTGATCAATCTGGTGCTGGGCATGCTGCAGGGCGGCCAACAGGGTGGACAAGCGGGGGGCGGTCTGGGCTCGATCATCGAGCAGTTCACCCGCGCGGGCTTCGGTCAACAGGCGCAATCGTGGGTCGGCACCGGCGCCAACATGCCGATCTCGCCGGAAGATCTGATGAAGGTTTTCGGACAGGGTCAGATGCAGCAGTGGGGGCAGCAGCTCGGCCTCGACTCGCAGCAGACCGCGGGCAGTCTCTCCTCGGTGTTGCCCGAGATCATCAACCAGCTCACGCCGAAGGGTCAGGTCTCACAGGGTAACGAGTTCGACTCGCTGCTCAACTCGCTGCGCGGCCGGTTGTAGACCCACGAACCAGGCGATCGAAGCAAGTCAAACGGGGCGCTCAAGCGCCCCGTTTTCATTTCCGCTTTGGCTGCTACCGACAGGCTCGCCTCACGCGCTCTCCGAGCGCTGCTTTCTGGAAGGCGGCAGATCGGTACACACGCCCTCGTACAACTCGGCGGCCAGCCCCACCGATTCGGTGAGCGTCGGATGCGGGTGGATGGTCTTGCCGATGTCGGTCGCATCCGCGCCCATCTCGACCGCCAGCGCGAGCTCACCGATCAGATCGCCCGCGTGCGTCCCGACGATGCCGGCACCGACGATGCGATGCGTGTCTTCGTCAAACAGCAGCTTGGTCATGCCTTCGTCGCGCCCGTTGGCGATCGCGCGCCCCGACGCACTCCATGGAAACGCCGCCTTGCCGAGTTTGCGACCTTGCTTCTTCGCCTCGTCCTCGGTCACTCCGACCCAGGCGATCTCCGGATCGGTGTAGGCCACCGACGGAATCACGCGCGAATCGAAGTGCGATTTCTGCCCCGCGGCCGCCTCCGCTGCAACGTGTCCCTCATGGGTCGCCTTGTGGGCGAGCATCGGCTGGCCGACGATGTCACCGATCGCATAGATGTGCGCCACGTTGGTACGCATCTGTGAGTCGACCGGAATGAAGCCGCGCTCGTTGACTATCACTCCGGCGGCCTCGGCGCTGATGCGCTTGCCGTTGGGGCTGCGTCCGACCGCGGACAGCACCATGTCGTAGCGCTGCGGACCGCTCGGCGCCTGTTCACCTTCGAACCACACGTCGATGCCGGCTGCCTTCGCTTCGGCTTTGACCACCTTGGTCTTGAGCATCACGCGATCGAAACGACGATCGTTCAGCTTGTGCCACACACGTACCAGATCGCGATCGGCGCCGGGCATCAGACCATCGAGTAGCTCGACCACGTCGAGCCGCGTGCCGAGCGTCGAATACACCGTGCCCATTTCCAATCCGATGATGCCGCCGCCCACCACCAGCATCTTGGCGGGCAACGCGCGCAACTCGAGCGCGCCGGTGGAGTCGACGATGCGCGGGTCTTCCGGCATGAACGGCAGCTTCACCGATTGCGAGCCCGCCGCAATGATCGCGTTGGCAAAGCGCACGACCTTGCGACCGGTTGCGGTCTGCACCGCGAGATGGTGCGGGTCGACGAACGAGCCCACGCCCTGCATCACCGTGACCTTGCGCATCTTGGCCATCGATGCGAGGCCGCCGGTGAGCTTGCCGACGAC
>CADECO010000181.1:7585-11017 GCA_902825905.1 uncultured beta proteobacterium
TCGCGCACCACGCCCGCATGCGACGACGGGATCTCCATCGTCGCCTTGTCGGACTCGAGTGTGATCAGGCTCTGCTCCGTGGCAACCGAGTCTCCGGGCTTGACCAGCACCTCGATCACATCGACGGTCTTGAAATCGCCGATGTCGGGTACCTTGACCTCGACTGCGCTCATCGCTTGCCTCGCCTTGCAGTACCGCTCACGTTGAAGGTATGGATCTCGAGCGGTCCGCCCGAGTTCTTGTCGAATTCGATGCCGGCCTGCACGCCGATCCGCGCCAGATCTTCGGCCGTCCGGGCGCGATCGTAGGCCGCATACATCGCCCCGAGCGCGTAGTTGCGCCCTGAACCCGCCGCCCAGAAACGCTCGAAGGCGAACACTTCGCGATACGAGTACACGCCGTAGATACCGCTCGCGTTGGCGACCAGCGCGGTGATCTGCGATGACTCGTACGGATCGGCGTCGTCTTCCTTCGGGTTGAGGAAGGCGTGCTCCTTGAGCAGCGGATGCAGCCGGCGGAAGGTCTCATACACACCCGAGCGCGAGTTCAGATCGACGAAGTCGGCCTTGGTCAGCACGTTCTCCATCACCACGTAGTGCGCCGAGCTGCCGCACAGCGCGATGTAGGAGTCCTTCACGTGCAGGATCTTATCGTGCACGCGCTTGTGGTGATCGGCCAGACGCGTATCACCGAACGTGGTCAGGCTGTCGGCGCCGATGGCCACGGCCCCGTTCTTCTTGGTGACGACGATCGTGGTCATGCCGTGTCAGGCGGCGCTCTTCACGCGCTTCGGACTCTTCGTATTCGTCGGATCGGGTTGATGGACGCGCGATCTACAGCAACGTGCGACGCAGGTCGGCAAGCAACGCGCAAAGATAGGCGTTGAAGCGCGCGCCGGTTGCGCCATCGATCACTCGATGGTCATACGACAGCGACAGCGGCAGCATCAACCGCGGCGCGAACTCCTTGCCGTTCCACACCGGCTTCATCACTGACTTCGACACGCCCAGGATGGCCACCTCCGGGGCATTGATGATCGGCGTGAAGCTGGTGCCGCCGATGCCACCCAGGCTGGAGATGGAAAACGTGCCGCCCTGCATGTCGGTCGGTTTGAGTTTTCCCTCGCGTGCACTGGCAGCCAGCGTGCTGGTTTCCTGCGCGATCTCGACCACACCTTTCTGGTCGGCGTTCTTGATGACCGGGACCACCAGCCCGTTGGGGGTGTCGGCGGCGAAGCCGATGTGGAAGTAGCGCTTGAGCACCAGGTTGTCGCCATCGAGCGACGAATTGAAATCCGGGAATTTCTTGAGCGCGGCCACGCATGCCTTGATCACGAACGCGAGCATCGTGATCTTCACGCCGGTCTTCTCGTTTTCCTTGTTGAGCTGGACGCGCAGCGCTTCGAGGTCGGTGACGTCGGCCTCGTCGTTGCTGGTGACATGCGGAATCATCACCCAATTGCGTGCCAGATTCGGCCCGGAGATCTTCTTGATGCGCGGCAGCGGCTGCAGCTCGATCGGACCGAACTTGGCGAAATCGACCACCGGCCAGGCGGGCAGATTGAGTCCACCCATCGACGTGCCGGCGCGCGCAACCGGCGCTCCACCGGCAAGTTGCGATTTCACGTGCTGCTGCACGTCGGACTGCAGCACACGCCCTTTGGGACCAGTGCCAGCAACGCTGTCGACGTCGACGCCGAGTTCGCGCGCGAACTTGCGAACCGCCGGAGATGCATGCGCCTTGGTGGTGGGCGCGAAGTCGGTACGCATCGGCGCACTTTGCGACGCTGGCATCGCAGCGGGTTTCGATACCGCGGCCGCTGCAGGCGCTGGAGCCGATGTCGTTGGAGCCGGCGCTGCGGCCTTGGGCTGAGCTGGCGCAGTTGCCGCAGGTGCCGCGACTGTGCTCGCTTTGCCCGCGTCAGGCGCTGCATCGGCCGCCTCGATGACCAGGATCGCCGTACCTTCGGCGACTTGATCGCCGACTTTGACTCTCAACTCCTTGACGACCCCAGCACCTGGCGACGGGATCTCCATGGTCGCCTTGTCGGATTCCACGGTGATGAGCGACTGCTCGGCAGCGATGACGTCGCCCGGCTTGACCAGCACCTCGATGACGTCGACGCTCTTGAAATCGCCGATATCGGGGACGAAGACTTCCTTGATGGCACCCATGTTTTTGTTGACGCGGCTCGCGGCGGGAAGTGATGCGTTTGGAAAGGCTCTAAGCGTAGGCCGGATTGACCTTGTCCGGATTGATTGCGTACTTGGCGATCGCCTGCGCGACCACTGCGGTGGGGATTCTGCCCTCGTCGGACAAGGCCTTGAGCGCCGCGACCACGACGAAAAAGCGGTTGACCTCGAAGTGCTCGCGCAGCTTCGCGCGGGTGTCGGACCGTCCGAATCCGTCGGTGCCCAACACACGATAAAGGCGATCGCGCGGAATGAACGGGCGGATGCCATCGGCGAAGGTCTTCATGTAGTCGGTCGCGGCCACCACCGGACCGGACCGCGACGCCAGACACTGCGTCACGTGCGCCAGGCGCGGCTTGGCCTCGGGGTGCAACATGTTCCAGCGGTCGCAATCAAGGCCATCGCGGCGCAGTTCGGTGAAGCTGGGGCAGCTCCACACGTCCGCGGCAATCTGCCAATCGTTCTGCAGCAGCGCGGCGGCTTCGATCACTTCGCGCAGAATCGTGCCGGAGCCCAGCAGTTGCACGCGCAAGGCGTCACCCTTGGCGCCTTTCTTTTTCTCGGCGGTACCTTCGCTGAACAGATACATCCCCTTGATGATGTCACCGGCCACGCCTTCGGGCATGCCAGGGTGCGGGTAGTTCTCGTTCATCACGGTGATGTAATAGAACACGTCCTCCTGGTTCTCGAGCATGCGCGCCAGCCCGTGCTGGATGATGGCGGCCACTTCGTACGCGAAGGTCGGGTCGTACGACACGCAGTTCGGGACGACCGAGGACAGGATGTGGCTGTGTCCGTCTTCGTGCTGCAACCCTTCGCCGTTCAGCGTGGTGCGGCCGGCGGTAGCGCCGAGCAGGAAGCCGCGGGCGCGCAGATCGCCGGCGGCCCAGGCGAGGTCGCCCACGCGCTGGAACCCGAACATCGAATAGAAGATGAAAAACGGAATCATGTTCACGCCGTTGGTCGAGTACGACGTGGCGGCGGCGATCCACGATGAAAACGCGCCGGCTTCGTTGATCCCTTCCTCCAGGATCTGGCCAGCCTTGTCTTCGCGGTAGTACATGACCTGGTCTTTGTCGACCGGCTCGTACTTCTGCCCTTCGGCCGAATAGATGCCAAGCTGGCGGAACATGCCTTCCATGCCGAAGGTGCGCGCTTCATCGGGCACGATCGGCACGATCTTCTTGCCGATCTCCTTGTCGCGCAGCAGCGTGGTGAGGATGCGCACGAACGCCATCGT
>CADECO010000182.1:0-4426 GCA_902825905.1 uncultured beta proteobacterium
ACGCACGTCGAGCGGGCCTTCGCGCAGGCGCTGCACCATCCACTCGGCTTCGCCTTCGCTCAGCTTGCTTGCCCACGCGGGCATCGGTGACCGGTGCTGCCCGTGCAGAATCACTTCAATCAGCTGACGGTTGGATTTGCCGGCGAGCGCAGCACCGGTCAGCGGTGGCGCCGATTCCCCGGTGAGCCGCATGCCATGGCATTGCGTGCAGTCCTGCAGCAACAGACGCGTCAGTTCGTGTTGACGAAAGTCGCTGGGGGTGGATTGCCCGTGGGCGAACGATGCGACGAAAACGCTCGATACGACCAGCGCAATGGCGACGTTGCCAAGCGGGCGCAGCACGGAACTTGTGGGATCACGCATGGTGCGATGTTCGCGCTACGCGCGACACCGGCGTTGACGGATCGCAAGTGACGCGCGCCTGGCCGCTCCCATTGGCGGATCGATGCGTGCCGGATCGCGTGCGACCCGGCCGATTGACAGTCGTCAAACGGCGATGGGGCCCGCCGTTCCTAGAATGCGCCTCGTGCAGAACGAAGGAGTCAGACCATGAAGCCGCGTCGCGGACATACCAGTCACCGGCAGATGCAGGTGATGACGACACCCGATCACGATCCCTACAAGCACAAGGGCAAACCGGCGGGGCATGCGGCGTGTCCGGACTGCGGCGCGGTGTTCGAGCGCGGACGATGGCAATGGGGCACACGGCATGCCGAGGCCGCCGAAGCGCGCTGCCCGGCGTGCGAGCGCATCAAGGAAAAGCAGCCCGCCGGTTACGTGCGGCTGGAAGGATCGTTCATGCAGGCGCACCGCGCGGAGCTCCTCAATCTGGTGCGCAACCACGAGGCGCGCGTCAAGGCCGAACACGCGCTCGAGCGGATCATGGCGATCGAGGAACACGCCGATCACGTCATGATCACCACCACCGACGTCCACCTGGCGCGCGGCCTGGGCGACGCGTTGCATCACGCGCATCAGGGCGAACTGAAGTGCCACTACAACGACGACGAAACGCTCGTTCGCGTGCACTGGCAGCGCGGATGCCACCATGTCATCCGGAGCACCCAATCCTGCCGAGGTCGCCATGGTGAGAGAGGTCAAAGTGAAACGCGGGCCGTCGCGTCGCGTTGCGCGCGCGTCGGTCGACGATCCGTTCGATCTGGTGCGCGCGCAGCCGTGGTACGGCACTCGCGACTCCGAGCAGGAGATCGCGGTCGACATCGACGAGAGCGATGCGATGTACTACGTGAAGGCCGATATTCCCGGCGCGCGCAAGGAGGACATCGACGTCGCGATCGCCGGTGATCGGGTCACCATCAGCGCGAAAGTCGAAATGGTCGAGGTCGAGCAGAAGGGCGTGCGCCACGTGGTGCGCGAGCGGGTGCACGGTACGCGATCACGACGCATCTTCCTTGATGCCGAGGTCGACGCGGGCAAGGCAGCCGCGAGCTTTCGTGATGGGGTGCTCGCACTCAGCCTGCCGAAGAGGCCCGGCGCTCGGGGCAAGTCGATCGCGATCAGCTGAATACTCGAAGCGCGTACCACACGGCGGCCAGTCCGACTCCCCTCAGACCGGCCGCCGTCGTTCCCGCTCCTCTTGATTCCGTTTCTCTCGATTCAATGCAGTTCGTAGTTCTTCAGGAAATCGGCCGGCGGCTCGCTGGTGGCCCACTGATAGAGCGCTTCCGGACCGGCCTGTGCGTTCTCCACCTGCCAGGTCGCCTCACCGGGAATGAAATCGATATCCCAGAAGTACTCGACCAATCCGTTCCACGGATCGCGGATGTAGTGGAAGTAGTTCGAACCGTAGATGTGCCGGCCCACGCCCCAGCCGTCCTTGTAGCCTGCGTCGATCATGCGTCCCGCGCAGAACTGGATCTGATCAAGGTTGCCCATCTCGAAGCTCATGTGGTGCAACCCGGTGCCTTCACTCTTGGCCACTGCCAGCACGTGATGGTCACTGTCGCCGCCTAAGCGCAGGAACATCGCCAGATCACCGATCTTGTCGGAGAGTTTCATTCCCAGCGCTTGCGTGTAGAAGTCGATCGTGCGCTGCACGTCGGTGGAGAACTTGAGGATGTGGCCCAGGCGCCGCGGCGTGGCTTCTATATTGCGATCCGGGGCGCCGCGCCGGCCCAAGCGTTTGAAGTCTCCGGCGTTGTTGAGCAACACCGGCGGACGGGTCTGCGGCGTGTCGGTGGCAGCGCGCACGTTCACCAGATCGCCGTCGATGTCGTGGAACCAGATTCCGTCGCCGCTCGTTTGCGTCGGGGCATCGAGCAGTTTGGTGCCGCGCGCTTCGAGGCGCTGCTTGATCGCGCTGATGTCGGCAGGCGTTGCGCCGAAGCTCACGTACCAGAATTTCTTGCGCGGACCTTCGCGCAGCCGTACCTGGTCCTGGCCGCGCCCGACACAGCGGAACATGAGATCACTGCCGAGTGGCGCGGTCTGCATGCCCATCGATTCATAGAAGCGGCGACCCGTTTCCAGGTTCGGAACGGTCAACGCGACGTGTTGCAGCGATCTGAGCATGGTTGTCTCCCGGATGTTGTGATGGTCGTGCGTGGGCGTAGGCGAGGCGCGGTACGCCGGATCAGTGCGGATCGAACGCCGGCACGCGCTCGGCAGCGGCGGTCTTGGGCGCCTGCACGTCGGGCGTGGCGTAGTTGATGAAGCTGTCGGGCAGCGGTGCACCCCAGTACACGCCGGTGCCGCGCTCTTCCTCGTTCCACAGCACCGGCTGCCAGTCGGGCGCGTGGATCAGGTAGCTGCCCGAATACACCTCGATGCGATTGCCGCCGGGCTCGAAGGAGTAGAGATAGAAGCCCTGCGAGTTATTGTGCTTGGAGGGGCCGGCCTCGATCTTGATGCCGTTCTCCACCAGCACGTCGGCGGCACGCAGCACGTCTTCGCGGTTGTCGACCCACAGTGAAAAGTGATGCAGCCGTCCGCCCACGCCGCGGTTGTCGATGACGTACGCCACCTCGTGATGGACGATCGACGAACTGAGCCACGAGCCGATCTCCACCGTGCCGGAGGCGAAGCGGACTTGCTCGTGCAAGCGGAAGCCGAGTTGCTCCTGGGCGAAGCGGCGGTTGGCGGCGACATCGGTGGCCAGCAACGCGAGGTGATCGATCCGACGCACCGAGACACCACGTGCCGGATACTTCATCGGCAGATTCTTCAACGTGGATTTGAGTTCGGGCGGAGCCTGGTAGCGCTGCTCGTCGAAATAGACCGCCATCTGATGGCCGTCGGGATCGCGAAACGCATAGGTGCGCCCGCGTCCGAAGTCGCCGTCGCGCCAGCCCAGACCCAGGCCGCTCGCTTCGATCGCGGCGACGCGCCGCTCGAGCGCAGCCTGACTCACGGTGCGCCATGAAATGCAGCCGACGCCAGGCAGCTTGGCCGCGGTCAGCTTGAGCGTGCTGGCAGCGTAGTCACCATACCCGCGCAGATATACCGAATCACCGCGCTGGTGGACGACCTCCATGCCCAGCACATCGCGGAAGTACCAGGTGGTGGCATCGAGCTTCGGTGTGAGCAGCTCGACGTTGCCGAGGTGCGCGATGTCCTGGATCGGTTCGCTGCGGTTCGCCATGCGAAGGCTCCCCCGAAGTTGTTGTGGCTTCGAGCGTGCTCCAGCAAGGCGCAGGCAGTTTGATCTGGATCAACCGATCCCGTGTCGGGGTGTCAACTATCCGTGGGCACGCTGGTCCTGAGGCGCACCTTTCATTGCCGCGTCTCCGAATTTGGTCAGTCGTTCCGGCGAGTCGCGCTACTTGCGTGCCTTCGCCTCGGCTCGCTGCTCGCGTCGGATCGTGCTCGCGAGGCTGCCCAACTCCTGCGCGAGGAGTTCGACCAGATCGTCGAACGTGACGATGCCCACCAACCGGTCCTCAACGTCGACCACGGGCAGGCGACGCACGCCCGAGCGCCGCATCGCCTCGGCTGCATCGAAAACCGCGTCGCTCTCGCGCACGGTCTGCACGTTCGCGGTCATCACGTCGCCGGCAGTGAGCGTCTGATGGTTCACGTCCATGGCGAGCACTTCGATGACCAGATCACGATCAGTGACGATGCCGACCGGCCGATTACGTGGCGCCGCATCCTCGATGACGATCACCGCACCGATGTGGTTCTCGCGCATGAGTTGCGCTACGCGTACCACGGGTGTGCGCGATTCGGCGACGACGACGATGCGGCTGGCGACGGTTCCGACATTGAGTGCCATGGCGAATTCCTCCGGATAAACCTTGCATCACCTTACGCCGTGGCTACGGATGGGCCTTGCGAAAGCGCAAGGGCATTGCGCAGTGGCGCGCGCGTGATGCCGCCGACGCCGGTCTTTCGCAACGCGCGGCTCAATCGATCTCGCGCGGCTCGTCCCAGTCGTGATCGAAGCCGACGCTCGGCCGTTCCGCCC
>CADECO010000182.1:4526-7070 GCA_902825905.1 uncultured beta proteobacterium
ATCTCGCGCGGCTCGTCCCAGTCGTGATCGAAGCCGACGCTCGGCCGTTCCGCCCGCGCAAGTGCCGCTTCAACGTGGGCGACATGGCTTTGCTCATCGCGCGCGAACTCGTCGGCCAGCCGCGCGATCTCGTGGTTAGGCGTGCTGCGCGCCACCGCCTGGAAGAACGCGAGCGCGCGCCGCTCGTTCACCAGCGCCAGTTCGAGCGCATGAAACGGCGTCATTAGATAGTGCGCATGCGCGTAGTCGGTGGCTTCGGGCGATTCCACACCCTCCCAGCGGTACTCCCACGAGGGAATGGTGGAGGTGTCCACGTCGGGGGCCGCCTTGGCGATGCGTTCGGCATGGTCGGCTTCGAGCCGCGCCAGTCGCTCGAACGTCTCGGCCACCGCCGGGTTGTGGTGCAGCACCATCTGCTGGGCGAGCTCCTGATAGCGCTGTGCAGCCTCTTGCTCGATGGCCAGCGCATGCGCATAGAAGTCGCGCAGCGAGGTGAATGCGTGTACTGCGGGTTGCCCGGTCGATGTGCTCATCGTGCGAACTCCTGTTCGATCGCGGCGAGCGTGGTCCGTGCACGGCTCGCCGCCCGTGCGTGCATGCGCTCCCCTTTGAACCACACGCCCAATCCGAAGCCATCGTCTTCCAGCAAGGCGCGTGCGGCTGCGGGGATGTCGGCGAACGGTTGCTGCACGGCGCGATAGACCTGGTCTTTCCACTGCGCCTGCTCGGGCCGGTAGGTCACGCACGGACTGAGCACTTCGATGAGCGCGAACCCAGGCCACTGCACCGCTTCGACGATCATCTTCGCCAGCCCGTTGGGATCGCCCGAGAAGCCGCGCGCGACGTAGCTCGCACCCGCTGCGATCGCCAGCGCGAGCGGATTCAACGGCCGCACGTCGGTGCCAGCCGTGGCAAGCGAGCCGTGCCAGCCCAGCTCCGTGGTGGGCGAGGGCTGGCCCTTGGTCATGCCGTACACGTGGTTGTCCATCACGATGCACAGCAGATCGACGTTGCGCCGGCACGCATGCAGGAAGTGATTGCCGCCGATCGAGTACGCATCGCCGTCGCCGCTCACCACGATGACTTCGAGATCGGGGCGGCTCAACTTGAGGCCCGTGGCCAGCGGCAGCGCACGTCCGTGCACGCCGTGAAATCCGTACGCGGTGGTGTACGCAGGCAGTCGCGACGAACAGCCGATGCCCGAGACGATCGCGACTTGATCAGGCGGGGTGCCGAGCGCAGCCAATCCGCGTTCGAGCGCGGCGAGCACGCCGAAGTCGCCGCAGCCCGGGCACCAGATCGGTGTGTGTGCGGATTTGTAGTCTTTGGCGGTGAGTACGCGCGCAGCGGCGTTCACTGAATGTGTCTCCAACGGATGATCGCCTGCTCGATCTCGCCCGGACGCAGCGGCAGCGGACCGGGGCGCGCGTAGCTCGCGAGGCTGAACGGAAACTCGCCGAACGCGCGCAGCAGTCGGAACAGTTGCGCGCTGTGGTTCTGCTCGACCACCAGCAGCGCGCGCACGCCGTGCAACGTCGCAAGCAGACGTTCGGTCGGTAGCGGCGCGAGCAACCGTAGCGCTACGCCGCGCAGGTTGGCGGAGTCGGCGTGCAGGCGGCCGATGGCATCGAACGTGGCGCCGGTCGCCGATCCCCAGGTGAGCACGGCCAGATCGCCATCGCCGATGCACTGCGCCCAGTGCTCACCGTAGTCGTGCTGCAACAGTTTGCGCGAACGCTTGTCGAGTTGCGCGAGGTGATCGTTCGGTGCGGTGGAAGGCATGCCCGATTCGCCGTGCACGAGACCTTCGGCGACCCAGTGCCCGAACTCGGTGCCGGGCAGCACCATCGGCGATATGCCTGAGCGCGTATTCGCATAGCGCTGGGCCGCGGGGTCGACGCTCACCACGCGAGTCTTCGCCTGATTCGCCGCGCCATCGCGCGCAGCAGGCACGGCGTCGACCACGGCATACGACTGCCCGAGCTGCTGATCGGAAAGCAGCACGACCGGCGTCTGCAGTGACTCGGCCAACTCGAGTGCCCAATGCGTGGTCGGCACGCAGTCATGGATCGCCGTGGGCGCCACCACCACGCGCGGCGCTTCGCCGTGTGCCCCGTACACCGCGAGATTGAGATCGGACTGCTCGCTCTTGGTCGGGATGCCGGTGGAAGGCCCGATGCGCTGCACGTCGACCACCAGCGCCGGCACCTCGGCAGCAGTGGCAAGCCCGAGGGATTCAATCATCAGCGACAAGCCGGGCCCGGACGTGACCGTCATCGCCGGTGCGCCGCCGAACGAAGCGCCCATTACCATCGCCATCGCCGCCAGTTCATCTTCTGCCTGCACGAAAGTGCCGCCAAGACTGTGCAGGCGCGGCTCGAGCCATTCAGCGATCTCGGTGGCGGGCGTGATCGGATAACCCGCGACGAATCTCACACCGCCGCGTAGCGCGCCAAGCCCGAGCGCCTGATTGCCACTCAGCAGCCAGCGTGCGCCGTCGCCTCCGGGTTCGCCGTCGCGCTTGGATTCGCCGCGGCGCATTGA
>CADECO010000182.1:7170-10979 GCA_902825905.1 uncultured beta proteobacterium
GTGCGCCGTCGCCTCCGGGTTCGCCGTCGCGCTTGGATTCGCCGCGGCGCATTGACACATCGTCGCGATTGGCCGGATCGAGGCGCAGCGACGCATCGAGCGACGCGCCGAACCGATAGCCCACTTCGAACGCACGCTGCGCTTGCGGCACTTTGTGATGCAGCCGGCGCAGCAGTTCGCTCAACACCTGGTCTTCCGACAGACCCACCAGCGCGCCGGCAACACCGAGCGCAACGACGTTGGCGCGCGCGTCGCGATGCTCGGCCGCGACATCGGCGAAGTGCGCGTTCAAGACGCGCCTGGCGCGAGTCGCGAGCGCAGCAGGCGGGTCGCCATGCTTCGGGTCGCCGATGATGATGCTGTCATCGGTGAGCGGAATCTCGTCCAGGAAAGTCTCGAGCTTGCGCCAGTCGACGGCGATGAGCGCGTCGTAGGCGTCAGGCGGGGAGGCGATCGGGCGCGTGCCGAGTTGCAACAGCGCAACCGACTCGCCGCCACGCACCTGCGGACCGAACCGTCGCAGCATCAGACCGTAGTAGCCCGTGCGTGCCGCCGCTTCGAGCAGGATCGTGCCGATCGTCATCACGCCCGCGCCACCCGAGCCCGCGATGGCAAGCGAGACGCTCGGTCGGGTCATGACTGCTGAAGCCACTTCGGCCATGTCGGTACGTTGCTCGCCTCGTGTGCTTGCGTACTTGCGCGGGAATGCGCAAGCGTTGCCTGTGCCGGCATTTCACGACGCGAACTGGAGGTGGTGCTTGATCGGCGTCAAAGAGCCGGACCCGCCAGCCGGCCGCGGCGACGGGCGCGCGGATCAGGCGCGCGCCAGGTCGGCGAGCGCCTTCGGATCGACGACGGTCACGCGCTCGCGCGCGAGCTTGACCCAGCCGCGCGATTCGAAGTTGCTGAGCAGGCGCGAGACGATCTCACGCACGCTGCCCAGTTCTTCAGCGATGCGCTGATGGGTCTCTTGCAGAACCGGCCCGCGATGGATGAGCAACTGCGCCAGGCGCGCATCGAGCTTGCGAAAGGCGACTTCCTCGATCAGCTCCATGACTTCGGCCAGGCGCGCGTTGACCATGCCGAACACGTAGCGCTGGAACTCCGGCTCATGCGCAAGCAGTTCGCGGAACAGCGCCGGCGGGATCATCGCGATCGACACTTCGGTGTCGGCGATGCCGGTGGCGGTGAGCTGCACATCGGCCATCAGACAGCCACCGGAGAGGATGCAGCTGTCGCCGCCGTCGACGCGATAGAGCAGAATCTCGCGACCGTTGGGGCCCGATTTGACGACGCGCACGGTGCCTTCGAGCACCAGCGGAAAGCCGCTGCAGCGCTGGTGCGCGTCGAACAGCACGGTCTTGGCGGGGAACGTGCGCACGGTGGCCTGCTTCACCACTTGGTCGAGGCGTTCCGGCTGCAGGTTGCGCAGGAAAGGAAATTTCTCGAGGAGTGTCACGCGCAGATCGGGCATCGGCGGTCCGCATTGCAGTTGCTCACGCGGCACCGCGCCGCGCGAGACGAGACTGCAATGATAGACCGGGGGTCGAGGTTGGACGGCTTGCCGTGCCTTCGTCGCTACATCGCCGCCAGCACGCGCTCCAGCTTGGCGCGTACTTCGGCCGCCAGGCCGTGCACTTCGGGGCGGTCGACCAGCTTGAGGATCGCGTTCGGGTCCATGAACTCGACGAAGATTTTCTTGTCGGCGTCTTGCCGCACGACGACGTTGCAGGGCAGGAGCGCGCCGATCTGCGGCTCGGCCTGCAATGCCTTGTGTGCGAAGTGGGGGTTGCAGGCGCCCAGGATCTTGTAGGGCGGAACGTCGACGTTGATCTTTTTCTTCATCGTGGCCGAGACGTCGATCTCGGTCAGCACGCCGAAGCCTTCCTTGGCCAGACCCGCAGTGACCTTCTCGACCGCCGCGTCGAACGACATCGCGACGGTCTTGCCGAATGCATAGTTGCTCATCGAGATTCCTTTGGTGGTTGGTGAACGTGCGCGTTCGTGGATCGCTCAACTCGCGCAGGCGGTGCCGCCGCTTTTCAGGCCCAGCCGGGCGAGGATGCGATCGAGCGGACAAAAGCCGGTGAAGCTGCTTTGCAAGAGATTGGCGCCGACGAAGGCCGTGAACCACAGCCAGTTGGCGCTGTGAAACAGTGGACTGCCCGCAGCGCCGAGGGCGAGCGAAACCAGAATGAAGGTGCCGGCGAACGTGCGGACGGCGTTTTCGATGGTCATGACGTGTCTCCTGTGGGCGATGCGGATGACCGTCATGCTAGGCAGCGCCAGGGCGGGTGTCTGGAACTGAGGTCACAGAGGGATGGGGCGGACGCTGAGGGCACGCTGGCTTCGGCAGGGGGGCGGTCATCCAGTTGCGCGCCCGAAACGTTGCTTCGAGAACCAGTTCAACGAACAAAGGCGTAGCCGAATGACCACCAATCTTCCACCTGGGGAAGTGCCCGCGGGCATCACCTTCGGCAAGTCGATGCTACTCGTGCCGGCGGTATCGGATGTGTTCAGCCACTCGGGCTCGCTCGTCGGGCTGCGCGAAGGCAAGTCGTATTCGTGGATCAAGCGCGGCGAGCCGATTGCGCGCTACTCGATGTCGGTGCGCAAGATCGATGTTCCGGTGCTCGGCGCCATGCTGGGCGAGGCTGAGCACACGGCCGAGATCCGCTGCCCGGTGAGCGGGCTGATCATCCACGCCAACTACAGTCACGGCCTCGACAACTACGACTTCAAGGAATTCGGCGATCCCCACTTCACGCCACCGGTGCGCATGGCGATCCTGCTGCCCGACGATGAACCGCCGCCCGAATCAGGCAGCTACATGTTCCGCGATCTGATCACGTGCTGCTGGGACAATCGCGCGCCGTTCCTGAAGCCGTCGCGGCGCTGGTCGATGGCCGCTTACGCCGAAAGCGACTTCAAGACCCACTGCGACGAGCAGTACGACCTCGTGCCTCACATTGTCGATGCCATGCCCCGATACAGCGAGTACTTCCAGGAGGCGCGGACGCGATATCCGCAGCTGCGGCCGTATTTGAAGCATCTGTTGTAAGGTGGTCACTGCTGCGGCGGCGCGGATGCGGGCGAGTTAGCATCGGGCTCGGGGCAAGTCGGATTGGAGCAAGCATGCGAGTTGCGACTGGCAAGGTTGTCGAAGGCAGGGTCGTGGTTGAAGGGCTGCCGTTGGAAGAGGGCGCCGTTGTCACGGTGCTCGCGCGCGAATCGTCCGAGACCTTTCGATTGACAGCAGACGAGGAAGCCGCGTTACAACTCTCGATCGACGAAGCCGACCGCGGCGAAACGGTTTCAATGGACGAAGCCCTGGCTGGCGTTTCCAACGCCCGTCCTTGACGTATCTGAAAGGCGATCTCGGCCCGCGGGAGTTCCATGGCCTACGACGAACGCCTCGCCCAGCGGATCCGGTCCGCGCTGCACGGCAATCGGCACATCACCGAGAAGAAAATGTTCGGCGGCATCGCCTTCCTGCGTAACGGGCTCATGTTCGTCGGCGTGTCGGACGCTGCGCTGATGGCGCGCGTGGGCAAAGACCACCACGCGGACTCGCTGCGCCGCAAACATGTGCGTCCGATGGACTTCACCGGCAAACCCATGCAGGGCTACGTGTTCGTCGATGCCGCGGGCACGAAGACCGACGCCCAACTTCGCTTTTGGCTCGACCGCTGCGAGCAGTTCGTGGCGACGCTGCCGCCCAAGAAGGCGAAGTGATGCGGCGTTCGGCCTGCTTGGCGGGCCGATCTGCTTCCAGGACAGTTGGGGGTACCCATCTCTTGGGGAGGGCG
>CADECO010000183.1:0-1218 GCA_902825905.1 uncultured beta proteobacterium
GTTGGTCGGCGCGACAGTTTCAGGTCATCGGCATGAAATATCCGCGCGGCAGATTGCGGTCTTTGCTCGGAGGGCCGAAGCATGCTGTCCGCAATCGACCTGGAGGTTGTGTACCCGCGCGGCAACCGGGCGTTGGCTCGGACCAACGTTGAATTTCATCGCGGCGCGTTCACCGTTCTGCTCGGTCCTTCAGGGGCGGGAAAATCGACGCTGCTGCGAGCCATGAACGGTCTGGTGCAACCCACCCGCGGGCGCGTACTGGTCGACTCGCTCGGTGACATCGCCCAGCCGCACGTGCTGCGCAAGCACCGGCAGGGCACGGCGATGGTGTTTCAGCAGCACCACCTGATCGGACGGATCAGCGTACTCGCCAACGTGCTGATCGGCCGGCTGGCGTTCCACTCCAGCGTGCGCACGCTCGCGCCGTTCTCGCGCGAAGAGAAGTTCCTGGCGCTCGGTGCACTGGAAAGCGTCGGGCTGCTCGCTCACGCCAATCGACGCGCCGATCAACTTTCCGGAGGCGAGCAGCAGCGCGTCGGGATCGCGCGGGCGCTGGTGCAGCAGCCCTCGATCATCCTCGCCGACGAGCCGGTTGCCAGCCTCGACCCCGGTACCGGCGAGGCCACGCTGCAATTGTTTCGGGATATCTGCCGCACCGAAGGCATCACCGCGATTGTGAGTCTGCATCAGGTGCCGTTCGCGCGACGGTTCGCCGACCGGATCGTCGCGCTGAGCGCGGGGCAGATCGTCTTCGACGGCCCGGCGCAGGCACTGGGCGAGGCCGACCTGGCTCGGATCTATGGCGCGGGCGCCGCGCGCAGTGCCGATGCCGGCAGAAATGACCCGAATTCGTTCCAACCTCAGGAAGTCATCCGCCATGAATCGCCGCTCGCTGCTTCGGCTTAGCCTCGTCGCGCTCTGCGCGTGGGGGTTGTCGGGTCTCGTCCATGCGCAGAACAAGAACCCCGCGAAGCTGCGCGTCGCCCTGCTGCCCGACGAGAACGCCGCCACGCTGATCCAGAACGCGCAGCCGCTCAAGGCCTATCTGGCCACGCGGCTGAAGAAGGACATCGAGATCGTCGTGACCACCGACTACTCCTCGATGATCGAAGCGATGCGCTTCGGTCGCATCGAGGTCGGCTACTTCGGTCCGTTCTCGTACGTGCTCGCCAAGACCAAGGCGCCCAACATCGAGCCGTTCGCGGTGGGCATCGAGAA
>CADECO010000183.1:1318-8126 GCA_902825905.1 uncultured beta proteobacterium
TGCTCGCCAAGACCAAGGCGCCCAACATCGAGCCGTTCGCGGTGGGCATCGAGAAAGGCAGCGCGACCTACCATTCGATTCTCATCGCCCAGGCGGGCGGACCGGTCAAGGCGCTGGCCGACATCAAGGGGCGGCCGTTCGCTTTCGGCGATCAGGCCTCCACCTCGAGCCATCTTGCACCGCGAGCGCATCTGCTCAAGAACGGCCTGGACGGCGACATCGACTACAAGGTCGTCCACCTGGGCACGCATGACGCCGTGTCGCGCGCGGTGCAGGCGGGTCAGGTGCCGGCCGGTGCGCTGTCGGAACAGATCTATCGCAGCCTGGTCGCTCGAAAAACCATCGACGAATCGAAGGTGGTGCAGATCGCACTGTCGTCGCCGATTCCCAACTATCCGATCACCATGCAGGGCGATCTGACGCCCGAGCTCAAACAGGCCATCCGCCAGGCGTTTCTCGAACTGAAGGAGCCGGCCGTGCTCAAGGCGTTCCGGGTGGAAGGGTTTGCCGCCACCGACGACAAGGCCTACGACGTGCTGCGCGAGACGGCGAAGATCCTCAAGCTCGACATCGCCAAAATTCGATGAGCGGATCATCCTCGACCGTCGCGACGTTGCTCGAGGAGCAACGCGTCCAGACGCGGCGCAGCGCCGTTCTCGGTGCCGGCGTCGCGGCCGTCTGCGTCGCGGCGCTCGCGATCACCGGCTTTTTCGATGCCGCCCGGTTCGTCGAAGGCGCCCCGGCGCTGGCGCAACTGGCAAGCGAGATGGTGCCGCCGGATTTCTCGCGCTGGCAGAGCTGGGTCCGGCCGCTGGTCGACACGCTGGCGATGTCGATCGCCGGTACCGTGCTGGCGGTTGCATTCTCGTTGCCGCTGGCGCTGCTCGCGGCCCCCAACACTGCGCCGAACCCGCTGGTCTATCGGATCACCCGCACGCTGCTAGCGGGCTTGCGCTCGGTTCCAGAGATCATCATGGGAATCGTGTTCGTGGCCGCGGTGGGGTTCGGCGCGCTGGCCGGCGTGCTGGCGCTCGGACTGCACTCGGTCGGCATGGTCGGCAAGTTCTTCGCCGAAGCGATCGAGCATGTCGACACCAAGCCGCTCGAGGCGGCGCGCGCAGCCGGAGCGTCGCGACTCCAGGTGATCACGCATGCCGTGCTGCCGCAGGTGTTCCCGCAACTGGCCGATATCACCATCTACCGCTGGGAGTATCACTTTCGCGCCTCGACGGTGCTGGGCATCGTCGGTGCCGGCGGCATCGGATTCGAGCTGATGGCTGCGTTGCGACTGATCCATTACGACCAGGTGGCGGCGATCCTGCTGACCATTCTCGCGTGCGTCGTCGTGGTCGATGCGATCGGGGCGTGGCTGCGCCGGCGCCTGAAATAGCGCAGGAGAGCAAGCATGACAACGCAGACTGCGGCGCCGCCAGGTGGCGCTGGAGACAAACCGACCATCGTGATCAGCAACAAGGTTCACGACGAAGTGCTGGCGCTGCTGGAGCCGCACGCGCACGTGATCCCCAACCGCGATGTCGAGTCGCTGCCGCACGGCGAGCTCGTCGCGCGGTGTCGCGAGGCGCATGCGCTGATGGCATTCATGCCCGACCGCGTCGACGAGGCGTTCCTGCAGGCTTGCCCGCGGCTGCGCGTGATCGCGTGTGCGCTCAAGGGCTACGACAATTTCGACGTGGCGGCCTGCGACCGGCGCGGCGTATGGCTGACGGTGGCGGCTGATCTGCTGACTATTCCCACGGCGGAGCTCGCGCTCGCCCTGATGCTGAGCCTCGCACGCAACGTGCGCGCCGGCGACGACTACGTGCGAGCCGGCTGGTTCAAGGGATGGCGGCCGATCCTGTACGGCAGCGCGCTCACCCATCGCACCGTCGGCATCATCGGCATGGGCAAGGTCGGTCATGCGCTCGCGCAGCGGCTGCGCGGGTTCGAGGTGCGCATCCTGTATGACGATCCCTATCCGCTCGCGCCCGATCTGGCGAAATCACTCAACGCCACCTGCGTCGCGCGCGAGGAGCTGCTTGCTCAAAGCGACTATGTTCTGCCGCTGGTTCCGCTGACCGGGGCGACGCGCGGCATGATCGATGCCGCCGCGCTGGCATGGATGCATTCGCACGCGTTCCTGATCAACGTCGGTCGCGGCTCGGTGGTCGACGAAGACGCGGTCGCGCAGGCACTTTCTCAGGACCGGCTGGCCGGCTACGCCGCCGACGTGTTCGCCATGGAAGATTGGGCCCTCGCGGATCGACCGCGCTATCTGCCCGACGCGCTGCTGGAGATGGGGCCCAAGACGCTGTTCACCCCGCACCTGGGTTCGGCGGTGACGAGTGTGCGCAAGGCGATCGAACTCGATACGGCACAGAACGTGCTCGAAGTGCTGGCCGGACGCTTACCGCACGGTGCGATCAACCAGCCCGATGTTCAGCGCTCGGCTTCCGCGGTGGCCGTCAGTTTGTAGCCGCCGCTGCGCACCGTGACGATCATGTCGCGCAGTTCCTGACCAAGGCTCAGACGCAGGCGTCGGATGTGCACGTCGACCGTGCGTTCCTCGATGAAGACGTGGTCGCCCCAGACGCGATCGAGCAGATCGGTGCGCGAGAACACGCGCTCCGGGTACGCCATCAGCAGGCGCAGCAGCTTGAACTCCACCAGCCGCATTTCCAGACGCCGGCCATCGACCGTCACCTCGTAAGTGGTCGGATCGAGGCGCAGCGGCCCGCAGCTCAGCACCTCGTCGGAGCTTTCCGGCGAGCGGCGTCGCACCAGTGCACGCACGCGCGCCACCAGTTCACGCGGGCTGAACGGCTTGGCGATGTAATCGTCGGCGCCGTGATCCAGACCGGTGATGCGATCGGTCTCCTCGGCGCGGGCGGTGACCATGATGATCGACAGCTCGCTGGTGCGTTCCTGCTGGCGCAGTTGCCGCACCAATGAGACGCCAGGCATGCCGGGCAACATCCAGTCGACGACGGCCACCGCAGGCACCACGGTGCGCACGAGCCGCAGCGCCTGCTCGGCGGATTCGGCCCGGGTGACGCTGTAGCCTGCCTGCTCCAAGGTGAACTGGATGAGCTCGCCGATCGCGGGGTCGTCCTCGACCACCAACACTTGCACGCGGATCACATCGTCACCTGTCGTCGCTGGCCCCTGGTCGGTGCTGCTCGCCCACCGCGAGCCTTCGTCAGGCGGCGGTGCGCGAGCGCTTTGACTTCGTTTGTTACTTCGCCTCGCGCTTCATCAGCTCTTCGATCGTCACGCCGACCTCGGCGACGCCGCCGAATACCGTGCCGAGCCGGTTTGCCTTGAGGTGGCTGGACGCGAGTTCGTACGCTTTCGCCGGCAGGGGCACGTACTTCACTTCCTTGGCCAGCTTGGCGCCGTTCTTCAGGTAGTACTCGACGAACTCTTTGACCTCGGGGCGTTCATAGCCCTTCGCACTCACGTAGATGAAGATCGGACGCGACAGCGGCTGGTACGAGCCGTTCAACACGCTCGACTCCGACGGGGCGATGGGTTGCTTGCCGCCCTTCTCCACGATCGGCACGGCTTTCAGCGTCTTGGTGTTCTCGGCGTAGTAGGCGTAACCGAAGTAGCCGATCGCGCCGACGTCGCGCGCGACGCCTTGCACCAGCACGTTGTCGTCCTCGGAGGCGGTGTAATCACCGCGGCTCGACTTGGCCTTGCCGACGATCGCTTCGGTGAAGTAGTCGAATGTGCCCGAATCCGATCCGGCGCCGAACAGCTTGATCGGCATGTCGGGCCAGGCCGGGTTGACCTGGTTCCATTTGGTGACTTTGCCTTGCGCCGCCGGTTCCCAGATGCGCTTGAGTTCTTCCACGCTGATCTGCGCGAGGAACGAGTTCTTGGGATTGATCACCACGGTGAGCGCGTCGAACGCCACCGGCAGCTCGAAGTACTTGATGCCCGCCTTCTCGCAGTCGGCCATCTCCGACTTGAGGATCGGACGCGATGCGTTGCCGATATCGGTCTCGCCCCGGCAGAACTTCTTGAAGCCGCCGCCGGTACCGGAGATGCCCACGGTGACCTTGACCGCGTTCTTCTTGGATTTCTGGAATTCCTCGGCAACCGCTTCGGTCACGGGGTAGACCGTGCTCGAGCCGTCGATCTTGACGATGGCCTGCTGGGCGAATACCTGGACCGGGGCAAACGCGAGGCCAACGGCCGCGGCGATCACGCTGGTACGCAACGAACGCAATGTCATGGTGTGACTCCTGATGGATGAGCAAGCGATGCGCAATGTAGGCATCGAATATGTCCGGCGTATTACAAGAGCGCGGCGGGATCGGTGCCTCGCTCACGCACAACAGCCTCGCGGATCCGCCCTGCTCAGGCTGCGATCGGCAAGGTCCGCGACGCGTGCAATCGATCACCCGGGCCGGCATGGCGCGCGACGCGCAATGGCAGATCCTTCATGTCGAGGAGCATCAGCAGTTCGGCGGCGCGCAACTGTTGATCCCAGGCCGGCATGCCGCAGATCCGTGCGCCACTGCGCAGGTAGCCGCGAGTCAGCGCCGGGATATTCGGATCGAGGTAGGGCACGGTCTGATCGAGCGCGAAGACGTCCAGCGGGTGCGTGGCGTAGGTGCCCGCAGTCGCGAACCGTGGATACAACGCCCAGAACACACTCGCCGCGTGATGACCGCCATCGCCCGTGCCGATGCGCGTGGTGCCGATGAGGTACGCGTAGCCGCTCTCCAGCATGAAGCGCGCGATCCCGGCCCATAGCAGCCGCAGCACCGCACCGCTCTGCCGATCCGGCGCGATGCACGCGTGGCTCATTTCCACCAGTCGCGGACGCAGCGCGTGCAGTCGAGACAGATCGAATCGGCGTTCGGCCTCGTAGCCACCAAGCGCGGCGGCCAGTTCCGGTCGCAGCATGCGGCAGGTGCCCACGGCGTGGCCGTCGAGTGCATCGCGGACCAGCAGGTGATCGCAAAAGGCGTCGAGCACATCGGCCTGCACGCCGGTGATCGGGCCTGCATGCCGCACGGCGAACTCCGCCGCACTTGCGCGCTCGCGCAGCCGCTGCACCTCGAGCAGTTCGCTGCGCGTGCAGACGAAGCTCAACGACAGCGACCCTTCACGTCGGGTCGCGGGCGACTCCGCGTGCTGGGGCGTCGCGGTTTCCTGCAGTTGATTCGGGTTGGATCGGACTGCCGATGCGCTCATGCTCATGACCTTCCTCCGTTGAAGCAGCTCCCGATTGCAACGGTAGGACGGCGACGTGACGCGCGCATTGCAGGTTGATGAACATTGCATGACACGCGCGACGCTACGGCCGCGCGACGCTACAGCAAGTCTGGAGTGATCACCGCGCGCAGCACGTTCTGCAGCCGATCTTCGCGGTCGCGACTGGCGATCCACCACAGCGCGCCTTTCTTGATCGAGACCGGCACTTCGCTGCCGAACAGCAGGAACGAGGCGACATGGCCGAGCGTCGGCTGATGTCCGACGACGATCGTGGTGCCGCGCTGATCGGGCCATGACACCGCCGACAGGATGGACGCGGGTGTCGCGACCGGGCCGGTCTCTTCGCACAGTTCGAACTCATCGGTGAGGGCGCGTGCGGTTTGCTGCGTACGCAACGTCGGACTGACGAGCACCGAGTAGTCGGCCGGGAGTTTCGATTGCAACCAAGCCGCCACCAGCGCGGCCTGACGTCGCCCGCGGCTGCTCAACACCGGCTCCTGACCGTCTTCGGGTTCGTTCGTCGTCGCGTGACGCCAGAGCAGCAGGTTCATGGCCGACCCAAAGTTATCTCCGGTTACCTCCGGGAAAATTGGATCGCGATTGCATTACCGCAGCATGACAAGGCCTGAACGCGGGCAGAGCGACGAACCCACTCTGGATGAGCGGATGCGGTTCATCGAATTGTCATATTCGAGCGCCACACTGCGTCGATCGACTGACCAAGAGCGTTACGACGCGTCCGGCGCAGGACGCATCCCTTGTGGTGCGGGTCTGCGCGAGCCGCATCACGCACGCGGGGGATTGAAGTGCGCCTCAACGTATCCGGCACGGCAACCGTGGCAACCAACGGGGTCGCTCCATCGGACAGGTTCTCGATCGCCGTTTCGCGGCGCATGCGCGAGCGGATGATCGAAGCCTTGCTGTTCCTGGCGGCTTTCGTCTCGGTGATCACGACGGCGGGTATCGTCTACATCCTGGTGAAGGAATCGGTGCTGTTCTTCAGCCACGTTCCGATCGCCGATTTCCTGTTCGACACGCAATGGACGCCGCTGTTCGCCGACGCCCACTTCGGAATCGGGGTGCTGCTGTCGGGAACGCTGGTCTCCTCGGCCGTGGCGCTGGCGGTCGCGATTCCGCTGGGCACGATCATCGCGATCTACCTCTCGGAGTTCGCCACGTCGCGGGTGCGCGAGTTCGCCAAGCCGCTGCTCGAATTGCTGTCCGGGGTGCCCACCATCGTCTACGGCTACTTCGCGCTGCTGTTCCTCACGCCGCTGCTGCAGGTGCTGATTCCGAGCTTGCCCGGATTCAATCTGCTCTCGGCCGGCATCGTCATGGGCATCATGATCGTGCCGTACGTGAGCTCCATCAGCGAAGACGCGATGCGCGCCGTGCCGATGAGTTTGCGCGAAGGCTCGTACGCGATGGGCGCCAGCCGGCTGCAGACCGCGACCAAGGTTGTGGTGCCGGCAGCGCTGTCGGGTATCGCCGCTGCGTACATCCTCGGCGTTTCGCGCGCGGTGGGCGAGACGATGATCCTGGCGATCGCCGCCGGCATGCAGCCCAACCTCACCTGGAATCC
>CADECO010000183.1:8226-10958 GCA_902825905.1 uncultured beta proteobacterium
CTGCTGATCCTGCCGATCGTGATCGTTGCCACGCGCGAGGCGATCCGCTCGATTCCCGGCAGCATCCGCGAGGGCGCGTACGCGCTGGGCGCGACCAAGTGGCAGATGGTGAAGGATCACATCGTGCCCTATGCCTTTCCGGGGATTCTCACCGGCGTGATCATCGGCATGGCCCGCGCCATCGGCGAGACCGCGCCGATCATCACCATCGGTGCGCTCACGTTCATCGCGTTCCTGCCGCCGGCGCCGGTCACGCCGAGCTTTCCGTTCGTGTCGTTCGAGTGGCTGTCGGCGCCATTCACCGTAATGCCGATCCAGATCTTCAACTGGACCTCGCGTCCCGGACAGGATTTCCACGCCAACGCCGCCGCAGCCGGATTCGTGCTGGTGCTGATGACGCTGAGCATGAACGCTCTGGCGATCTACCTGCGCTACCGGCTACGCCGCTCGATCAAATGGTAGGCCCGATCGCATGAGCGCCCCCAAACCGAGTCTGGAAACCCTGCCGCTCAAGGCGAAGTCCCAGGCGTTGAATTTCTATTACGGCGAGAAGCAGGCGCTCGAGAGCATCGACATGCCGATCTTCGACAAGCGCGTCACCGCGCTGATCGGTCCCTCGGGCTGCGGCAAGTCGACGTTCCTGCGCTGTTTCAATCGCATGCACGACCTGTATCCGGGCAACCGCTATGACGGGGCGATCCGGCTCTATCCCGACGATGTCGACCTGCTCGACGAGGGCGTCGATCCGGTCGAGGTGCGCATGCGCCTGTCGATGGTGTTTCAGAAGCCGAACCCGTTTCCGAAATCGATCTTCGAGAATGTCGCGTACGGACTGCGGGTGCGCGGCGTGGGCAAGCGCGCCGTCCTCGCCGAGAAGGTCGAGCAGGCATTGCGTGCCGCCGCCCTGTGGGACGAAGTGAAGGGTCGACTGAACGAACTGGCCTCGGAGCTATCCGGCGGGCAGCAGCAGCGGCTGTGCATCGCGCGCGCGCTCGCCACCGATCCGGAAATCCTGCTGTTCGACGAACCGACCTCCGCGCTCGATCCGATCGCCACCGGTGCGATCGAGGAGCTGATCGCCGAGCTGAAAAGCCGCGTCACGATCCTGATCGTCACGCACAACATGCAGCAGGCGGCACGCGTGTCGGACTTCACCGCCTACATGTATCTGGGCAAGCTGATCGAGTTCGGCTGGACCGACGATCTGTTCATCAAGCCCAAGCACAAGCAGACCGAGGCGTACATCACCGGGCGCTTCGGCTGAGCGGGCCGGGCGCACGGCAACTCGAGGAGCGATCGATGGCCAGCGAGCACATATCCCGGCAGTACGACACGGATCTCGATGCGATCGTCACCAAGGTGCTGCAGATGGGTGGCCTGGTCGAGCGCCAGGTGATCGATGCGGTGCGCAGCTTCGCGCACAACGATTTCGAAGGGCTCGACCGGGTGCTTGCCGCCGAGACTTCCGTCAACGAACTCGAAGTCGCCATCGACGACGACTGCGCGCACATCATCGCGCGGCGTCAGCCCACGGCGGGCGACCTGCGGCTGCTGTTTTCGGTGGCCAAGACCGTGACCGATCTGGAGCGCATCGGTGACGAAGCGCACAAGATCGCACGCATGGGCAAGCAGATCCTGGAGCGCGAGCGGGTGCCGATGCCGCGGCTCACCGACGTGACCCACTGCGCCGAACGTGCGGTCTCGATGCTGCGCCGGGCGCTCGATGCCTATGCACGGCGCGACACGCAGGAGGCGCGCTCGGTCATCGGCGAGGACGCCGCACTCGACAACGAGTTCCGCGGCGTGCTGCGTCAGCTGGTGACGTTCATGATGGAGGATCCGCGCACCATCTCCACGGCGTTGGACATCGTCTGGATCGCCAAGGCGATCGAGCGTATCGGCGATCATGCAAAGAACATCGCGCAGTACGTGATCTATATCGCCGAGGGCACCGACGTGCGCCACAGCAAGAGCGCGCGTTCGGAGACTGCGAACTGAGGATCGGATGAGCGGCACCGCAGCGAGCACAGTGCTGGTCGTCGAGGACGACTCGGCGATCGTCGAGCTGATCCGGTTCACGCTGACCGAGGCCGGTTTCTGCGTGCTCAACACCACGTCGGCCGAAGAAGCGCAGACCAGGCTGCAGGAAGTGCTGCCCGACGTGGTGGTGCTCGACTGGATGCTGCCGGGGCGTTCCGGTCTCGATCTGGCGCGATCGATCCGCGGCGACACCCGCACCCGTCGGCTGCCGATCATCATGGTCACCGCCAAGGCCGAGGAGGCGGACCGCGTCGAGGGACTCGAGCACGGAGCCGACGATTATCTGGTCAAGCCGTTCAGTCCGCGCGAGCTGGTGGCGCGCGTGCGTGCGGTGCTGCGTCGGCGCGCGCCGGAGCTCTCGCGCGAGGTACTCGAAGTCGGCGGATTGAAGCTCAATACCGCGACGCACTCGGTCACGCTGGAAGGTCGCGCAGTGGAGATGAGTCCGACCGAGTTCAAGCTGCTGCGTTTTCTTATGGCGCATCCGAGCCGCGTGTTCACGCGCACCCAGTTGCTCGCCAAGGTGTGGGGCGATTACAGTCAGATCGAAGAGCGAACCGTCGACGTGCACATGCGCCGGCTGCGTTGCTCGCTGGGCAGCGACGGTGAGGCGTTCATCGAGACGGTGCGCGGTGTGGGCTACCGGCTGAGCCGTCCAGGTGCCGAACCGTGACCGCGACAGGGCGGCGTCG
>CADECO010000184.1:0-10938 GCA_902825905.1 uncultured beta proteobacterium
GCCGCGTGCGTTGTCGATCATGTTGCGTTCCTCCTTGCCCGCCGGCTCGGGCCTGCAGGCCGCGGATTCACGGCGCTGTCGGCGAATCATTCGAATGGTCGGATCGAAACGCGCCGCTATTCGGTACGCGCGTACTCGTTCTGCGCCACGTTGCGATTCTTGATCGCGGTCTCCCACGAGGTCTTGTTGCCCTTCTCCCAGGTGGTGCCGCTCCAGGAATTCGGTGTGCTGTCCCACGGCCGCGTATCGGGCTTGCCCTGATACTGGCCGCGCTTGTAGACCACCGGTTCCTTGTCGGGCTCGCCGCAACCGCCGAGCAGCGCAAGCGTGAACGCGCCCGCCAACACAACGATGCCGGCGCGGATCATCACGACTTACCTGACGGGGCGGGCGCTGCGGGCTTCTGATCGGGTTTGCCGTACGCCGTGCCCCAACCCCAGATCTCCGAACCCTTGCCGCGCTTCAACACGCGCTGCCGGTAGATGTCGGCCACGACGTCGGCGTCACCGGCGAGCAGCGCCTTGGTCGAACACATTTCGGCACAGGCCGGCAGCTTGCCTTGCGCGAGACGATTCGAGCCGTACTTGGTGAACTCGTCTTTGGAGTTGTCCTTTTCCGGGCCGCCCGCGCAGAACGTGCACTTGTCCATCTTGCCGCGCATGCCGAACGCACCGGCCTGCGGGAACTGCGGCGCACCGAACGGGCACGCATAGAAGCAGTAACCGCAGCCGATGCACAGATCCTTGTCGTGCAGCACCACGCCTTCTTCGGTGCGATAGAAGCAATCGACCGGACACACCGCCATGCAAGGCGCATCCGAGCAATGCATGCAGGCGACCGAAATCGATTTCTCGCCCGGCACGCCGTCGTTGACGGTCACGACGCGGCGGCGGTTGACGCCCCACGGAACCTCGTTCTCGCTCTTGCACGCCGTCACGCATCCATTGCACTCGATGCAGCGCTCGGCATCACATAGGAACTTCATTCTTGCCATGTTTGTTCTCCTCGTTCCCGGTCGCCGCTCAGGCTTTCTCGATCTGGCAGATGGTGGTCTTGGTCTCTTGCATCATCGTGACCGAGTCGTAGCCGTAGGTCGTCGCGGTGTTGACCGCCTCACCGCGCACGATCGGCGCCGCACCATCGGGGTAGAACGGCAGCATGTCCTTGCCCTGCCACCAGCCGGAGAAGTGGAACGGTATGAACGCGTGATCGGGGCCGACGCGCTCGGTCACCATCGCCTTCACCTTCAAGCGCGCGCCGGTGGGTGATTTGACCCACACGAACTCGCCGTTGCGGATGCCGCGATCGGCCGCCGCCTTCGGGTTGATCTCGACGAAGTTGTCCTGCTGCAGCTCGGCCAGCCACGGATTGGAACGCGTCTCTTCGCCGCCGCCCTCGTATTCCACCAAGCGCCCGCTGGTCAGCACGATCGGGAATTTTTCGTACAGCTTGTCTTCGACGTTCTTCTTCTGCACCGTCTGGTAGAGCGTGGGCAGACGCCAGAACGCCATCTTGTCGGCATGGGTGGGGTACTTCGCCACCAGTTCGGGCTTGGTGCCGTAAAGAGGCTCGCGATGCTGCGGAACCGGATCGGGGAAATTCCACACCACCGCACGCGCCTTCGCATTGCCGAACGGATGGCAGCCGTGGTTCTTCATCACCACGCGAATCAGGCCGCCCGACAGATCGGTCTTCCAGTTCTTGCCTTCGGCTTCCTTCTGCTCCTCGGGCGTCAGCTCGCTCCACCAGCCGAGCTTCTTCACGAGGATGTGGTCGAACTCCGGATAGCCGGTGGTCAGATCGGCGCCCTTCGAGTGCGAACCGTCTTCGGAGAGCAGATTGACGCCATTGCGCTCCACACCGAAGTTCGCGCGGAAGTTGCCGCCGCCGTCCATGACGTGCTTGGAGGTGTCGTACAGATTGGGCGAACCCGGATGCTTGAGCGCCGGGTTGCCGTAGCACGGCCATGGCAGACCGAAGTAATCGCCGGTCAGGTCGTAGCCGGTTTCCTTGTCCTTGCCGCCCTTGGCACGCAGCGTCTTCACGTCGAACACGTGCATGTTGCGCATGTGTGCCTTCAACCGATCGGGCGACTGGCCGGTGTAACCGATGGTCCAGGTGCCGCGATTGATTTCATTGGCCAGTACGTCTTCGGGCATCAGATCTTCGTAGATCTTCTTGCTGCCGGCCATGACATCGACGGTGCGGATGTTCTGCTTGCCGTCGCGCTTGCCGAGGAACTGATCCTTGAAGCCGAGCTTCTCGGCGAAGTGCAGCATGATCGCCTGATCGGAGCGCGACTCGAACAGCGGCTCGACGACTTTCTCGCGCCACTGGATCGAACGGTTCGATGCCGTGGCCGAACCGGACGTCTCGTACTGGGTGGCTGCCGGCAGCAGATACACCGCGCGATTCTTGTTCGACTCCTTGCCGGCGCGCTTCAGGATTTCGGCCGTCTGCGCGTCGGCGGGCATGGCCGCCATGGCCGCGGTGGCCGACGGATACGGATCGATGATCACCAGCAGGTCGAGCACGTCGAGCGCGGCCTTCATCTCGACGCCGCGGGTCTGGCTGTTCGGTGCGTGGCCCCAGAAGAACATCGCGCGGATGTTCGGATCCTGGTCGATCTTGTCGTTGGCTTCCAGCACACCATCGATCCAGCGCGACACGGTGATGCCGGGCTTGGTCATCATCGCGGGCGAAGCGAACTGGCTCTGCAGCCACTTCAGGTCGAGGTTCCACACTCGCGCCCAGTGGGCCCACGAACCGGGGACGATGCCGTAGTAGCCGGGCAGCGAATCAGGGTTGGGGCCGACGTCGGTGGCGCCCTGCACGTTGTCGTGACCGCGGAAGATGTTGGCGCCGCCGCCGGCCACACCGATGTTCCCCAGCGCAAGCTGCAGGATGCACGACGCACGAACCATGGCATTGCCGATGGTGTGCTGCGTCTGCCCCATGCACCACACGATGGTCGAGGGCCGGTTCTTGGCGAACATCTCGGCAACCTTCGCCATCTGCGCTTCGGGCACGCCGCAGGCCTCTTCGACCGCGGCGGGCGTCCACTTCTTCATCACGTCTTCGCGCACCTGCTCCATGCCGAAGACGCGATCGTTGATGTATTTCTTGTCTTCCCAGCCGTTCTTGAAGATGTGGTGCAGCAGCCCGAACAGGAACGGGATATCGGTGCCGGAGCGGATGCGCACGAACTCGTCGGCCTTCGCGGCAGTGCGAGTGAAGCGCGGGTCGACCACGATCATCTTGGCGCCGGTTTCCTTCGCATGCAGCGCATGCAGCATCGACACCGGATGCGCTTCGGCGGCGTTCGACCCGATGTACAACATGCACTTGGTGTTCTGCATGTCGTTGTACGAGTTGGTCATTGCGCCGTAGCCCCAGGTGTTGGCCACGCCGGCCACCGTGGTGGAATGGCAGATGCGCGCCTGGTGGTCGCAGTTGTTGGTGCCCCACAGCGAGACGAACTTGCGCAGCAGGATGGCTTGCTCGTTGGAGTGCTTAGACGAGCCCACGAAGTACGCGGCGTCGGGCCCCGATTCCTTGCGGATCGCCTGCATGCGCTCGGCGATCTCGGTCATGGCCTGGTCCCAGCTGACGCGCTGGTACTTGCCATTGACCAGCTTCATCGGCGTCTTGAGCCGGTGCGAGTGATCCATCATGCCGTGCTCACGCACCGAGGCGCCCTTGGCGCAATGCGCGCCCAGATTGAGCGGTGAATCGAACACCGGTTCCTGCCGCACCCACACGCCGTTCTGCACTACGGCATCGACAGCGCAGCCGACCGAGCAGTGCGTGCAGACCGTGCGTTTGATTTCGATCTTGCCGGCCGCCTCGTCAGGCGTGCGGGCCTGCGCCTCGCCGATCATGTTGAACGGCAACTGGCTGGCGAATGCTCCGGCGCCGACCGTGACGCCCGAGCGCCTCAGGAAATCGCGCCGGTCCATGGTCTTGGCCAGCATGCCGGCGAGATTGCGCGCCAGGCGATTGACCGGTTGCGGTGCCGTTGCGTGATCCCCTGCGGATTTGCGCGTGAGCAGCATGATTCGTTCTCCTCGGGAGCGCCGGCCTAGACCTGCGTGGTGCGGTAGTAGTTCTGGATGTGCGCCGTGACCTGATAGCGCTTGCGCCGCTTGTTGGTTGAATCCTGCTGCGGCGCCTCGCCCGGGGCGGCCTTGTATGCAATGGCTGCGGCGCTGGCTACGCCACCAGCACCGGCCGCAACCAGAAACATCCGGCGCGACATCTTCGAGCGGTTGTCGATCATGTGTGTCTCCTCTGGCCGGCGGTGGCCACGTGTTCGCATTCTGGTAGCGGACTCGGTGGTAGGAAGCTCTGTGGTCGGGGGCTCTGCAACAGCGGACACAGGCCGTCCTCCATCCCACTCTGATGTTACCGAAGCGGTGCGACGGCGACAATCAATAACGCGTTGATTTCAATCGCCAAGAAACGCCGCATCGCCCTGTGCAGGAGCGGGTTGTCAAGGAGCGGGCTCAATGGAATCCAGGAGCGGTGTTGTCCGGCCCGGGGCGCGGGTTAGCGAACCCGGCTCACCAGCGCGTCGATCAGCTGCGCCACCGTGCGCGCGCTCTTGTGGAAGTAGCGGTTGTGCGCGCCGGCACCCACGCACACATCGGTCCAGACGCGCCCGGATTCCGCAGTGCGCAAAGTCTGCCCCGGAGTCCACGACATCGGCGCGCCGTCCAGCTGCCAAAGGTTGCGCCCGACGTAGTCGGCGCTGCGAAAGCCGTTCACCCAGAGGTGGACGTTGAGCAGCGCGCCCGGATCGGGGCCACGCGCCGGCGCCGGCGGCTCCCCCTGGGCCCACGCGGCGCCACCAACGGGCGCGTCGACGAATCGGTAGAGCGATGGGAAGCGCTGCAGGTAGAGCTGACGCAGCGGGCTGCCGAAGGTCGCCAGCAGAATCGGCGGGACGCGCACGCCCGCCAGCGGGTGCACCGGAAAGATCGGATTCACCCGGCCCTTGCCCTCGATGCCAGCCTTGATGCGCTCGAGCAGCCGCAGCGTTTCCACCGCGATCACCGTGCCTTGACTGTGGGCGACGACGACGATGGCGTCGTAGGGGCGCTCACGGCCGCGAGCACTCACGTGGCGCAGCAACGAGACGAACCGCGTGATGAGCTGAGCGCGCAAAGTGCGGGTCTTCGGATACTTACGGATGTAGTTGTCCACGTCGAGCGCGATGTCGAGCACCGTGGACAGCCCGCGCAGCACCTGCTCGGCGACCTGCTTGAACGCGATCATGACGCCTAACAGCACCACGAGCACGCCCCCGGTCCAGATCACCAGTGAGTGCGAGTTGAGGCACGGCAGCAGCGTATGCCAGCTCAGGACTGTGCAGGCTTGACTTGGATCGCCCAGCGCGCCGGCTGCCAGCACGATCGATTCGACCGCTGAGCGCGCCACCGCACCATCGAGCCGGCCGGCCTCCCAGACCGTGTCAAGCACCGCCCAGCCCACGCCCAGACTGGTATGGAAGAACGCGACCGGCAGGATCAGCATCGTCGCCACGATGGTCAGCAGCCCCGCCAGGCGCAGCGAGCGAAACGTCTGGTCGAGCCGATTGCCATAGCGCGCCACCGCGCCCGGATCACGTTCGTCGCGTGGCGGCGTCACGTCGGACAGCGCGCTCGGCGCGAAAAACCACAGCGATGCCACCGCCGCCAGCACGATCAGGATGGTGAATGCATTGGAGATCGGTGCGGCGGCAAACCGGACCAGATCGGTCATCACCTGCGACGAGGTCACGAACGCCCCCGGCACGTCGAGCGCGCGGATCGTCTCGGGCATGCGCTGCGTGACCTGGCTGGTCAGGCCCACCCACAGGCTGGCGGTGATGAAGGTGAAGATCGCCAAAGGGATCGCCGCGGCGATCAGCCCGGTCCACAGGCCACGGCGCACGTCGTGCTGATCACGGCCCTCGCCACGGCCGTGACGGGCCCATTGCAGCGACGACAGCGACGCGATCGCCAACGCCAGCGCGAACAGCACCGCTGAAGCCAGCCCCAGCAGCAGGAAGAACACGATCGCGCCGAACACGATGCCGTCGAGCGCGACCACGGGCGAGGCCGCGTAGATCGTCGCCCCGCAAACCAAGGCCGCCGCCAGGATCAGGAAGTACATCCAGCCTGCCGGCACCGCGCACGGCTGCGCCGCCCCGTACATGCGCACCAGCCACGCCGTGCCCAGCGCGAGCAGCCCTGCGCATTCGGCGACGAGCACGAGGTCGTCGGCTTGCGGGATGGCGCGATCGACGCTCAGCAGATGAACCAGCGCGCCGCAGAACAGCGCGACGCACACCGCCGCGATCCAGTCGATCCAGGTCAGTGCGAAGCCGGCGCGGAACAGCCCGAGCGAACACGCGGCGAACGCGCCGACGCCGGCTCCCACCACTGCGATCAGCGTGCGCCAGTGTTCAGGGAGCGTGAATACCGCAGCCATCAACACCAGACACAGCAGGAACACGTTGATCAGCGGCACGTGCACCGAAAGCAGGTAACCGAAGACGCGATAGGCCACGTCGAGCGCACGCCAGCGCGAGCGCGTCCCGCGACCGTCGAACTGCCGCGACAGCGCATCGACCGTGCCCCAGCCCAGCCACGGAAGATGAAACAGCAGCTGATAGAACTCGCGCAAGAACCGGCCGATGCCGCTGCCCAACCGCGACAGATCCGCCCAATACATCTCGTACACGTCGATCCGGGTGGTACGGCCCGCTTCGGTGCGTTCACCGCTTGCGACCGTGGTGCGGTAGGCCGGATCGAGTTCGCTGGCGCGCAGATAGCGCAGCTGACCATCCATTACCAGAGCGTCTTCCGGATCGGTCGCATCCGGGGTGTAGCGTCGCGTCCAGTCGAGCGGAAACTTGGCGAGCGCGAGCTTGGCGTTCTCCCAGCACGAGCGCGGCGATTCGCTGGCATCGCCCGGCCACACCACCGGCACCGTCACCGGCTGCTCGATGAAGGCCGAGTACTTCACCGGCGAATCGAGGCTCGCGCTGTTGTGCTGAAGCTGCTCGATGATTTCGCGCGGCGTGGCGAACTCTTCCTGATTGGCCACGCCATGCACGACGATCATCGCGACGCGCGCTGGTGACTGCGGCTGTGGCTGCCGGTGCGACTGCGCCGGCTGCGCGGCACTCGCGGATTTGGGCTCGTCTTCGTTCATGGGTTGTTGTTGTGCGAAGCGCGGGGCGGATTATGTCGCGAACGGCCCCCACCGACCGCGCCGCTGCGATCACAACCTCGAACAGCGATCGCCGCCAGCCGACCGCCCGTCAGTCGAGCAGATCGAAACCACCTGCTTCGATGCGCAGAAACGTGCGGGCGAGCGTGCCCACCGCGCGATAGAACGTGCTCAGCGCGGGCTCCTTGGCGATGGCGTCGCACAGCCCATCGAAGCCCTGGCGCACGAAGCGATCGAAGAACGCGCGCTGCGCCCGCAACGACGCCTCGCCCGAGCCTTGCATCACCAGATGCCGCATCACCTCGCACAGACCGGCGATGTGATCCTCCGGCTCGAGGGCGCCGCCCTTGCGCGCCAGACCAAGCGCGGCCAGCTCGTCGCGCAACGACACCAGCACACGCTCGCGTCCCTGCGCGACCAGGTAGTGCGTCAGATAGGGCGTGATCTTCGCCTTGCCGGTGCCGACGAACACTTCATCGAACGTCTGCGTCTCGGCTTGTGGCTCGGCGCGCTGCGCCTGATCGAGCAGTTCGGCCCATGCCACGGTGAGCGTGGCATTGGTGGCCGCGCCGTGCACATCCCCGCGCACCTCGCCTCGGATCGCGCTCGACTGCGCTGCCTGCGCACCGGCAGCCGAACCGACGAGTTCCGGCGTAGCGCGAATCAGCTGCAGCAAGCGCGCATCGGGCCCGGCGTACAACAGCCGCGCCAGCAACGCGTACAGATCGGCGCGCGCCTGGTCTTCGGGCAGCAAGCTGGCCTGGATCTGCAACGGGATGGTCCTCGCGTTCGTGTCGGCCATGGCCCGCGCTTAACGCCTGGTATTGAGAATGGAGGCCTCGTCCTTCGCCTCCATCATGTCGACCACGCGGCAATCGGCGCACATCTGCAGACGGCGCAGCGCCGCGCCACCGGCGAACATCGAATGCGCGGTCAATCGGCCCATCATGTTGTCGATCATCTGCTTCGTTCCGAACGGATTGCCGCAGCGCACGCAGTTGAACGGTTCGGCCTCGTGCAGCGTCACCGCTTCGCGTGCCTCACGAGTGAGCGACAGGCGCGGCACCAGCGCGATGGCCTTCTCCGGACAGGTGCGCTCGCACAGGCCGCATTGCACGCAGTTGCGCTCGATGAACTGCAGGCGTGGCGCGTCCTGCGCGTCGTTCAGCGCCGCCGCCGGACAGACGCCGATACAGGCCTTGCACAGCGTGCAGGTGTCGCGATTGACCGTGATCGCCCCGTACGGCGCGCCGGCGGCCAGCGCGATGGACGTTTGCGGCGAAGGGGCGTACTTGGCGAGGTGCTCGATTGCGAACTCGAGGGTGGTGCGTTTCTCGTTCGACAGATTGAAGCTCGCCGGTTCGGCCACGGTACGTGCCGGCTGGATGCGCCAGAGCGACTCGGCCAGCGCAGCCACATCCTGTGCCTCAACGACTTCGCAGTGCGTGCCGCCGTAGCCGAGCGCAGCGAGGATCGTCTGCGCGTGGCTGAACTGTGCGCGCTGCGCCGCACCGTACTCGGCGGCCTCGGCTTCGCTCGCCAGCACGATCACCTGACTTGCGCCTTGGGCGATCGCACCGAGCACGATATCGACGCCGATCGATGCCGGGTGGTGCACTTCGAGCGGGATCATGCGCGCGGGCAATCCGGCACCGCGTCGCGCCACACGCTGCAGCAGCTCGCGGCTCGAGCTGCCGTTGTGAAACAGGATCGCCGCATCGCGGCCGCCCGCCTTGCGATACACGCTCAACACCCGTTTGAGGCGTGTGCCCAGCTCGGCGACGCGCGGGTACGCATAGGTCATCGCGCCCGTCGGACACACCGTCGCGCATCCGCCGCAGCCCATGCACAGATGCGGCTCGACGCTCACCTTGTCGCCGTCGGAACGAATCGCGCCGGTTGAACAGGTGTCGATGCATTGAGTGCAGCCGCGCTTGCCCGAGCGACCATGCGCGCAGATGCGCTCGTTGTAGTCGAAGAACTTCGGCTTCTCGAACTCGCCCACCAGCTTGGCGAGCGTCTGCGCGGCCAGTGCCTGCTCGAGCGGATCGCGCCCCGGCGCCGCATAACCTTGCGGTTTCTGCGGCATTCGCATGAGCGGTTGCGCACTCAGGTCGAGCACCAGATCGAATCGCTCACTGCGCGTGTGATCGGCTCGGTCGAAGTCGATCGCGCCGATCGACCCGCATGCCTTGACGCATTGCCGATGCCCGCGGCACTTGTCGAGATCGATCTGGTAGGTGAAGTCGATCGCGCCTTCCGGGCATGCGTGCACACACGCGTTGCAACGGGTGCACACGTCGAGGTCGATCGGATTGGTCTGCTGCCACGCGACCTCGAAGGCACCAAGGTAGCCGCTCAGACTGCTCACCTGCCCCGACCACACCGGATAGCGGCGCTCGACCGGCAGTTCGGCCGACGCGCTGCGATCGGTGATCAGCACGCACACCTGCAGATCGCCATGCAAGCGCTCGGCCCAATCGAGCGCCGCACCGGCCGCACCGATGATGAGCAGTTGCCCGCCCGAGCGATAAGACACGCCGGGCACCGGGTCGGGTTCGGGCAGTTCGGCCAGACTGAGCAGCGCCGCGATCTTGGGCGTGGCCTGCCTGGCTTCGCGCGACCAGCCGGCGGCCTCGCGGATGTTCACGAAGCGTAGCGACGAGCGCTTGCCGGTTTCGGACTCATGCTGCTGCGCCACTTCGCCGAACAGCGCCGTCTCCTGTGTGCAGGCCACGACACAGTCCTCGCCGCCTAGGGCTGCAGTGAGCGCGCCGATGTCCTTGCGACATAGCTCGCGGTGCACGCTCACCGGCGCACCGGTGTCGAGCGCCACGGCGAGCGCTTTGGCATCGATGCCGAGTGTGTTGTTGCAACTGCAGATTTTCAGCGAGCGCGCATCGAAGGTCATCGGACGGGGCTGTGCGGGTTGTCTTGGCGAGAGTCTGGAGAGGCGGTGCCTTCGGCGGGAGCACTCGCACCATCGGATGCCGGGGTCGCGCCTTCGGCTGCAGCGATCGAGGCCCCGGCGGCGTTCTGCCCTTGCTCCGATTGCTGAGCGAGGCCATCGTCGCTGCGCGCGGCAGTCGATGCCACATTTGCGTTGCCCTCATCGGGATCGACCGATGGCTCCGTCTTACTTTGCTCGCTCGCCAGATGGTCGAACACCGACAGGCGGTGAAACGCCGCGAGCGAACTGGCCACTGCGGCCGGCATCGGCTCGAACTTGTTGTAGTCGTCGATGTAGACGTCGAGCCCGTCCATCTGATTGAAGTGCGGATCGGCGAACAGCTTCTTGAGCGCCGCACGTCTGGTGTCTTCGCCCACTTCGGGCTTGAGAAATTCACCGTACTCCGAGTCGAGTCCGCGCAGCGAGTCGATCGAAGGCAGCGCCTCGGAGGTGCCCTGCTGGTTGTCGGCCCGATCGTTCGCGCGTGCCGTGGCACCGGCTTCGGCAGACCGGTTGCTGACGTCAGATCGTTCTGGAGCCTCGGCATGCGGCGCCATGGCCGACGGGGCGGCAGGCGTGACGCCCGCCAGCGGCGCATCGGTACGGTCCGTCGGCCCCGGCTGTTCGCGCGCCTGTGTCTTGCGGCGCGACCATCGGCTCAGGAAGTGCTCGTCGTCGCGCTGGTTGTCGCGTGGATCGTCGTGCATCTAAATCCCGTCGCGCCGCGCGCCCTTGAACGAAGGCGGACGGATGCGCCGCTTCTTGCCCTC
>CADECO010000185.1:0-1014 GCA_902825905.1 uncultured beta proteobacterium
TGCTTCTCGTTCGAGGCGCACGTGGTGCTGGTCGAGCTTGACGCACGTACCGCCAAACCGAAGATCCGCAAGTACGTGTGCGGACACGACTGCGGCGTGATGATCAATCCCGACATCGTCCACGGCATGACCTACGGCGGGATCGCGCATGGCATCGGCGCGGCGCTGTACGAACAGTTCACCTTCACCGACGATGGTCAACTCGCCAGCGGCACGTTCATGGACTATCTGATGCCCAGTGCGCACGAAGTGCCCGGCATCGAGATCGTCGATCACTGCACGCCTTCGCCGCTCACCACGTTCGGCCAGAAGGGCTCGGGCGAGGCGGGCTATCTCGGCGCGCCGGCCGCGATCGCCAGTGCCATCAACGATGCGCTCGCGCCGCTTGGCACGTCGATCGCGCAGACGCCGATGTCGCATCACGCGTTGTGGGAGCGGATTCGCGACGCGCAAGCTCGCTCATCCGACGCGGCGAAACGACGCGCTGCATAATTCCTGCGTCGATCGTCGCAGTCGCTCGTCCACTCGTACCGACGCAAATTCACTGACGCTATCGCATGAGTACCGCTACCCCCGTTCGCCATCCCGCTGAAACCCTGCGCGCATTCGCCACACGAGCACTTATCGCGGCCGGTCTGCCCGATGAGGATGCGGCTACCGTCGCGCGACTGATGACCGAGGCCGATCTGTTCGGCGCGGATGGCCACGGCCTGTTTCGCCTGCCGCACTACATCCGCCGCATCAAGGCCGGTGGCTTCAACAAGACGCCGAACATCCGCGTCGTGCGCGAGACCGCGGCGACCGCGTTGGTCGACGGCGACAACGGCATGGGCCATCTGGTGATGTCGCGTGCCGCGCAGATCGCGATCGACAAGGCCAGGCAATGTGGTATCGGCTGGGTGGGTGCGCGCATGAGCAACCATGCCGGGCCCGCGCTGCTCTACGCGCGCATGCCGCTCGCGGTGGACATGATCGGCCTGTACCTTGCAGTCGGAAACGCCAACCATCTCGCGG
>CADECO010000185.1:1024-7470 GCA_902825905.1 uncultured beta proteobacterium
TCTCGCGGCCTGGGGCGGCCTCGACATGCTGCTCTCGACCAATGCGATCGCGGTTGCGGTGCCTGCGCTCGAAGAGCCGCCGATCGTGCTCGACATGGCCACCACGGTCGCGGCCTATGGCAAGGTGAAGACCGCTGCGCAGCGCGGCGAGACAATGCCGATCGGTTGGATGATCGATCGGCTCGGCCAGCCGCTCACCGATCCGAAGCGCGCCGACGAGGGCCTGTTACTGCCGATCGGCGGTTACAAAGGCTACGGCCTGTCGCTGGTGTTCGGGTTGCTCGCCGGCACACTGAACGGCGCCGCGATGGGCAAGGACGTGGTCGATTTCAACAAGGACGACACCTCGGCCACCAACACCGGCCAGTCGATCCTGGCGATCTCGATCGACGCGTTCGGCGATCGCGCGCAGTTCAAACGCAACGTCGATACGGTGGTGCGCGACATTCGCGCCTCGAAGCGCCTGCCCGGCTACGACCGCATCTGGCTGCCGGGTGAGCAGAGCCACGCCAAGCGGCTCGACCGCGAGCAGAACGGCGTACCGTTACCGGCGCCGCTGATCGCCACGCTCGACAAGCTCGCGGCGGAGATGCGAATCGCGCCGCTCGCGTGAGCTGATCGGGGGGCTCGGTCAAGCGGACCTCGATGCAAGAAATCTCAGGCCGTCACGCGATTCCGGTCGAGCCACAACAGCAGCACGACGAAGGTGTAGGCGAGCCGTCGCGAGAAGTTTCCATGACGCGCCTGATCGAACGCGCGGCGGATCTCGCGCGCGTCGAGAAATGGCGCGATCGCGTCGCAGCGTGAGACGGCATCTTGCGCCACGTCGCCCCAGGCACCGTTGAACAGCGACTGCAGCGGCACCGAGAAGCCGTGCTTGGGCCGATTCCACACCGACTCGGGCAGGTGGCGCTGCGCCAGCGCGGTCAACAGCGCCTTGCCCTGCGGCTCGAAATGCACGCGCGCGGGCAAGCTCAGCACCGCATCGAGCACGTCATTGCCCAGCATCGGCACGCGCACTTCGAGTCCGTGCGCCATGCTCGCGCGATCGGTCTTCACCAGGCAGTTCTCCGACAGATACGTCCACAGGTCCGCGCGCATCAGGCCGGCGCTGTCGATGCGGCCGGTAAAAGCGGGCGCCAGCTCGCGCCATAGCTGGAGCGTGCGTTCGGGCACGCACTGCTGCCATGCCTGCGGGGCCAGGTAGCGCTTGAGGCTCTTGCGCGACACCGGCCACGGGCCGGCCTCGACGCGCCGATAGAACACCACGTCGCGACCGTGCAGCGTGCGTCGGAGCAATGCTGCGGGCAGCCAACCGGCCTCGACCAGACGTCGCAACGTGTCCTGGCCCAGACGATGCGGGAAGCTCGATTCTTCTTCCCGAAACCGCGCGTAGCCGCCGAACAATTCGTCGCCGCCGTCACCGCTGATCGCGACGGTCACGTGCCGGCGGGTCAGCCGCGACAGCGCGTGCGTCATCACATAAGCGGGATCGGCGAGCGGCTGGTCGAGATCACCGATCGCCTGTGCGAACACGTCGCCATCGATCGCGGGCGCCTCGATCACGTGGTGTTCAGTGCCTAGCTGCGTGGCCACCGCCCGCGCGAACGGCGTCTCGTCGAATCCTTCTTCCGCGAAGCGCAGGTTGAACGTCTTCAGCGGACGCGCACCGGCGCGGGCCATGTAGTGCACCATCAGGCTCGAATCGATGCCGCCCGACAGGAACGCGCCCAGCGGCACGTCGGCCACCAGTTGCCGCTTCACCGCCAAAGCGAGTGCGGCGTCGACCTGCTCGAGCAGCGCCTCGCGATCGGGCGCCGTCGCGGCGGGCGCAGGAATATCCCAGTAGCGTGCGAGCGTCAGGCGCCCCGAAGGCTGATGCCAGCACAATTGCGAAGCGGGCGGCAGTTGGCGCACGTCGCGCAGAAACGACTGCGGGGCGAGCGGCGTCTGGAAAGCGAGGTAGTCACGCAGCGCTTCGTAATCGAGACGACGCGGGAAGCCGTCCAGCTGCAGGAACGGCGCCAACGTCGAGGCGAATGCGAAGCCTGTTGCCGTCGAGTAGAAGAACGGTTTGATGCCGATGCGATCGCGCGCGGCAAACAATGTGCGTTCGCGGGCATCCCAGATCGCAAAAGCGAACATGCCATCCAGACGCGGTACGAGCCGCTCACCCCAGGCCGCATAGCCGTGCAGCAGCACTTCGGTATCGGACTGGGTGGCGAACGTGAACCCCGCCTGCTGCAGCTCGGTGCGCAGCTCGCGATAGTTGTAGATCTCGCCGTTGAAGACGATCGAGAGGCGTCGGTCGGGCGAGTGCATCGGCTGATGCCCGGTGGCCAGATCGATGACCGCCAGCCGCGTGTGCCCGAGAATAGCGTCGCCAAGCTCGACGAGTTCCGCGTGATCGGGCCCGCGCCTTCGCAACGCATCGAGCGCCTTCGCGGCACCGGTTCGCCAAGGGCTGTCGATCAGGCCGAAGATGCCGCACACGATCAGAAGCTCCGCTGCGCGAGCTGTTCATAGCTCGCGGCTACCGATTCGACTGTGTACGCAGACAGATCGACGCGCGATGCATCGGGTGGTTGGTCCAAGGCGCGGGCGATCGCTTCGGCCAGCGCTGCGACGTCGCCGGTCGGCACGAGTTGCGCCGGCATTGCCGTGCCGAGAATCTCGCGCGGTCCCGACGGGCAATCGGTGCTCACCACCGGCGTACCCAGGGCCAGCGCCTCGATGATGACGTTGGGCAGACCTTCGTGATCGGAGGCGAGCACCAGCAGACGCGCGTGCTTCATCCACGGGTAGGGGTTGGATTGAAAGCCGGCGACGACGACGCGATCGCGCAGGCCGCGTGTCTGAATCATCCGATCCAGTTCGCTCTCGGCTTTGGTTAGCAGCACCAGCAGGTGCGGGACCTGCAGACGTTGCCACGCATCGAGCAGCAGGTCGTGGCGCTTCTGTGCGGCGAACCGGCCGACGTGGATCACGTAAGGCTGCGCCGGTAACGACGCCGGTTCACTCGCGTGCGCGCGAATGGCGGCGAAGTCGAACGGGTTGGGGATCGTGGCGATGCGCGCCGTGTCGATGCCGAACTCGCGGTGCAGGTCGTCATGCACGCCTGCCGACACCGCGATCAACATGCGTGCGTCGTACAACCGCCGGTAGCGCTGCGCGCGTCGGCGCGCCTTGCCTGGATCGGTTTGGTGCAGTCGCGCGATTTCCGCGGAAAGCGTGTTCGCGATGCGGCAGCTATGGCGTAGCACACCGGCCAATGCGGTCACCTCGTCGGCGAACGGCAAGGTCGACACGATCAGATCGAAGCGCCCGCCGGCTTCCATGTCCCGAAGCAAGTTGCGCAGCTGGCGCGCCAGTCGGCGCTTGCCGAGCCACCCCTTCGAAGCCGCGGTCCCGCGTGCGCCGAGTGCGTGAATCGGAGCGCCATCGGACCCCTCATGCTCGATGAGATGCTCGAGCAGGATCAAATGCACATCGTGGCCGCGCGTGCGCAGCGCCGCGGCGATCTTGATCACGGCCTTCTCCGCGCCGCCGCCCGCGAGGTTGGTGACGACGAGCGCGAACTTCATGTGGAGCCATCCGCCCGTCCGCGAGGAGGATGCGCCCGCAACGCGCGGCGCACCTGTGCCAGCACCATGTCGACCGTGATCTCGGCCATGGGTGTGCTCTCGGTGCACTCGCTGCCGAGGCGCGGATGGTCCACCACGTACAAGGCCGGATGCTCGAGTGGGGCGATGTTGCGGCTCGGGATGCGGCAGTGATAGAGCACCACCATCGGGATCTCGAACGCGCTCATCAGATGAGTCGGGCCGGTATCCAGGCCGATGTACAGATCAGTAAGGCGCATCAGGGCGCCGCTCTCGCGCAGGCTCAGCTGGCCCGCAAGCAGCGTCGCGCGGCTGCCCAATTGCTGATGGAGCCGGCGTGCGTCGGCGATCTCGTCGCTGCCACCGAAGATCAGAACATGCGTGCGCGGCCACTCGGCGAGGATGCGTTCCGACAACTGCGCGAACTGCTCGATCGGCCAGCGGCGAAACAGCTTGGTGGGAAACGTGGCGACGTTGATGCCCACGATCGGGCGCGCGTCGCCGGGCACGTCGCGCTTCAGGCGTGCATCGGCCGCGGCCTGCTCCGCGCTCGACACGTTATACACAAGGCGCTTGCCTGCGTCGCGTACGCCCAGCGCCTCCACCAGCGCCAGTCGTTGCGCGACCGCATGCCCGTCGTCGGTGAGAGTCGGGTCGACGCATCGATGCAGGCGGGCGTTCACGGCCTGATCGCGCTGGCGAAACGCGACGACCTGTTTTGCCACGCGCAGTGCGTAGCGCACCAGCGTTTCATCGAAACCGTATACCAGCGCGTAGTCGTAGCGCTCGCCGCCGACGCGTCCGCGCCACGGTGCCGTGTTCTTCGTGATGCCGCCGACGCGTGCGAGGAACGGCAGTCCGTCGAGAACTTCGGCGCGCTTGGGATGCGCCAGTGCCGTGATCCGACAGCCGGGGAAGGCCGCCGCGAGCGCACGCAATGCGGGGGTAACCAAGAGCGTGTCGCCGATCCGCGCGACGTTGATGACCAGGAAAGACGGAGCCGCCGCGGGCATGAGCGCGTCAACGGCCCGGCGCGGAGGGGTGGCGATACTCGAACAGAAAATCGCCGAACGTGTATTCCGGCGGCGTGAACTGCCAGGCCACGTTGTGGATCAGCCGTTTGGCAGCACCGATCGGTTTGATGAGGTGGTACGCATCGAATGCCAGTCCGGCGCGCCGCCCGATCTCCAGCGCCATGGTCGGGGTAATCCAGGCGACGTGATCGAGATTGATCATCGCCACGCCTTCGCGCATGAACCGGCGGTGGAACTTGCGGCTGAACGGATTGGGCGTCGCGACCAGGAGCCGGCCCGCGGGGTCGAGGTGACGCTTGGCGAAGCGCAGCAGCGCCACGGCATTGTCTACGTGCTCGATCACGTCGCCGGCAAAGATCAGATCGAAGCGTTCGCCGATGTCGGTATCGGAGGTGGCATCGACGCAGCGCACGTCGAAGCCGTCGCGGCACAACTCGCGCACCAGATCCTCGAGGATATCGATGCCGATGCAGCGTGCGGCGACTTCGCGAATCTTGGCGTGGCGCCAGTTCGGGTCGCGCACGTAGCGCACGGTATGCGAAACCACGCCGATGTCGAGCACCCGCTTGCCGCGCGCCGCCTCGACGACGAAACCGGTCAAGTCGCGATCGAGATGAATCCGGCGCGCCGCCTGCATCGACGCCTTGACGAGCTGCTTGGTGCTGCTGTCGTTGGGATCGTCGGAGTGCCGCGTCCAGTCGATATATTCAGTCATTGCAGCGTCGGGCGTTCGGCTGCGTGCATGATACCGAAGCGCCGGTCGAGCAGGCGATGGCTACGCGGCCCTTCATGCGCGTGCGAGCCTGGATGAGGTGCGCTGCATTCGATGCACGAGACCACGCAGCGCGAGGCGCAAGCGCAGCGCCGCATAGTTCGTGTCGGGCTCGGGAAATACGCAGGCGAACGTCGGCCCGTAGCTGGTGCCGGCCGGGGCATCGGGATGCAGCAGCTCCGGATCGAGCGCAGCGCAGGCACGATCCAGATGCGCGAAGCGGCGCACGAACTGCGACTCGTCGCTGTAGAGCGTGTGCGGCAGCGACCGCGCGAGGAACTCGCGTTCGACCGAACCGTGGCCACTGTCGTGGATGAACATGGCCAGCGGCGCGGATTGACCCAGGCTCAGCAGCCGCAGCGCGAGGCGCAGCGCGCGGAACCCTTTCGGCCCGTCGATCATCACCGCATCGCCGGGGCGCAGCATCTTCGGCAACAGCGCGGTGGCATCTCCGAACAGCAGCTCGACGTTCGAATACGGCCGCAATCGCTCCGCCGCGACCGGTACGTCGGGCGATTGCGCGTCGAACTCGATGCTGATGATCGGTGTAGACGGAAAGCAGGCCGCCAGCAGATGGGTGCTCTGCCCGCGCGCACGCCCCGATTCGATGATTCGTGCCGGTGCGAGCCGCCGCAGCACCGCGTATACGAACAGCATCTCGCTGAACAGCACGCCTTTGCGTTCATAGGCAATGCCGGCGATGAGCCGTTCGAATTCGCCGGCGTGGGCCTGCGCGTCGGCGACGACGAGTGTGCTGTCGATCTTGATGAGCCTTCTCCCCTCGGGCGAACTCCCGGGCACGCGCTGCCGGCGCGAATTGCCAAGCGGGCGCCAAGGAACGACACTGTCGCTTCGCGCGGCCCGACAGCACGGCGAGCTTGCGTGGGCATGCACGACTGCTTGCGTGCGAATGCGTGACTACGGGTGAGCCGTGTGATGCAAGCGCCGGTGCGTTGTTGAGGCCGCGGCGCGCCCCGCTCGCTGATGACGGCTGTCGATGCAAACTCTAACACGAACGATTCTCGGCTCGGCCGCTCC
>CADECO010000185.1:7570-10936 GCA_902825905.1 uncultured beta proteobacterium
ATGGACGTTCGCGCGCACCGGGTCCATCGAAGGCGACAACCTGCATGGCGGGGTGCTCTACTTCATCGCCTTTCTGGCTACCGTCATTCCGGTCTTGCTTGGCGCCGCCGTTGCACAGGGCGTGGCCCGGTGGATGCGCAACGCCGCGGCAGGGCTCATCATTCTTGCGCTTTGCACCGGCGCGCTCGGCCTGAATCGTTCGTTCGTGCCGACCGTGGCGCTGTCGGTCGCCTTGTTCGCGCTGTTGTACTTCTCGCGCGTGGCGGTCGATCGTCGGGTCAAACTGCGAGCCGGCTTGGCGGCCGTGCTGGTCGTGCCGGTGTTGCTGAGCGGGTTTCTGTGGATCGCGCAGCATCGTGCCGGACCGCAGCTCAGCCTCGCGCAGGCCGTGGAGCACACCGTCACTGCCGACCCGCGATTCAAGATCTGGGCGTACAGCGTGACCTGGATCGCCGATCACCCGTGGACCGGCACCGGCTTCGGCCGCATGGCGCAAGTCGACAAGTTTCGCAAGGCGCTCAATGACGACACCGCCGTTCACCCGCACAACATCCTGCTGAGCCAAGGTGTGCAGACCGGCATTCCGGGCATGATCGCACTGACCGTGCTGTTCGTCGCCGTCGTACGACGGCTGCTGGCGCTCTACCGCGACGACGATCCGGCGCTACGCCTCATCGGCATCACCGGCCTGAGCGTGGTGTGCGCGGTGCTGCTCAAGAACATGGTCGACGACCTGTTCGTGCGCCACAACGCCTGGCTGTTCTGGGCGCTGCTGGGCATGGCATTCGGCTACGCCGAACGGCGGCGAGCACAGGTGCGCTAGAGGCGCTCTACTCGGCCGGCCGCGCGTGCGCGCTCGCCTCGTCTTCGATGCGCTCCCAGATCTCGCGTGCGATCGGGTTGCGCAGTTCTTCGGCGATGTGACCGACCAGTCCCACCGCCCGGCCGATCACGGCGATGCCGCGGGCCAGGCGCCAGTCGATCTCCATCTCGCAGAGGATCGCACCCATCGCGCCGGTTGCGTTGATGGGCAGCACCTTGCCGCTCGCGCGTTCGGCTTCGCGCTGAATTCGCTGCAGCAGATCGACGTAGCGACCATTGAAGCCGGTAGCGCCGGCGATCTCGAACAGCCGCGGCGTGCGCGGGTCGACCGGCTTGTGGATCGGATGGCCGATGCCAGGAATGATCGCTTTACGCTGTTGATGCTCGGCGACGATCGCGCGTGCCGCCGCATCGAGGTCATCAACCTGTTTCGGCTGCGCTTTCGTTCCCAGCACTGATTGCAGCAGCCGCGCGGCGCCTTCAGCGGTGCCGGCGAACGTGGTGCCCATGCCGCATAGTCCGGCCGCGACCGCTGCCTGCATCGATTCAGGCGCGCCGAGGTAGGTCAGCCGTGTGGCGATCGCGTTGGGCGTCACGCCGTGCTCCACCAGCGTGCACAGCAGCGCATTGAACATCGTCGATTCGGCGGCGCTTGGCTTGCGGCCGGTGATCTCCAGCCAAGCCATGTCGCCCAGCGTCAGATGCCCGAGGATCTCGCCGGGCAGATCGAGCCCGCGCACCGCGATGCGCTTGGTGGTGCTCCACCCCATGTCGGAGCGCAGCGGTTTCGGTGTGCGGGCCATGAGCGCGAACTCCAGTTGCCTACTTCTTGGCCTGTGCGTCTTTCCACTCTTTGATGGTCGCGCGCGCCCGACGAAACGCCTCGGCTGCCACCGGCACGCCGCCGTACGCGCCGGCTTGCACCAGCACTTCGGCGATCTCCTGCTCGGTGACGCCGTTGTTGAGCGCGCCGCGGGTGTGCACATCGAACTCGTGCCAGCGCCCCATCACCGAGAGCATCGCCAGGTTCAGCATGCTGCGCGTCTTGCGCGGCAGTCCGTCGCGCAGCCATACCGCCGACCACGCGTTGTCGACCGTGAACTCGAGGAAGTTCTGATAGAACGGATCGGCCATCGTCTGGCCGGTGTTGACGTAGGTGTCGCCGAGCACTTCACGGCGCACCTGTGCGGCGAGTTTCCTGCGTTCGGCGATCGAATCGGGAAGGTTGGCCATGAGGGTTCCTTGGGTGGTCAGCCGATGTGCTTGCGGAAAAACTCGACGGTGCGGCTGCGCGCGAGTTTGGCGCTGTCGGCGTGCCACGATCCGCGATGGTCGCAGTTGAAGCCATGACCGGCGGGATACACGTACGAGGTCTGATTCGGATGCGCGGCTTCGACCTTGCGCACCGCCTCCATCGGAATGGCGTGGTCGGTCTCGCCCCAGTGGAACATCACCGGCACCTTCGGCTGCTTGTCGGCCATGTTGGAAATGCCACCGCCGTAGAACGGCGCCGAGCACGCCAGGCCGCTCGCATCGCACGCGGCCGCCCATGCCACGGTACCACCCCAGCAGTACCCGACGATGCCGACTTTGCCGGCACCCTTCACGTGCGCGATCGCGGCGCTCACGTCGGCGATCGTGTTTTTCCAGTCCAGACTCATCGCGATGCCGCGGCCGCGATCGATGTCGGCCTGCTGATAGCCCAGCTCGATGCCGCGCTCCTTGCGATCGAAGAACGCCGGGCAGATCGCCAGATAGCCGTCTTCGGCGAATGCGTCGGTGACGGCCTTCATGTGCGTGTTGACGCCGAAGATCTCCTGCACCACCACCAGCGCGCCGCGCGCCTTGCCTTTTGGCTCGGCCACATAGGCCGCGAACTTGTGTCCGTCGGCGGCTTTCAGCTCGATCATCGTTCCCATCGATTGCTCCTTCTTTGTTCGTTACGGTCACCACCGACGCCGGTCGGAGGCGGGGGGCTGGACGATACAACGGGCTTGCGCACGGTCACAAGCATGCCGCCGCCCTGCGGCCAAGCAGAAAATCGCAGTTCGCGTACCCAGGGGTTGGGACCAGTTGCGCGACGAACGTGATTGCGTGACGTTGCCGCCGGGTCACTTCGCGCCGAAGAACCCTCGCGTCTTCTCCCAGGCCTGCTCGCCCACGAGCTTGCCGATGCGGCGTCCTTCCAGGTCGCCCTGACGAAAGTGTATGCCGCCATACAGACGCGACATGCCCGCTTCGTCGGCGGCTTCGGTGAATGTCGCCCAGCTGAGCACGACGTCTTGTGCCGGCACGGCGTCGCGCTCGATCAGCGAGCTGCGCGCGGGCACGACCGTCGATGCTTCGAATCGATCACGGCCGGTGAACGCGCGCAACACGGCGGCGGCCGCTGCGCTGAACGTGCTGTGGCCGGAGATGTACTCGGGAAACGGCGGCGTGACGAACGTGCTCTCCTGGTAAGGCAGCCAGTCGCGTGCCCGGATTGTCTGCGTGCCCTTGCCCGGCCCGGCCCACGCACGGACCGGTTGATCGCCGTACAGATGG
>CADECO010000186.1:0-2948 GCA_902825905.1 uncultured beta proteobacterium
ATCACCAGTTCATGGCCGTCCATGCCGCGATTGGCCGCGGCGATGGCAATGACCGCGCGCGGTTCGAGCGCGGCGCACGCGATGCGGTGATTGATCAGATCGCGCTTGATCACATGTTTGGCGCCGGCAAACGCCGCGTTCACGGCGGCCTCATTGCCGCGCTGGAATCGCAGTATCTCGTTGCCCGGCGCCTCCGGATGCAGCTGCACTGCGCCCGGTGCGACCGCATCCCGCACGTCGACCACGGCCGGCAGCGCTTCCCAGTCGACTTCGACCAGTTCGGCGGCGTCGAGCGCCTGGTTGCGTGTCGCGGCCACCACCATCGCGACCGTCTCACCAACATGGCGCGCGATGCCCCGCGACAGGGCCCAGCGCGGCGGGTCGATCATCTTCGTGCCGTTCACGCCCGGCAGGATCCACAGCGGGGTCATCGGCCCGACTTTGTCGGCGGCCATGTCGGCGCCGGTAAACACCGCGACGACACCGGGCGCCTGCTGCGCTGCCTTGGTGCCGATGCTCCGTATCCGTGCATGCGCATGCGGCGAACGCACGAACGCGCAATGCAATTCACCTTCGAAGACCATGTCCGACACATAGTTGCCGGCACCGGTGAGGAACTTGCGATCCTCGCGCCGCAGGACGGATTGGCCGATGCCTTCGGCGTGGGGTGCGGGTCGAAATAGCGTGGTCATCGCAGTGAGCTGGTCTGGACAAATGGTGGGAGGGCCGTGCACTTATATTATGATCAGCGCCGATTGACAAACCCGCGCCGCAGCGCGTGCATCTACGCACCGCCATGCGCCGCATGCCGAGTTTCTTCCTGGAGGATTGATCATGCGTTGGTTCCCGCGGTTTGCACTGCCCGCGCTCGTCGCCGCGTCGACGACGTTGGCCGCACCTGTCGCTATCGCGCAGGACAAGGTGAAGATGGCGTTGTTCATCGCCTCGTCGGCGATGCCGTACTTCATCGCCAACGAACGTGGCTACTTCAAGGCCGAGAACCTCGAAGTCGAAGGTGTGCCGCTTGCGAACCATCCGCTGATCGTGCAGGCGCTGGTCAAAGGCGACGTCGACACCGCTTCCAATTTGCTCTCGCTCGAAGGCGCGAACATCAACTCGATCCGCCCCGGCACGGCCAACTACTTCTCGATCAACTGCCAGAACACCAAGTACCAGCTCGAAGCGTACGTGGTCTCGGCCAAGAACACGACGATCAAGACGCTCAAGGATCTGAAAGGGCAGCGCATCATGAGCGCCCCCGGACCGGGAAATCTGTTCGTGGCCAAGGGCGTGCTCAAGGCCAACGGCCTGGAAGAAGGCCGCGACTACACGATGCAGGAACAGCAGATGAGCGTGCATATCGGCGCGCTGCAGTCCGGGCAGTTCGAAGTGGCTTACACGCTCGAGCCGGTGGTGAGCATGATGGTTCATCGCGGCATCGGGCGCAGACTGGAATCGGGCGTGATCGCCACGCACCTGCTCGGGCGGCCCGATGCGTGCGCGGTGCTCGCCGGCGGCGTGATGAGCGACAAATTCCTCAAGGAGCGTCCACAGGTTGCCGAGCGCTTCGCACGTGCCTGGGCCAAGGCGCTGAAAGACGGTAACGATGATCCGAAAGCGCGCGAGCTGCTGGTCAAGCACATGAACACCGCGGCGGAGATCGCACAGACGGTGCCGCTCTCGTACTACAACATGGTGCGCGATCTCTCGCCCGCTCAGATCGCCGATTTCCAGAAGCTCACTGATCTGGCCACGGCAGCTGGGCTGGTGAAGAACAAGATCGACGTCAAATCATTCCTGAAGACGTACTGAGCCACTGGGTCGATCCCTCCCCGCGCGCTGGCGGGAGGTCGAGCACGCGATGAACGAACGGTTTGGTGTCCTGACGCCGGCGCTCGGCGCACTCGGCTTCCTGTTGCTGTGGTGGATCGTCTACCAGCTCAAGCTGATCGACCCGGTGCTTTTGCCCTCACCGGGCGACTCGATCAAGGCCATCTGGGACGGCTTCGTCGGCGGGGCGCTGATCAACGATTTCCTGATCACGGTACGGCGCACGCTGCTCGCTTTCGTCATCGCGGTGGCGATTTCCGTACCGCTGGGCATCGTGCTCGGCTCGTCGCCACGCGTGTATCGATCGGTCGAATTCGTGATCGACTTCTTTCGATCGACCCCCGCCTCGGCCCTGTTCCCGCTGTTCCTGGTCATTCTGGGCGTGGGCGAAGGCACCAAGATCGCGGTGGCGGCGTTCGGGGCGAGCCTGCTGATTCTGTTCAACACCGCCTATGGCGTGATGAACGCGCGCAAGACTCGCCAGGCCGCCGCGCGGGTGATGGGTGCTTCGAAGGCGCGCATCATGCTCGGCGTGACGCTGCTCGAGTCGCTGCCGCAGACGTTCGTCGGCATGCGCGCCGGCGTGTCGTTCGCGCTGGTGATCGTCATCGTCGCCGAGATGTTCATCGGCTCGACCGACGGGCTGGGTCAGCGCGTCATCAACGCGCAGTCGGTGTTCAACATGCCGGAAATGTACGCGACGATCTTCGCCGCCGGCGTGCTCGGATACGGGTTGAACCTGCTGTTCATCGTCATGGAGCGCCGATTCGTGCACTGGGGCGGCAAGTAACTTTCTTGATCCACATGAACGCTCCAACTACACCGCAGGCTGTGACGACCGCTCCGACCCACATCACCATCCGCGGCTTGAGCAAGGCCTTCGGCGGCCAACCGCTCTACACCAACTTCGATCTCGACATCCCCAAGGGCCAGATCACCTCGGTGTTCGGACCGAATGGCTGTGGCAAGTCGACCATGATCAACATGGTCTCGGGCCTGCTCGACATGGATGCGGGCGAAGCGCTGTTCGACGGCAAGCCGCTCAAGGACACGGTGATCGGCTACGTGTTCCAGAACTACCGCGAGGCGCTGTTCCCGTGGAAGCGCGCGATCGACAA
>CADECO010000186.1:3048-6123 GCA_902825905.1 uncultured beta proteobacterium
TTCGACATGCAGAACCTGCATCGCAACAAGCGCTCGGTCACGCTCAATCTGAAATCGCCCGAGGGCAAGGCGGTCTTCATGAAGCTGGTCGAGCGTGCCGACGTGGTGGTGGAGAACTATCGGCCCGACGTGAAGTTCCGACTGGGCATCGACTACGAGTCGCTCAAGAAGGTGAATCGCCGCATCATCCTCGCCTCCATTTCCGGCTTCGGGCAGGACGGCCCGTATCGCGAGTGGCCCGGGGTCGATCAGATCGCCCAGGGCATGGGCGGCATGATGTCGGTGACGGGCAAGCCCGGCGACGGTCCGATGCGTGTCGGTGCGGCGGTGGGCGATATGGCCTGCGGCATCTACACTGCCACCGGCGTGCTGATCGCGTTGTACGAGCGCGAGCACTCGGGCGAAGGTCAATGGGTGCAGGGCAATCTGCTGCACTCGATCGTCGGTCTGCTCGATTTCCAGGCGGCGCGCTACACCGTCAGCGGTGAAGTCGCCGGTCAGGTCGGCAACGATCACCCCACCGGCATGCCGACCTCTGCGTATCGGACGCAGGACGGCTACATCAACATCGGCGCCTCGGGGCAGGGCATGTGGGTGCGCTTGTGCAACGCCATCGGCTTGTCGCACCTGATCGAGCATCCCGATTACGCCGACGGCAAGCTGCGCAGCAAGAACCGGACGTCGCTGAACGAGGCGATCAACAACGCGCTTGCGGTGAAACCCAGCGCCGAATGGATCGCGATCATCAACAAGGCCGGCGTGCCGTGCGGGCCGATCTACACGATCGATCAGGTGTTCGCCGATCCGCAGGTGCAGCACTTGGGCATCGCGCAGTCGGTGAGCCAGCCCAAGCGCGGCGAAGTGAAGCTGATCCGCCAGGCGGTGACGCTCTCGCGCACGCCGGCATCGATCAAGACGCCGATAGCCGATCTGGGCGAGCACACCGAGGAGGTGCTGCGCGACCTGGGCTACGACGCGGCCGGCATCGCGAAGCTGCGCGAGGCGAAGGCGATCTGAAGCGAAGGGCCCGCGCTCCCACCCCAACCCTGCCGCGCAGCGTGTGAGCGGCGACGCGCCGTCGAGCAGCCATGCTCCTTGATCAACTCGAAACGCCCGCACTCGTTCTCGATGCGGCGAAGCTCGAACGCAATGTCGCGCGCATGCGCGCCAAGACGCAGGCGCTCGGTGTCAGCCTGCGACCGCACGTCAAGACGCCCAAGTGCATCGAAGTCGCGCGACTGTCGACGGCCGCTGCCACCGGGCCGATCACGGTGTCCACGCTGAAGGAAGCCGAGTACTTCCTCGAGCATGGCGTCACCGACATGCTCTACGCCGTGGGCATTGCGCCGGGCAAGCTCGATCATGTGGCCGCGCTGCGACGCCGCGGTGCGCAGCTCTCGATCATCCTCGACAACGTCGAAGCGGCCAGCGCGGTGGTAGCGGCGAGTCGGCGACTGGGCACGACCTTTCCGACGCTGATCGAGATCGATTGCGACGATCATCGCTCGGGCGTGAAGCCGGGCGACCCGGTGCTGCTCGCGATCGCTTCGACGCTGAAGCAGGGCAACGTGCCGCTGCGTGGCGTCATGACGCACGCCGGCAGCTCGTACAACTGCCCCTCGATCGTTGCCATCAAAGCGATGGCCGAACAGGAGCGCGCAGCCGTAGTGCGCTGTGCCGAAGCGCTTCGCGCGGCCGGGCATGCGATCGACGTCGTGAGCGTCGGTTCCACGCCGACCGCCACCTATGCCGAGCGGCTCGATGGTGTCACCGAAGTGCGCGCGGGCGTCTACGTGTTCTTCGATCTGGTCATGGCGGGCTTGGAAGTATGTTCCGTCGACGACATCGCGCTGTCGGTACTGGTCACCGTCATCGGTCATCAGCGTGACAAGGGCTGGGTAATCACCGACGGCGGCTGGATGGCCATGTCGCGCGATCGCGGTACCGCGAGCCAGCGCGTCGATCAGGGCTACGGCCTGGTGTGCGATCGCGATGGGCGGCCGCTCGACGATCTGATCGTCGCTTCGGCCAATCAGGAGCACGGCATCGTCGCTCGGCGCAGCGGTGATCCGCTCGATGTCGATCGTTTGATGCGGCAATTCGCGCTGGGCACGCAGTTGCGCGTGCTGCCCAACCACGCGTGTGCGACCGGCGCACAGCATGGCGCGTATCACGTGGTGCGCGGCTCGCGCGAGATCGAGGCGACGTGGGCACGGTTGAATGGGTGGTGATCGGGCTGATTCGCTGGCGTACGATTGCCCCACCGCACCTACCCGATCCGTCGATGAAGACGAACCACTGCTCCAGAAGCATCGGCCTCGCGCTGGCCTTGACGTCAGCGCTCCTGTCATCCCCGTACGCGCACGCCCAGAAGTTCCCCGATCGCCCGGTGCGTCTGATCGTGCCGTTCGCTCCGGGTGGCGGCACCGACATTCTCGGTCGTGTGATCGCACCAAAGCTTGCCGAGGGTCTCGGGCAACCGGTGCCGGTGGAGAACCGCGCGGGCGCGGGCAGCAACATCGGCGCTGATGCCGTGGCCAAAGCGCCGGCCGACGGCTACACGCTGCTGCTCGGATCCAACACGCAGGCGATCAACGCGAGTCTCTATGCGAAGTTGCCGTTCGACACCATCCGCGATTTCGCGCCGGTGAGTCTGCTTGCGATCGCGCCGATGGCGTTCGTGGCGCACCCCAGCGTGCCCGCCAAGACGATCGGCGAGTTGATCGCGCTCGCCAAACGCGATCCGGGCAAACTCAATTTCGCCTCGCCGGGCACCGGGACGCCGCATCACATCGCGGCCGAACTGTTCATGCGCATGGCCAACGTCACCGTCACGCAGGTGCCGTACAAGGGCGCGGGGCCGGCGCTCACCGACGTGCTCGGCGGTCAGGCGCAGTTCACCGTGCAGACGCTCGCGGCCGTGCGCCAGCACATCGGCGCGGGCAAGGTCACCGCCTTGGGCATGGCCTCGGGCAAGCGCGCGCAGGTGGCGCCGGATATTCCGACCGTGGCCGAGTCCGGCCTGCCCGGCTACGAGGCGGAACTCTGGTTCGGCATTCTGGCGCCTGCGTCCAC
>CADECO010000186.1:6223-10924 GCA_902825905.1 uncultured beta proteobacterium
GCGCTCAAGAAGATCTTCGCCACCAAGAAGCGCGCGCCCTCGAAGCTGAACGCGATGCTCGGCAACGACGCGATCGCGCGCGATCTCTACCAGCTCGATGCGCGCGGCTGGGAGGTGTACGAGGCGATCACGCACGACTACGACCTGCCGCTTGGCGCGGTGGCGCCGTATCGAGTCGGCCATCCGTTCTTCAACAATCTCGACGCGGCCACGATGGATGCGAGCACCAAGGGCGGCACGCTCCTCATGCTCGTGAACGCGGGCAGGTTTCACGCCGCAGTCACCGCGCTCTCGCACCAGCATCAAGTTGCGCTGTTCGGCTCGTCGGCCAATCTGAGCATGACGGGCACCAAGTTCGACGGCGCCGCGATCGAAGCGGAGATCCGTGCGATCGCCAATGTAGTCATCGACTACGGGCTGATGAAGTATCACCCCTGGCGCGCGTCCTCCACCATTCTCAATCTGGCGACGATGGACGTCGTGCGCTTCGGCTCCTGCTACGAGAACCTGCAGAACATCCTGGCGCGGCACTTCAAGGTGAACCTGCCGCCGAAGCCGGCGGGTTGAAGCTCACTCGACTTTGATGTTGCCGTCCTTCACCACCTTGGCCCAGCGCTTGATCTCCGCGCCGATGAACGCGTTCACCTCGGCGGGTGTGGCCGGTGCCGCCGGTTCGGCACCAAGCTTGGCGTAGCGGTCTTTCATCTCCGCCTCGCCGCTCGCACGCACGATCTCCTGATTGAGCTTGGCGACGATGTCCGCCGGCGTCTTGGCGGGCGCGACGATCAGGAACCACGCGTTGAACTCATAGCCCGGCACGCCGGCTTCGGCCAGCGTCGGTTGATCGGGCAACTGTGGCGTGCGCTTCGCGGTGGTGACACCAAGTGCGCGCAGCTTTCCTTGCTTGATGAACCCGCCCGAGGAGATCACCGGATCGAGCATCACGTCGACGCGACCGGCCACCAGATCCTGCACCGCCGGCGCTGCGCCCTTGTACGGCACGTGCAACATCTCGACGCCTGCCAGCTGCGCGAGCAGTGCGGCGGCCATGTGACTCGTGGTCGCATTGCCCGATGACGCGTACTTGAGCTGCCCCGGTTTGGCCTTCGCCAGCGCGATCAACTCGCGCACGTTGTTCGCCGGCACCGACGGATGCACCAACAGCACGTTCGGCACCGAGGCCACCAGCGCTACGCCGGTGAGATCGGCCTGCGTGTCGAACGGCAGCTTGGCGTACAGACTCGGATTCACCGCGTGGCCGACCGTCACGATCAGCAGCGTGTAGCCATCGGGTGCGGCGCGCGCAGCCGCCTCGGTGGCGATGATGCCGCCCGCGCCGGGGCGATTCTCGACCACGCTCTGATGCTTCCACGCGTCGCCCAGTCGCTGACCGATCAAGCGGCCGAAGGTGTCGGCCGCGCCACCCGGCGGAAACGGCACCAGGATGCGGATCGGTCGTGACGGAAAGTCGGCCGCTTGCGCACGAACGACGATCGGGGCAACCAGCCCACAACACAACACCAAGAACGACGCGAGAATCCGATGCATGCTGTTCCTTCTGATCGTTGCGAGCGAGATGAAAAAATCTGTGGAGATCTGCGTGATCTGTGGCCTGCTCTGGTAGCGAGCTCCGGCGTCAAGCCAGCGGCGGTTCGAACCGCATGTCGACCATCTGCTCGATCAGCCGCGCGAACTGCAAGACGCGCGCGTCTTCATTGCGCGGCCCGACCACCTGCATGCCCACCGGCAGACCCTTCACCAGACCAGCTGGCACCGAACACGCAGGGGCACCGGCGATGTTGAACAGCGGCGTAAACACGGCATGCCCGCGCGGTAATGCCGGTTTGCCTTCGATCTCGGTCGGGTAGGGCTCATCGACCGGCCAGGTGGTGATCGGCGTGGTCGGGCACAGCAGCACGTCGTAGCGCTCGAAGAACTCAGCGAGGGCCGCGTGGATCTTCTCGCGCGTGAGCAGCGCCGTGGCCAGTTCGACTCCGTTGCGCTCGAGGCCTGCTTCGATCATCTTCACCGAATCCGGATCTATATCGTCGCGGCGCGCGGCCAGGTGCTTGCCGAACAGCATCGCCAACCCCGCCTGCTGAATCGGCAGCTGCGGCGCCTGCTCCAGGCCCTCGGGCCAGTGCGGGTCGGCGTTTTCGATCGAGTAGCCCTCGGCACGCAGCTTCGCCACGATGCCTTCGAACACTTCCATCACGTCGTGGTCGACCGCGAAGCCCTGGCCTAACCGCGGGCTCCACGCCACCCGTAGCGACATCGGCGGCGCCTTGCGCACTGCACGTACCAGTTTCACTTGACCGAGCGGCACCGACTCCGGATCGACCGGCACGTAGTCGATGATCGACTCCAGCATCAGCGCGGTGTCTTCCACATCGCGGGCGAAACACCCGGTGACCGAGATGCCGAAATTCGGATCGGGGAATCCCCACGGCTGCGGCACCACACCCCGGCTCGGTTTCATGCCGACGACACCCGCATGGGCGGCCGGCCTGCGGATCGAACCACCCGCATCAGTGCCCAGCGCGAGCGCACCCATGCGCGCGGCCGTTGCACTGGCTGCTCCGCCCGATGAGCCGCCGGTCGTCATGCGCGTGTCCCAGGGGTTGCGCGTGATGCCGTAGACCAGGTTGTTGGTCATCAGCTTCCAGGTGAACTCCGAGCAGTTGGTGGTGCCGAGCACCACCGCGCCTAACGAACGCATCCGCGCGACCACCCACGAATCGCGCGGGGCGATGAAATCGCCGAACAGCTTCGAGCCGTACGTCGCACGGCGGCCGGCCACCCACAGGCTGTCCTTCACGGTGAACGGAATGCCGGCAAGTGGCAGCGACTCCCCCGCCGCGATGCGTTTATCGACCGCTTCGGCTTCGGCCAGCACTGCCGCAGGGTCGAAGCTCACAATGGCGTTGAGCTGCGAGTTGAACTGCCTGGTGCGCTCGATCGCGGCAGCACAGGCTTCACGCGCCGAGAACTTCTTCGAGCCGACGCCGCTGGCGATTTCGCGCGCCGACATCTCGGCGAGATCCCGCGATCTGGGTTTCATGACGTGCTCGGCGGATTGCGAAACAACGCCGCGAGTTCGGCGCCGACGCCCGAGACGTTGCGCGGACCCGGCAGGCGCACGCTGCCCACCTTGGGCTTGGGAAGGTCGAGCTTCACCAGCATCTCGGCCATCGGCACTGCCGCGGCCATGCAATCGATCAGCGGCACCGCACAGCGCGGTTGCAACTCGTCGCGAAAGCCCGCCATCGCGGCACCGCCCAACACGATCGCTTCGGCGCCATCGTGTTCGACCGCGCGCGTGGCCAGCGTGACGATCGCATCGAGCACCTTCTCGCGGGCGTTGAAGGTCGCTTCCGCGGGCAGGTCGATCGCATCGACCCGCACACAGCGGCCGGCCAGCCCGTAGCTCGCGACCTGATCGAGATAGGTGGCGATCATGTGCCGGCCGTAGCTGAGCACCGCGAAGCGCGTGGCAACCAGACACGCCGCGTGCACGCCCGCTTCGGTCATCCCCACCACCGGCATCGCGAACAACTCGCGCAGGCCCCACAGTGCGGTATCGAGCGATACGCCGAGCACGATCGCGTCGTGACCCGGGCTGTGCTTGGCGGCCAGCTCGAGGATGCCGTGCGCGGCAACGGCGTTCTCGGCGCGGCTGGTTATGACTTGTGGGCCGAACGTACCGGTCACCGCGGTGATCTCGGTGCCGGGCGAGGCGACGCGTCGCGCTGCGGCGGCAACCGCGTCGGTCACCGCCTGGGTCATGTTGGGATTGATCACGAGCAGCTTCATCGCGGCGGCACCTTGTCGAGCCAGAATCGGGCAATGTCTTCACGCCGGGCGAACCATACGTTGCCCTTGGCGCGCATGTGTTCGAGCGCGCTCGCCAGCCCCTGGATGCGACCGGGCCGACCGATGATGCGCGTATGCAGGCCGATCGACATCATGCGCGGCTGGTGCGCGCCTTCGCGCCACAGCCACTCGAAACTGTCGACGCAGTAGTCGGCGAAATCGCTCGCGCGCACGAACGAGAACGAGTCGAAGAACCGCATGTCGTTGGTGTCGAACGCGTAGGGCACGACCAGATGCGGCCGGCCGAGCACCTCGACGTAGTACGGCGCTTCGTCGTTGTACGCATCGCTGTCGTAGAGGAACCCGCCGTGCTCCACCAGCAGCCGGCGCGTGTTCACCGACGGCGACGACTTGGTGTGCCAGCCCACCGGCGCCTTGCCGTGCAGGCGCTTGATCGAGTCGACCGCCCGCGCGATCAGCTTGCGCTCGGCACCTTCTTCCATGCCGGCGTGTGATTCCCAGCGCCAGCCATGGCAGCAGATCTCGTAGTTGCGCTTGGTTGCATCAGCGGGGATCCAGGGCGTGGCTTCGAGCGCGCGCGAGCAGGCGTTGAGCGTGAGCGGTACGCGCAGACTGTCTAGCAGGTTGGTGATGCGCCAATAACCCACGCGCGCACCGAACTCGAAGTGGCTCTCCATGCACAAGTCGGGCGCGCCGACCACCTCATGATTGACCTCGTGCCGGGCTTCGTTGCGCTCATCGCCGGCTGAGAGCGCCAGCTCGGCGCCTTCCTCGACGTTGAGCACAACGGACACCGCCAGCTGTGCGCCATTGGGCCAGCGCACGTCGGGATAGTGCTGGGCGTAACCGTGCAGATCGCGGGGCATG
>CADECO010000187.1:0-1233 GCA_902825905.1 uncultured beta proteobacterium
GCGACCATCGCGAAGCGGACATCGAGCGCCGGCGCACCGTAGACGAGCTGGCGATGCCAGTCGTTCGCCGGCGTGAGGCCGTAGCTGGTGGTGCTGATGCCGATCAGATCGGCCGGATCACCCACGCGCAAGGTGCCGGTGCCGAATCCGAACGCGGCATGGTTGGACGCGTGGCGCAGGATGTCGCGTGCCGACATCCACTGTGCCGGCGGCGCATCGGACACCCGCTGCAGGAACATGGCGAGCTTGATCGCTTCGAAGTAGTGCTGGCCGTCGTTGCTGGCGGCGCCGTCGGTGCCGATGGCGATCCGCACGCCGGCGCGGCGCAGCGCGGCGATCGGCGCGACGCCATCACCCAGCCGCATATTGCTCACCGGGTTGTGCACCACCACGGCGCCGCCCTGGGCGAGCGTCTCGACATCGCGCGGCTCGATCCACACCGCGTGCGCGATCGTGAGGGCAGGGCTGACCAGTCCGAGCTGGCGCAGATGCTCGACGGTCGAGTGGCCGTAGAGCGCGCGCGTGCGTTCGGTTTCGGCTTGGCCTTCGTCGACGTGCGTGTGGATGATCGTGCCGCAGCGCCGCGCTGCCGCGCCCACCGCTTGCAGCATCGCATCGGTGCAGCGATTGGGCGCCGAGGGGCCGAAACCGATGCGCACGCGGTTGCTTCGTGCGCGCCAGCGCCCGGCTGCGTCCTCGATCACTGCAACCTGCTCGGCAACCGGGGCAACGGTGCGGCCCTTGGGCACGACGCGGTCGCGCAGCATCGGCGCGACGATCGCGCGGATGCCGGCATCTTCGTACGCCTGCGCGGCTGCATCGATCGCCGCGGTGTGCATCGGCGTCTGCCGGAAATGATCGACGACGGCGGTGGCGCCCGAGCGCAGCATCTCGCCCGCGCCCATCATCGCGGCGACGTAGAGTTCGCGCGGGGTGAGCGCATCGATGTGCGACCACACCGCCGGCAGCCACTCGTCGAGCAGCGAGCCGTCGTCGCGACCGCGTGCGAAGTTTTCCGGCGAGTGCGTGTGCGCGTTCAACAGACCGGGCAGCAGCAACAAACCGCGCGCATCGATGGTGCGGGCGTTGGCCGTATTCGAACCAGCTGCACCAGCGTTGGGCCCGATCGCCGCGATGCGGCCGTCGCGGATGACGATGTCGCAGTCGGCGTGGATGGTGAACGCCTCATCGAGAGCGAGCGTGGTGGCATGCGCGAAGACGTGTTCCATTGGG
>CADECO010000187.1:1333-9564 GCA_902825905.1 uncultured beta proteobacterium
CCCGATGGCTACACGATCCTGTTCACGCCCGGTGCGGAGCTGGCGACGCGGCCACTATTGATGAAGGCCAATCCGGTCGACCCGCTCAAGGATCTCGCGCCGATCAGCGCGCCGCTGCGCACGTTCTCGATCATCGCGTCGCATCCGGGCACGAAGATCAACGCCACGCGCGATCTGATCGATGCCGCCAAGCGCACGCCGGGCAAACTCGCCTACGGCACGCCGGGCATCGGTTCGGCGTTCCATCTGGCCGGCGAGCAGTTGAAGGCAAAGGGCGTTGATCTCGTGCACGTGCCGTACAAGGGCGCGGCGCCGGCGCTGACGGCGGTGATGTCGGGCGAGACGCCGCTGTCGATCAACGATCTGGCGATCACCTTGCCGATGATGCAGTCGGGCAAGGTGAAGGGGCTGGCGGTGCTCGAAGAGCGCCGGCATCCGGCGCTGCCCGATATCCCGACCGTTGGCGAGGCGCTTCCCGGCTACGGCATGCCCGAGAGTTGGTTCGGTTTCTTCGGACCAGCGGGCCTGCCTGCGCCGATCGTGCAGCGGCTCAATAGCGAAATCGCCAAGGCCTACAGCGCACCGGAAGTGAAGGCGCGGCTGGATGAGCGCCTTGCCGTGCTGGCGCTGGGCACGCCTGCGGACGTGACCGCGATCATCAGACGCTCGATCGAGGTGTATGGCGCGATCGCGAAGACTGCGGGCATACAGCCGGAGTAGGCGGGAGAGCGCCCCAATCCACGCGGCGCACACGCTGCGCCGCAAACTAGGCTCCCTCCCTCTCTAGGCGCGCAGCGGCGCGAGAGAGGCGAGGGCGGGGGGCGGGAGAGCGTCCTGATCGGCGGGGGGCGGGAGAGCGCCTAAAACTCCTGCCCCGCCGGCCGCATCACGATCTCGTTGATGCCGACGTAAGCCGGTTGCGTCACGGCGTACACGATCGCGTTCGCAACGTCCTCCGACTTGAGCATCGGCGTGCGCGCGCGGCGCTCTTCTACCGTGCGGCGCAACTGCGGATCCTGCACGCCGCGCGTGATCTCCGATTCGACTGCTCCGGGGGCGACGTTGGTGACGCGAATGCGGTGCGGGATGAGTTCTTTCCGCAGCCCCTCGGCGAACGTATTGAGCGCGGATTTGGTCATCGCGTAAGCGGTGTTGCCCGGCAGCGCAGCGCGTGCAAGCGCAGAGGAAACCACCACGACATGACCGGCGCCGGCCGCGCGCATTGCTTTCACGGCCGCCTGCGTGACGTACATCGTCGCGAGCAGATTGGTGTTGACCATGCCGCGCCACTCGGTCGGCGGCTCCGACTCCAGCGGACCGATCCCCATCACGCCGGCGCTGTTGATCAGAATGTCGAGGCGGCCGTAGACCTCGCACACCTGCTCAATCAGCCGATACGCCGCCGCCTCGATGTTGATGTCGGTGGCGAACACTTGCGCGTTGCCGCCCGCCGCGGCGATACGGTTGGCCAGCGCGTTCAGGCGCTCGACGCGCCGCGCGCAGATCGCGACTCTGGCGCCTTCGGCGGCGAGCGCGATGGCCGTTGCTTCCCCGATTCCCGAAGATGCTCCGGTGACGAGCGCCACCGTGCCGTTGAGTCGTTGCGTGGTCATACGCGATCAGACGCTGATCTGGGTGCCCAATTCAACCACCCGATCAGGTGGCAGGCGAAAGTACTCCGCCGCGCTGGGTCCGTTGCGCTGCATCCAGCGGAACAGATCGCGCCGCCAGGTAAACAGCCCGCGCTTGACCGCCTTGGCGATGCTCGATCGGCCCAAGAAGAACGTGGTGTCGGCCGGGTCGAGCTTCAGTCCATGGCGCTCCAGCAAACGCAGACCGGCGATGATGTCGGGCTCTTCGCGAAAGCCGTAGGTGAGGGTCGCGTTGTAGGCGTGGCCCATCTCCAGCACGTTGAGCGCGGTGCGCTCCGCATCAGAGATGCGCGGTACGTCGGCCGTTGCGATGTGCAGGAACACGATGCGCTCATGGGCGACCTTGTTGTGCTTGAGGTTGTGCAGGAAGGTGGTCGGCACGCTATCCGGGTCGCCCGACAGAAACACCGAGGTGCCCGATACGCGCGGCACCGAGGCGCCGAGTGACGCAAGAAAGCCTTGCAGCGGAACGCGATGCTGCGATTCCCGCGCGTGAATGATGTCGGTCGCGCGCTTCCAGGTCGTGAGCAGCGTGAACGCCAGCAGGGCGACCACGAGCGGGAACCAGCCGCCGTCGAGGATCTTGGTCGCGTTGCTGGCGAAGAACAGGAACTCGGTGATGCCGACCACGATCAGTGCGCCCAGGAGCAACGGATTGGCCCGGCCGGGTAGCGCGATGACGACGATCAGGAACAAGGTCGTTTCCAGCACCATCGTGGTCGCCACCGCGATGCCGTAGGCCGAGGCGATCGCGCTGGAAGTCTTGAACTCGAGCACGAGCAGCAGCACCAGCGCCAGCAGCAGCCAGTTCACCTTGCCGATGTAGATCTGGCCGCGCTCGGTATCGGAGGTGTATTGCACCGGCAGGCGCGGCAGGAAGCCCAGTCGCGAGGCCTGCTGAGCCACCGAGAATGCACCGGAGATCGTGGCCTGCGAGGCGATGACCGTTGCCGCGGTGGCGAGAAAGACCAGTGGCAAGGTGAGTTCCTGCGGCGCGAGCAGATAGAACGGGCTGCGGATCGCCTCCGGATTGCGCAGCACCAGTGCGCCCTGGCCGAAGTAATTCAGCATCAGTGCCGGAAACACGAGGCTGAACCAGGCGATGCGGATCGGCCGCGGACCGAAATGGCCCATGTCGGCGTAGAGAGCCTCGCCGCCGGTGAGCGCGAGAAACACCGCGCCCAGTGCAATGAAGGCGAGCATGGGCCGCTCGAACGCGAACTGCAGAGCGTAGCGCGGGTCGATCGCGGCGAGCACCGCAGGCGTCTGCGCAATGCTCTGCACGCCCAGCACCGCCAGCACCAGGAACCACGCAACGGTGATCGGTCCGAAGAGCTTGCCGACGCTGCCCGTCCCGCGACGCTGCACCGTGAACAGCCCGATCAGCACCACGATCGCGATCGGCAGTACCCATTGTTCGAGCGTGGGTGCGGCGACCGAGAGCCCCTCGACCGCGGAGAGCACCGAAATGGCCGGCGTGATGATCGCATCGCCGAAGAACAGCGACGCGCCCAACACCGCGATCAATCCGGCCGCCCATTGCAGGCTGGGGCGTTCGCGCAGCAGCCGGCCGCAAAAGGCGAGGAGCGCGAGGATGCCGCCCTCGCCGTTGTTATCGAAGCGAAGCGCGATGACGACGTACTTGAGCGTGACGACGATCGTGACCGCCCAGAAGATCATCGACAGCACGGCCAGCACGTTGGTCTCGTCAAGTGGCAGGGCATGCGAGCCGCCGAATGCTTCCTTGAACGCGTACAGCGGACTGGTGCCGATGTCGCCGAAGACGACGCCGAGCGCGCCCAAGGCGAGGACTGCCGTGGACGATCGATGTACTCCTGATTTAGCGCGGGCTGCGGCCATGAAATGTACGAGCGAGGTGCGAGGGGATTTGTGCGGCGCACAAAATACGCCCGAACCCAACCGGAAGCAAGGCGGCGCAACTTTGGGCGCAACTGCCTGAATTGACAACAATCACTCGGGCGTACCATCGGCCGGGTAGGGACCCCTCATCTGGAGCTTGCGCGTGGCAGATCCGTTCGCTCAGCAGTCCACTCATCAGTCCAACAATCCCATGGGGTTATGTGGATTCGAGTTCGTCGAGTTCGCTTCACCGGAACCCGATGTACTTGGAGCCCTGTTCGAGAAGCTCGGCTTCACGATGGTGGCGAAGCACCGCTCGAAGGACGTGCTGCTCTACCGCCAGGGCGAGATCAACTTCATCGTGAATCGCGAGCCCAAGAGCCTGGCCGGCTATTTCGCGGCCGAGCACGGGCCGAGTGCGTGCGCGCTGGCGTTTCGTGTACGCGATTCCCACAAGGCGTACGCCCGGGCATTGCAACTCGGTGCGCAACCCATCGAGATTCCAACCGGACCGATGGAGCTGCGATTGCCGGCGATCAAGGGCATCGGCGGCGCGCCGCTGTATCTGATCGACCGCTTCGAAGACGGCAAGAGCATCTACGACATCGACTTCGAGTGGATCGAGGGCGCACCGCGTCGCCCGCGTGGCCACGGCCTGCGCCTCATCGACCATCTCACGCACAACGTGTATCGCGGCCGCATGGCTTATTGGAGCGCGTACTACGAGAAGCTGTTCAACTTTCGCGAGATCCGCTACTTCGACATCAAGGGCGAATACACGGGCCTGACGTCACGCGCGATGACCGCGCCCGACGGGCTGATCCGCATTCCGCTCAACGAAGAGGCTGGACGCGGCGGAACCGGGCAGATCGAAGAGTTTCTGATGCAGTTCAACGGCGAAGGCATCCAGCACATCGCATTACTGACCGACGATCTGATGGCCAGCGTCGATGCGCTGCAGATGGCCGGCGTGCCGCTGATGAGCGCGCCGAACGACATCTACTACGACATGCTGGAAGAACGTCTGCCCGGTCACGGCGAGCCGGTGGGCGCGCTGCGCTCGCGCGGCATCCTGCTCGATGGCAACACCAAAAGTGGCGAGAAGAGTGACGAGAAACGCTTGCTGCTGCAGATCTTCTCCGAGCCGCTGCTCGGGCCGGTGTTCTTCGAGTTCATCCAGCGCAAGGCCGACGAGGGTTTCGGCGAAGGCAACTTCAAGGCGCTGTTCGAATCGCTCGAGCGCGATCAGATCCGCCGCGGCACGCTGCAGATCGAGAGCCCGGCGTGATTCATCGCGCCTGATCAGACTCACCGGTACGAATCACGGGCACACGGATGAAGCGCCTAGAGGAACCACTGAGTCGCCATCGCATGGCGCACGTGCCGGCATGGACGCTCGAAGCAGGCGGACTCGCGATTACGCGCAACTTCGCGTTCGCCGACTTCGCCGAAGCGTTCGCGTTCATGACGCGCGTGGCGCTGGCCGCCGAGAAGGCCGATCACCATCCGGAGTGGCGCAACGTCTACAACCGGGTTGAGGTGCGGCTCACCACGCATGATGCAGGCGGGCTAACCGAACGTGATTTCGCGCTCGCAGCCGTGATCGATGCGGCGGCGCGGCTTCCGGCTAGGGAGTGACGGCACGGCGCTTCAAAGCATTCGCGGCAACCACAGCGCGAGGCCGGGGAAGGCGACGATCAGTCCGACCAGCAACAGCGTGCACAGGATGTAGGGCAGGGCCGCCATGGCGATGGTGCGCAGCGTCGTGCCCTTCGGCGCAATGCCCAGCATGATGAACAGCAGCATGCCGAACGGCGGGGTGGTGAAGCCGACCTCGTACATGATCAGCAGGATCAGGCCGAACCACACCTTGTCGAAGCCCAGCGCGTCTGAGAGCGGCATGAAGATGGGCAGGGTGATCAGCATCATCGATACCTGGTCCATGAACATGCCCAGCACGAACAGCACCGCGATCATGATCAGCAGCACCGTGATCGGCGAGAACTGGAATGACAACGACCAGTTGATGAACCCGGCACTGGCGCCGGTGAAGGCGAGCACCTGCGCGAAGGTGCTGGACGCGGAGATGATGAGGAAGGTCATGCCGCTCACCTTCATGGCGTCTTCCAGACTCTTCCAGATCGTGCTCCAGTGGAAGCGCCGGTAGACGAGCAACAATCCGACCACGCCGATGCACCCGAGTGCCGCTGATTCGGTGGGCGAGGCGATGCCGAGCAGTATGGTCCCGACCACCAGAAAGATGATCACGCCCATCGGCACCACATTGGCCAGCAGCGCGGTCGCGATGGCGCGCGCGGTTGCCCGCGGCGTGTCGTATTGCGGCGCGCCGTTCGGGTCGAGGCGCACCTGCACCGTGATCAGCGTGAGGTAGAGCGCGGTGAGCAGCAGGCCGGGAATGGCGCCGGCGATCAACAGCGCACCCACATCGATCTGCGCGAGCGATCCGAGCAACACCGCCAGGGCCGAGGGCGGAATGATCACCGCCAGGCCGCCTGCGCCCAGCACCGGGCCGAATGCCATGTGCGGTTTGTAGCCGCGCCTGAGCATCTCGGGCACCATGCTCGTGCCCATCATCGCGGTGTTGGCGAGGCTCGATCCCGACAAGGCTGCGAACACCGCGCCCGCCAGCACCACCAGATACGACAGCCGCGCACGCAGGCTGCCGATGCACAGGTCGAGCGCCTTGAACACGCCGTCGGCCAGACCCGAGCGGAAGAACAGGCTGCCCATGATCAGGAACAGCGGCATCGGCGTGAGGCCGTACACGGCCACGGCGCTGGAGAAGTTCGACACCATCTGCTCGACGCCGACCGCGCCGCCGAAGTACAGATAAATGCACAGGATGTTGGTGAGGAAGAACGCGAACGCCACCGGCAGGCCGATGCCCATCGAGAGCAGGATCAGGCCCACCATCACCGCCAGCGGCACCTGCCAGGTCACGCTCAATATCCTTCGGCTTTGAGCGGATCGACGTCGTAGAGCGAATCGCGGCCGATGAGAAAGCGCAGCCACTCGATGCTCGACAGCGCGAAGCCCAGCGCGATTGGCAGATACACCGCCCACATCGGCATGTCGAAGGTGCGCGTTTCGTATCGTCCGCTGCGAACTGCGTCAATGCACAGCGAGGCCGCCACCCACGCCAGGTACGCGCAGATCGCAACGCAGGTCAGATAGACCAGTACCTCGCAGGCGCGGCGCATCCTCGCCGGCATCGGGGCACGGATGAATTCGACGAACACATGCCCCTTGCCGCGGACCAGCGCCGGCATCGGCAGAAACGCCGCATAGAGCAGCGCGTACTCGGCGGCCGATGTCGCCCAGGAAATCGGGCGCCAGCCCAGCGTGCGCACCATGACATCGGCGCTGACCAGCAGCACCAGCAGGCCGAGCGCGACGACCGTGAGCCGTGCGAGCCAGGCGCCGAGCCAGCCGGTGACCGCGAACAATCGCCGGCCTCAATCAGTCGAGAAACTTCGCCTTGAGCGCCGGCACGTTCTTCGGATCGCGCTTGGTGAGCCTGTCCCAACTCGCGCGGCTGGCGAGTTCGAGGTACTTGCGTCGGCTTTCGCCCGAGAGCTCCACCACCTTCATGCCCTTGGCGATCATCGCGTCGCCTTCCTCGCGCGTGGCCTTCTCGTTGGCGGCGAAGCTCGCTTTCTCGTGCTCGATCGCGGCGTCGTTGACGATTTTCCTCGCCTGGGGCGAGAGGCTGTCCCATTTCTTCTTGTTCATCGTGATCAGCACGTCGGTCCACATGAACGACGGATCGATGCGATAGCGCGTGAACTTGTCCCAGCCGAACGCGGAGTAGCCCAGCACCGAGTAGGCGTGGGCGTTCACCAGGCCGCGCTCGAGGGAGGTGTACACCTCGCCCGGCCCCTGGATCACCGGCGTCACGCCGATCATCTCGAGAAATTCGCGATGGATCGGTGCGCCACGCACCTTGAGCTTGGCCCAGTCGATGCCACCGTCGGCGGTTCGCGCCGGCTCGGCCACGGTGAAGATGTGGAAGCCCGCACCGCCGTCGACGTGTGCCAGAACGTGCGCGTTGGCTTTCTGCGCGAAGATCTGATTGACCAGATCCCAGCCGCCGTTGGCGCGCAGTTCCCACGGTTTTTTCGCCGTGGCCGAGAACACTTCGCCCTCGGGCACGATGTTCAGATAGAGCCCCGGCGCGGCATTGAGCATGTCGATCAGGCCGTTCTTCTGCGCCTCGCCCAACTGCAACGGCGGAATCACTTCGGGGCCGCCGCGCACCTGGATGCGCACCACGCCTTTGCCGCGCGTGTTCACCAGCTCGACGAACCTCATGAAACTGCGCGCATAGCTGTTCTGGGCGGGTGTGAAGTGCACCGCGTTGATGACCGCTTCATCGGCGCGTGCAGGCAGCGCGCTCAGGCAGACGGCTGCTGCCAGCGCGCCGCGGATCAGCACGTGGCGGATCAGGGCGCCGCGGATCAGCACGCGGCGAAATAGGGCCTTGTTCATCAGGGGAGTCTCCTCTCGGGGTGATGGTCGGACGGCTGCGCGCCGTGCCGCTTCGCTTGACACTGGTCGTCGTTTCAGACGATCGTGGCACGGCAGGTGGAGGCCGTCAACGCACTCGACGCTCACTATGACGTTCCCTATGCGTGACGCCCGCTCTCGATCCATGGCACCGCTCGCAGCCCATCGAACCGCATGAATGCAAGTCCCTCG
>CADECO010000187.1:9664-10868 GCA_902825905.1 uncultured beta proteobacterium
GAGGCGGTGCTCGCCAACGGCAGCATCCTCACCGGCCTGCACAAGATGGTGAAGAACAACACCGGCTACGACTTGCGACACCTGTTCGCCGGCAGCGAGGGCACGCTCGGCGTGGTCACGCGCGCGGTGCTGAAGCTGCGGGCGCGCCCGCAGGCACTGTCGACCGCGTTGTGCGGACTGGCGAGCTTCGAGGCCGTCACGCAGCTCTTGCATCACGGGCAGCAGCAACTGGCCGGCGGCATCTCGGCCTTCGAAGTGATGTGGCCGAGCTATCTCGACTACATGCTCGCCACCATCAAGGGGCTGCGCGCGCCGCTTGGTGGGCGTCACGGTTTGTACGTGTTGCTGGAGAACGCCGGGACCGATGCCGAGCGACACGGCGCGGCATTCGATGAGTTCCTGGGCCGCATGCACCAGGGCAAGATCATCGAGGATGCGGCGATCGCGCGTTCGCACGCCGATGCACGGGCGCTCTGGGCGTTGCGCGATGCCACCGCTGAACTGCCGTTGCTGCTGCCGGGCATGACCAGCTTCGATGTGAGCTTCGCGATCGGCGACATCGGCCGCGCCGCCGAGGCCTGCCGGGCGATGCTGCATGCACGCTGGCCCGGTTGCATCGCGCTGTTCTACGGACACCTGGGCGACGGCAATCTGCACCTGATCGTGCAGGCCGACGACGGCAAGCCCGACGTGATGCGCCAGATCGATGCCGCCGTGTACGAGCTGGTGCACCGCTTCGGCGGATCGGTGTCGGCCGAGCACGGTATCGGCACGATCAAGCAGTCGGTGTTGCCGTTCAGCCGCACGCCGGCCGAACTGGCTGCCATGCGCGCCATCAAAGACGCGCTCGACCCCAAACACATTCTCAATCGCGGCAAGGTATTCGCGCAGCCATGACCCAACCACCCCGCAAGTATCGAATCTGGGCGCAGGGCGCCACCGATCAGATCGGCCACCGGCCTTATCTCGCGCATCTGCTTCCGCACATCCAGGCGTCCGCCGATCCGGAATTCGAGATCACCTTCAACACCACCACACCCTCGGTGACGACCACGCACGCGCTGTCGGAGTTTCGCTTCGCACGCGCGGCGATCCGCGGCGCGATCGAGGCGCAGAAGCAGGGCTACGACGCCTTCTTCATGAACCATTTCCAGGACGCAGGTCTCGCTGAGGCGCGCTCCACGGTCGACATTCCCGTGCTCGG
>CADECO010000188.1:0-10745 GCA_902825905.1 uncultured beta proteobacterium
AACGAGATGGTGATGAACTTCATCGGCGAGAAGATGGGGTTGCCGAAAAGCTATTGAGGTCGCTCTCCCTCCCCTCACCCTCCCTCTACTCGCCGCCAGAAAGGGAGGGGGCCGAGTTTGCGGCGCAGCTTGCGCACCGACTGTTGTGGAATCGCTCTGCCGCGGGATCGGAAACGCGCCGGGCACGTGCAGCACACCGCCACTGAAAAAAGATGTGGCGCTAATCGAAACCCTTGTTACGCATTGTGGCGTTTGTGGAGCCCGTCACCGACAATCGAACACGGGCGGGGCATCGGCGCGATGACCTCGGCACCAGAACCGAGACAGCCCGAGACAGTCCCATGTCCGACTTGCCTTCATCCGACTTGCCTTCATCCGAGCCCGCATCGGCATCTTCGCCGGCGCCTGCGACTGCCGCTCCGCCACCAGCATCACCGACCGTCGCGACGGCACCCGCCAGCGAGGCATCCGCCAACGCCGACCCGCTGGCGCGGTTCATCCAGGAACGGCAGATCAGCCGCGCTCCGCTCGCACTGAGCTGGCTCGCCACCGATACCGCCGCGCCAGGCACGCCACGCGTGCTGTTCAAACAATTTACCGCGACCTTCACCGAACTCATCACCGATCGCGAATCATTTGCGCAGCGCGTCGCGCAGATCACCGCGCGCGCAGATCGCCGGCTGGCGTCGTTGCGCTGGTCGGGGTGGTACGACGATCAGTTCTACGCGGCGTTCGAATGGCATGACGACGACCCGCTCGATCAGTTCATCGCCGCGAGCCAGGGGCGGATAGCTTTGGTGCAGCGTTACGGGCTGATTCACGTCGCGGCCGCTGCAGTCGACGTCTTGCATGACGCGGGCCTGCTCCATCTCGGACTCACGCCGGCCAGCTTCGGTGTGGCGCGCGGCGATGAGCGACAGGTCCGCCTGCTCGATTGGGGCCTGATGCTGCCCCTGCAGGCCGCGCAGCGACTGTCAGGACCGTTCCCCGGCGCGTGGCTCGATGCCGCGCCCTACGCCAGCGCCGAACTGCTGGCCAGCGAACCGCCCGACACCAGCGACGACGCGTATTCGCTCAGTTGCATCGCGCACGAAGTGCTCACCGGCAAACACCCGTTCGCGCGACGCCTTGCGCGCGACGCCCTGGCGATGACGCTGGAGCCCGCCCCGATTCCCGCGCTCGGCACCGCGCAGGCCAAGGCACTGGCCGACGGCCTGGCATTGCAGCGCGAACGGCGCTCCGCGCGGGTGGCTGATCTGATCAGCGCCTTCGATCCCGCTCACGCGCCCGCGTTCGATCCGACGCCCGCACCGACAGACGAGACCGTTGCCGAGCCGCGCGACAATCTGCCGCCGCCATCCCCCGCGCGCAGTTCGTGGCGACCACTCGCAGCGCTGGCCCTGGCATTGATCGTCGTGTTCGCGCTGGTGTGGCGTTCGACTACGTCCGGCGACAAGCCCGCAGGGTCGAGCGCACCGCTGGCCCACGATCGAACGAAGTCACCGGCCGCCGACACCGCGCGGTCCGCCACGGGAGCACGCACGCCGGCGCAGGGCCAGACACCACGCGCGGAGCCGGGCGGCAAGGCATCTTCGAATTCGGCGAGCGAGTCACACGGACGGCAGATTCCCGTCGCACCCTCGGGCATTTCGGGTCTGCCGAATCCGGCGGTGCGAATCGAAATGGCGGAGCCGCAAGCCGCTGATGCGACGAGCGCGTTGCCGCCTGGCGCAACCGACAAACCACGTCCGGAATCTCGCGGCGCATCGGGGTCGGAAACGCCGGCAGTGCTCACGCAGGATCGCTCGCAAGCAAGCAAAGCTGGCGAGGCCGCACGGGTCGCCGCGAGCGAAGCCCCGCAGCCGGACGCGGCGCGCCCGGGCAAGTCGGGTGCAGCCGAGTGCCGCAATTGCGATTGCGCCGCACTCGAGTACAAGCGCAACTTCACCACCGATCCGATGCGCCCCGAGGAGCAACGGTTTCTCGCGCAGCAATGCAGGCGCTGATCGAAGCATGAGCGCACGGCGGCAACGACGCGCGCGGCACGGCACACACTGAGGCGCCAGTGGCAGTTGTTGTAGGCTTCGCGCACCTCAACACGGAGCCTCGCGATGAACGCCTCGTTCGACTACTCGGGAAAGATTGCATTGGTGACCGGCGGCGTGTCGGGAATCGGCGCGGCCACCAGTCTGGCTTTCAAGCGCGCGGGGGCACAGGTCATCGCCTGCGGCCTCACCGACGAGGAACTCGGCACCGCCCGCGCTAACCCCGAGTTCAAGGGGATGGATATCCGCAAGCTCGACGTCACCGACCCGGCCGCGGTGCAGGCGCTGGTGAGCGGGTTGTCGAAGCTCGACTTCGTGGTCAACAGCGCGGGCCTGGTGCGCCGCGACGCTGAACATGATCCGGCCGTGTTCGACCATGTGATGAACGTCAATCTGTCGGGTGGCATGCGTGTGTCAACCGCGGCGCGTCCGCTACTCAGGTCGAGCAAGGGCGCGATCGTGTTCATCGGCTCGATCATGTCGTTCTTCGGCGGACCGAAACAGCCGGCCTATTCGGCATCGAAGGGAGCGGTGCGCAATCTGACGATGTCGCTCGCCGCCGCGTACGCCGCCGACGGCATCCGTGTGAACGCGGTCGCGCCGGGCTGGATTCTCACCAACCTGTCGGCTGGCGCACGGACCGACCCGGCGCGCGCAGCGATGATCAACGCCCGCATCCCGATGGGTCGCTGGGCCGATCCGGCCGAGATCGCCGATCCGATCATGTTTCTGTGTTCCGATGCGGCGCGCTACATGACCGGCACGGTGATGATCGTCGACGGCGGCTACTGCAGCATGGGCTAGCCGACGGAGCGTGGGACGATTGAAGCGGATCGACGCCCGACAAGGAGGCAACCGATGATCAAGGCGACGATGCAGCAGGTGCCGCTGTCGGTGAATCAGCTGCTCGAGCGCGCCGGCAAGCTCTATCCGCAATCGGAGATCGTCTCGCGCCTGCCGGACAAGTCGCTGGTGCGTCACCGCTTCGCCGAGTTCTACGCGCGCGCACGCAAGCTCGCCGCCGCACTGCTTGCCGCCGGCCTGCGCAAAGGCGATCGCGTCGCGACCTTGTGCTGGAACCACTACGCGCACCTGGAGTGCTACTTCGGCATCCCGGCCGCGGGCGGCGTCATGCACACGCTGAATCTGCGCCTGGCTCCCGAAGAGATCGCCTGGATCGCCAATCATGCACGCGACCGCTTCCTCGTCATCGACGACATCCTGCTGCCGTTGTACGAGCAGTTGCGCGAACAGATCCGCTTCGAGAAGGTGATCGTGGTGCCGCTCACCGGCCGGGCAGTGGCTGCGCCGCATCTGGATTACGAGAGATTTCTTGACGATGCGCCGCAAGCGTTCGAGTACGTCGCGCACGAAGAGGACGACCCGATCGCCATGTGCTACACCTCGGGCACCACCGGGCGACCCAAGGGTGTCGTGTACTCGCATCGCTCGACGGTGATCCACACGCTCATGGCCAATCAGCCCGATCACTGGGGGCTGTCGGCGAAAGACAGCGTGCTGCCCGCCACACCGATGTTCCACGCCAACTGCTGGGGCGTGCCCTACGCGTGCATGATGATGGGCATCAAGCTGATCTTCCCCGGGCCTCATCTGCATCCGCACGATCTGCTCGAGCTGTTCGCCGCCGAACAGCCCACCTACTCGCTCGGTGTGCCGACGATCTGGCTGTCGATGCTGCAATTGCTCGATGCGCAACCCGATCGCTACCGACTGCCGCCGGGCATTCGCATGCTGGTCGGTGGTGCGCCGGTGCCCGAAGCGATGATCCGCGCCTACGCGCGTCACGGCGCGACCATCTGCCACGGCTGGGGCATGACCGAGATGAGCCCGCTGGGCACGGTCTCGTACATCAAGCCCGAACTGCAGGGGCTCGATACTGAAGCACGCTTCTCGCGCTACGCGATGGCCGGCGTGCCCGCGCCGATCATGGACATCCGGCTGGTGGGCGACGACGGTACCGAGCAGCCCTGGGACGGCAAGAGTGTCGGCGAGATCCACGTACGCGGCCCGTTCATCGCCAGCGGCTACCACGAGGTCGCACCCGACACCGAGAAATTCACCGCCGATGGCTGGCTGCGCACCGGTGACGTCGCCTGCATCGATTCGCACGGCTACGTACGCATCACCGATCGCGCCAAGGATTTGATCAAGTCGGGCGGCGAATGGATCAGCTCGGTCGACATGGAAAACCTGCTGATGGCGCATCCGGCGGTGCAGGAGGCGGCGGTCATTGCGATTCCTGATGCGAAATGGACCGAGCGGCCGCTCGCGTGCATCGTGCTCAAGCCCGCACAAAACGCCAGCGCGGAAGTGCTACGCGAGCATCTTGCGCGGCATTTCGTCAAGTGGCAGTTGCCCGAGCGCTTCGAGTTCCTGGAGGCGATTCCGCGCACGTCCACCGGAAAATTCTGGAAAGTGAAGCTGCGCGCGCGGTTCGCCGCAGTTCCATAAGGCTTCGTATTACATCCCCAACGGACAGGCGTAGCGTATCCCGGTTGGTTGAGGATTCGGTCACATCGAGCGCTCAAGTACACTGGCACTGCACCCACCAGTCGCGCAGCCTCTTCTTTTTCCAATAGCCGGCCGCCGCATCCTGGGATCGCACTGCAGCGGCTGTCGCTTCGCTACGAAGCGGGCGCATAACATCCATCTGATTCCGGTGCGGACAGCCGCCAGGCCGATCCAGCGCTCCATGTTCGAATCATCCTGGTGACGACCGACACGACCATCCGCGGCAAGGTGTTGCAGGCGATCTACTGGTCGCTCTCCGCGAAGATCGCGATCCAGCTGTTCAGCTGGGGCGTCACGTTTCTCGTCATCCGGCTGCTCGATCCGAGCGACTACGGCCTGGCTGCGATGAGCGAGGTGGTGTTCGCGTTCCTGTTCATGGTGACCGCCGAAGGCATGTTCTCGGCGATCGTCCAGTCGCGCGAGATCGACGAACGCAAGTTGCGGCAGATGTTCGGGGTGCTGCTGCTGATGAACCTGGCGCTGTTCCTGATCCTGTACCTCAGCGCGCCACTGTTCGCCCGCTACTACCACGAGCCGCGCATCGCTCAGCTGCTGCAGCTGCTCGCCACGGCGTTCCTGTTCATTCCGTTCACCGCGATTCCGGCGAGCTTTCTCGATCGCGCGCTCGACGTGCGGCGCCGTTCGCTGATCGACATGGGCACCCAGGTAGCCAGTGGCGTCCTGGTCCTCAGCATGGCGCTCACGGGATTCGGCGTGTGGGCCCTCGTCGCTGGAATCGTTTCGCGCTTCGCGTTCCGCGCGATCCTGATGAACATCGTCGCGCCGTGGTTGCGCTGGCCGATCTTCTCGTTGCAAGGCGTGGAGAAGATGGTCTGGTTCGGCAGTTTCATGACGCTCAATCACATCGTCTGGTTCGTCCACGGGCGGGTAGACGTTTTCCTGGGTGGCCATAGCCTCTCAGCGCGCGATCTGGGCTTCTACACGGTGGCGGCCCATCTCGCGTCGCTGCCGATGGCCAAGATTGTGCAGACCCTCAACGAGATCGCGTTTCCCGCCTATGCCCGCATTCAAGACCAACCCGAACAGGTGCAACGCTATCTGTTGAAATCGCTGCGCCTGGTCACGCTGCTCACCGTGCCGATGTTCCTGGGTCTGGCCGCGATTGCCGACGAATTCATCGAGACGGTGTTCGGCCAGGCATGGCTGCCCGCGGTGACACTGCTGCAGATCTTCTGCCTGGTGATGCCGTTCCAGACGATCACCGCCCTGCTCGAAGCGCCACTCTCGGCGCTGGGCCACGCCAAGACTCGCCTGAGCAATAACCTGATCGCACTGGTCATCATGCCGATTGCCTATCTGATCGGACTGCAGTGGGGCGTGCTGGGGCTCAGTCTGGCATGGCTCTTCGCCTACCCGATCGTCTGGTACCTGATGCTGCGCCGTACATTGCGAGTGATGAACATGGACCAGCGTCCGTTCTTCTCCTCGATCATCGTTCCGTTGAGCGTGAGCGCGATCATGCTCGGAGCGATCGCCGCGGTCAGTCCGCTGCTCGACCCATTGCCGATCTACGCGCGCCTGATTGCACACGTCGCGGTCGGCATGGTGGTCTACGGCGGCATCAACGTGCTGTTCTTTCGCGATCGTCTGAGCGAAGCCATACGGTTGATCAGGGACCGCTGATCCGGCGCGGCCCGCACGCGCGTCGAACCGTAGAATTCGGGCCTCGTTCTTTCAGGCTGGCGCCCTCCTATGCCCCTCAACGTCGCCCTCATCGGCATCACGCATTGGCACGCGCCGCGATACGTGCAGATGCTCTCCCGTCGCGGCGTCAGATTCATCGGCGCCACCGACGCACGCTCGACCGAAGGGGCAGCGGCGACCGCACGGTTCGGCATGCCCTGGTTCGAAAGCGTCGAACAGCTGATCGATCGCGCGCGGCCGGACTTCGCCGTGGTGGTGCCGCAGCACGACCGCGCGGTCGCGGAGATCTCGCTGGTGGCGCAGCATCGCATCCCGATGCTGGTGGAGAAGCCGATGGGTCGGAACGCCGCCGAGTCGCAGGTGAGCGCCCAAGCCGTGCGTCGAGCGGGCGTATTCGCGACGATGTGCTTTCCGAATCGCCATCTCGAGATCTGGGACGTGTACCGGCAACTCGAACGCGAAGGCGCACTGGGCACTGTCATCCATGCGCACTTCCGAACGATCAACGGTCCGCCGGCACGCTACGTCGACTACGGCGTGCCCTGGATGCTCGATCCGCAACGATCCGGCGGGGGAGCGTTGCGTAATCTGGGCATCCACGGCGCCGACGCGATCGCCACGCTCGCTGGCGGCCGCGCCCTAGAACTGGCGGGGGGCCGCACTACGTCGCACGGTTACCACAGCACGATCGAGGACTTCGCCGCAGGCGTGTTCGCGAGCGCGGAGGGATTCATCGCCACGCTGGAAGCCGGCTACAGCTACGCCAACATGCAGGAAGGCGGCGACTACGAGTGGCGTATCGCCGCAACGGGCGCCTATCTGCAGGAGACCAATGGCCGGCTACGAGTGCATCGCGCCGGGAGCGAACTCGAGGAACGTACGGTGCGCACCCCGGCAGTCGCCTACGAGATCATGGTGAACGCCGCGCTCGACGCCTTCGAAGCCGATGCACCTCCGCCAGCGCCAGTGGAACACTGCGTGCGTGCGGTTGCGCTACAGGATCTGATTTACGCAGCGGCGCCGCCGCCACGCTGAGCTCGCGCGAATGTGGAGCCGACGCGCGCTCATATCCCCGGCCACCTCGCCCCCGCCACTCCTTGATCACTGAGTTAGGCGCGGTGATGCCAACCCGGATTTCTACCGCCTTGCCGATACGGGCGTCGCGCTTGAGAGAAAAACACGCCTTGTTGTCGGTGAAGCACCTGGTCGATGCAACCGGTGACAGCCGTGGTCGCGAATCGCGCGCAGTGCGGTGCAACAACGACACTCGGCCGGTGCCGGCGTCCACCTGCCGCGAGCAGATGACGTCGTAAGTTCGTCGCTTCAGGCGGGTCACAGCCGCGTGCTCCGCTGGACCTTGAACGTCTAACGGCTCTCTGTACGCGCCCTAGTACTTTCTGTACTATGCGCATTACATTGCCTTACATATGCAATGCGGTCGCCTACATCCAAATGCCTGATACATCAACTATGCAATGGCAACCATCTGCCGTCCCGCCGGCCGATATCCCGCAGCGCCTCTACAAAATCGACGAAGCGCGCCAGGAAACGGGTCTCCCGAAGGAGACCTTGCGCGCCTGGGAGCGCCGCTATGCCTTCCCGAAGCCGACCCGGGACGCCGGCGGCGAACGGGCCTACACCCAGGAAGACGTCGACAAACTGCGACTGATGAAGAAGCTCGTCGACCGCGGATTCCGACCGAGCGCGATCGTCGAGCGCTCGTTCGCGGAACTGCGCGCACTGTTGGTGGAGGCCGAGCCGCGCGCCCTCAATCCGCGCGACGAGCAGCGCTTCGCACCGATCCTGCAGGCGATCAAGCTGCATGATGGCGACACATTGCAGGATCTGCTGCGCGAGGCGATGCAGCGCCAGGGGCTGGAGCTGTTCGTGATCGACACCGTGGCGGCTCTCACCGCAACCGTCGGTGCACGCTGGGTCACGGGTGAGTTCGAAATCTTCGAAGAGCATCTGTTCTCCGAGACGCTGCAACTGGTGCTGCGCAACGCGCTCGCCTCGATCCAGACGCGCGACGGCCATCCGACCGTGCTGCTGACGACGCTCCCGGGTGAGCCGCATCAGATCGGTCTGCTCATGGCGCAGGTGCTGTTCGCGCTGGAAGGCGCGCGATGCATCTCGCTCGGGCCGCAGACGCCGCATCGGGACATCGCCAAGGCCGCCATCGCGCATCAAGCCGAGATCGTCGCCTTGTCGATCGCGCAGTGCTACGCGCTTGCCAACGCGATGACTGCGCTGAGCGACCTCGACCAGTACCTCCCGCCGCAGGTGGAGGTATGGATGGGCGGGGCGGCCACCAGGCAATTGCGCAACGTGCCCAGTCGCACCCGCATCCTGCCCGCGCTGACCGACATCCGCTCGACGATGCAGAGCTGGCGCGCCTGACGGAGGGTTGCGACCCGGTTGTTATACTCGTTCGCGTGCCTTCCATCCGGGAGAGTCGCGCATGAACGATGTAGCTGCCGGTGGTACCAATCCCAGTAGTGCCAATCACATAGGTACCGATCAAGCGCAGCGCAAGGCGCTGATCGAGAAGGCCAGGCAGATGGTGCCGGTGCTGCGCGAGCGCGCCGTGCAGACCGAACGCGATCGTCGCATCGCGCCTCAAACCCACGCCGCGTTCGTCGAAGCGGGCTTCTACCGTATCCATCAACCGCGCCGGTTCGGCGGGTTCGAGATGGATCTGTCGATGATGATCGACCTGGCCGCCGAGTTGGGTCGCGGCTGCGGCGCGAGTTGCTGGATCTTCACCAACCTCGCCATTCAGAACCTCATCCTCGGCACACACCACCCACAGACGCAGGAAGAGGTCTGGGGCGCGAGCGGAAACGCGCTCATCGCATCGTCGTTCCCTGCCAAGGGCGGCAAGGCGCGCAAAGCAGACGGCGGCATCGTCGCCGACGGGCTATGGAGTTTCGCGAGCGGAGTCGATTTCGCCGACTGGAATAACATGCAGGTGTTCGTTCCACAGGAAAACGGGCCGCCGCAACATCGCTTCGCGCTCGTTCCCAAATCGGACTACGAGATCGTCGACGACTGGAGCGCGGCCGGGCTGGCGGGTACCGGCAGCAAATCGATCCGGCTGCGCGAGTGCTTCATCCCCGAGCATCGCACGCTGCCGAGCACGCTGATCCTGGGCGGCGTGACGCCGGGCAGCGCGCTTAATCCGTCGGCGCTCTATCGCATTCCGCCATTGACGCTGGGCACCAAGGTGTTTGCCGGCCCGGCGCTGGGGATCGCACGCGGCGCGCTCGAAGCGATGGAGGACGAGCTGCGCACCCGCAAGAATGTCGCAGGCATCGCGATGTGCGAGCTGCCCACCACGCAGGTGCGCATCGCCGAAGCGAGTGCGGAGATCGCCGCGGCGTGGGCACTGCTCATCAAGGATTGCCACGACGCCATCGCGATCGTGAGCGACGGCACCGTCCCCGATATCGACACGCGCGCCCGGTGGCGGCTCAACAACGCGTTCGCCGGTCAGCTCTGCCTGCGGGCAGTCGAGCGATTGCATCCGTTGGTCGGTGCGCGCGGGCTCGATCCGGACAGTCCGTTCCAGCGCGCCTGGCGCGACATCCACGCCGCGGTCCTGCAGATCACGATGGCGTGGGACATCCAGACCGTCAACGCGGGACGCATTCGTTTCGGGTTGCCATCGCTCGATCCGCGCGTGTAGACCGCGCGTCGCACAAGGTCGCTAGCGGCTGCCCCGCTGTCGCGAAGATGCCGCGCCGCGGCGTGCGGTGAGCAGACGGGCCGACCAACTGGCGAGCGGCGACACACGCGCCGCCTCCTCACGCTCGTCATGCAAGACGCTTTCGATCGCATCATCGAGCGCCGATTTGGCCGGTTGATCATTCGCACCTGGTTTGCCAGCGAGCTCGCCGATATTGAGATCGACCTCGGTGGTCACCATCGCATCAGCCGAATCGGGCGAGAGCGGTTGCCAGTGGTCTTCTTCCTTGGGCTCGGCCAGCATCTCTTCCACCGCCGCGCCGGAATAGACCGGACCTTCGTCGGCTGCGGCCACGCGCGCACGCAGCCACCAGCGCAATGCCAGCAACAGCACGCCAAGCAGCACCACGAGACTGCCGACGATCGGCACCAGTCGTCCGCGCGCGCGATCGGCAAAGGTGCGCAGCGCCGGATCAGCCTCGGTCGCGGCCGCCCCGGGCAATACCAACGCCGGCGGGACGACCGTGCTCGCGCCATGCACTGGTGGATGATCTGGCGGACGGGCCTCCGAGCGCCCACCGTTCTTCGCGCCTCGATCGGTCGCGTCCGCGCTTTGCGCAGCCGCCTCCGCAGTGCGGCTTGCCGCTGGCGTACCGGGAGCGGGTTTGGAGTCGACCGGACGAGACGAGGTCTCCGCCCCGGCAGTTGCACTGCGGCGCGCAGCCATGGTGTCCAGCTCCCGATTGAGCTGACCGATGCGCTCGTTGGCCTGCTTGAGCGTGTTCAGCAGCTCATCCATGCGGTTCTCGAGGTCGA
>CADECO010000189.1:0-10688 GCA_902825905.1 uncultured beta proteobacterium
TCCGGATCCAACCCCAACTCGCTGGTCGTCCCAATCTGAGCGGGACGCAGGCAGTGCCTCAGGCGCTCGAGCAAATCTTCGTTATGCGCGCCTCCGCCGCATACGAAGAGCCGACTGGTGTCCGAGTGGTGAAGCGCGATCTGGTCGGCAATCGTTTGCGCCGTCAGTTCCGTCAGCGTTGCCTGTACGTCCGCAGGGTCGTAACGTTCGAGCGCGAATCGCTGCAGCCAGGTTGCATTGAAATCGTCGCGGCCCGTCGACTTGGGTGGCAGCTTCGCGAAATAGGGATCGGCGAGCATCTGTGCGAGCAAGGGCTCAGCGATCGTCCCGGAGCGCGACCAGTCTCCGCGGGCGTCGTATTTCTGTCCGCGATGCCTGCCGATCCAGTAGTCGAGCAGGCAATTGCCAGGGCCGGTATCCCACCCGGTCACTTCCCCAGCTGAGCGCAACACGGTCACGTTGGCAATTCCGCCGACGTTCACGACCACGCGATCCTCAGTCGTGCTGCCGAACCACATCCGATGGAACGGTGGCACCAGTGGCGCACCCTGACCGCCGGCGGCGACGTCGCGACTGCGAAAGTCCGCGACCACCGTGATCCCGGTTAGCTCAGCGAGGTGTGCGGCATTGATGAGTTGCACCGTATATCCGGCGCCAGGACGATGCCTTACGGTCTGGCCGTGACAGCCGATCGCCGCTACCGATCCGATTTCACGCGGGTCCAGCAACCCGCCAACAGCTCGCGCGCACAACTCCGCCAGTGCGATGCCGAAACGGGCACTGCGCTCGAGTTCGTCGGGTCCGGGTTGATTGAGCGCCAGCGCCTCGCGCCGCAACGATTCGGGAAAGGGCTCGAAGTGCGTACCCGCCAGCCGCGGCGGATGCTTGGCGAACTCGAGCAACACGGCATCGACTCCGTCGGCGCTCGTACCCGACATCAACCCAACGAACCGCTCGCCAGGCAATCGCATGCTGGGCGCATCAGACATATGGCGCATACCCCTTCCCCGGCATCAGCCGCCTGGTGCGACGCAGTTCCCTGTTGGCGTACTGAAAAGCCGCGCACGCTTGTGGGTAGCATGCGTACGGCTGAACGGAGCGTTGAAGCGTGTGCCGCAAACTCGCGGGTGGCGGAACTCGCGGGGACCGCCCGAGTTTCGCGGGATTACTCGGACGAGGCGAGGACCGTGTTGCGCAGCATGTCGAGCCGCGCCACGAGGGAGGCAGATGTGTTGCGAAACTGGTTGGCAAGATTCGCCGGAATCGGCGTCGAGGAGGGCAGTGCCACGGACAGCGGGTCGACGTGGGCGCCGCGAATCTGATACTCGTAGTGCAGGTGGGGGCCAGTTGCCCAACCGGTTTGGCCCACATAACCGATGACTTCGCCTTGGGCGACGCGCGAACCCTTCTTGAAGTCGCCCGCGAACTGGCTGAGGTGCGCGTACAGAGTGGTCGTCTCGCCCTTATGCTTGATGATCACGACGTTTCCGTAACCGCCCTGTACACCCGCGAAGTCGACCACGCCATCACCGGTTGATCGAACGGGCGTACCTGTAGGTGCCGCGTAGTCGATTCCCTTGTGCTCCTGCCACTGGTTCGTGCCCGGCATGAAGCGCATCTCAAAGCCCGATGTGATGCGCGTGAACTCCAACGGCGAACGCAGGAAGGAGTGACGCAGACTGCGGCCATCGGGACGGAAATATCCGTGCGTGTCACCCGATTCGAACCACACCGCTCGGTAGGCGCGACCGAGGCGGATCACTTCCGCTGCGAGCAGACGTCCTGGGCGAACCACGCGGCCCTGGTAGTTCAACGTCTCGAACACCACGGTGAACCGATCGCCACGGCGGAAATCGCGATGGAAATCGATTTCGGTGCCGAACACTTCGGCGAGCTGACTGGCGATGCTGTCGGGCACCCCGGACGCATCTGCGGTCGCGAAGAACGAACCGCCAATGACACCGGCCCGGGCAACCACGCGCGCTTCCAGCTGCGACGGCTCATCGATCACGGCGAATCCATCGTCCGCCCGTTCCAGGCCGAGGATTCGATCTTTCGCGCCCACGAAACGCAGCCCAGCCAGCACGCCAGATTCATCGACCTGCGCGTCGACCGTTGTTCCCGGCCGCAACTGCGCAAACATCGCGGCCGCGCGCTTGTCTTTGAGGATCGTGGCGACGTCGGCCGAGTTGATGTGCAGGCGCGCCAACAGCGACGCAGTCGTATCTCCGCGATACGAGCGCGCTTCGTAGAAATAGGTCGACGCCCCTTGATCCCCGATCGATAAGGGCGAGAGCACCACGGACTCGGTGACCTGTTGTTGCGCGATCGGTGGTGGCTGGTCGTTGGCAGTGCCGAACGCCGTCACCACGCCGAAGAATGAAACCGCAATCGCCGCCGGCAGAAAGCGGTGTTTCAGCGCGAAGGTCCCCGTGTGACGCAGTGCCTGGGCTAGAATTAAGGCCTTGTTTTTCAGCATTTTTTGCTCAAGCAGTCAGCCGCAGTCTCACAAAAAAACCTGGGGCTGTCAAATTCCGACCGCTTTTTTGCCTTTTTTTCGCCATTTTTCTTTAAGCATCCGAGGCTTATGACTTCCCTCGACGAGGCACTGACTCTCATCAAACGCGGGGCTGAAGAGCTGCTCGTCGAATCCGAACTCATCAGCAAGTTGAAGAGCGGACGCCGGTTGAACATCAAGCTGGGCATGGACCCGACGGCTCCGGATCTGCACCTCGGGCACACCGTGGTGATCAACAAACTCAGGCACTTCCAGGATCTGGGGCATCACATCCAGTTTCTCATCGGTGATTTCACCGGACTCATCGGCGACCCGACCGGACGCAACGCGACGCGCCCGCCGTTGTCGCGCGAGCAGATCCTCGCCAACGCGGCCACCTACCGCGAGCAGGTGTTCAAGATCCTCGATCCGGACCGCACCGAGATCATGTTCAACTCGACGTGGTCCGATGCGCTGGGTGCGCAGGGCATGATCAAGCTGGCCGCGCGCTTCACCGTCAGCCAGATGCTCGCCCGCGACGACTTCGCCAAGCGCTTTCGCAACGAGCAGCCGATCTCGATCCACGAACTGCTCTACCCGGTCATGCAAGGCTACGACTCGGTCGCGATGAAAGCCGACGTCGAACTGGGTGGCACCGACCAGAAGTTCAACTTGCTGGTTGGGCGCGAACTGCAGAAGGACTACGGCCAGGAACCGCAGTGCATCCTGACGACGCCGCTGCTCGAAGGGCTCGATGGCGTGAACAAGATGTCGAAGTCGCTGGGCAACTACGTCGGCATCAACGAGCCGGCCGAGACGATCTTCGGCAAGTTGATGTCGATCTCCGACGAGTTGATGTGGCGTTACATAGAACTGCTGTCGTTCGAATCACTCGGGACGATCGGCGGGTGGAAGCGTGAAGTCGATGGCGGCCGCAATCCGCGCGACATCAAGGTGCTGTTCGCCAAGGAAATCGCGGCGCGTTTTCACGATCAGGCGGCGGCCCGCCGCGCCGAGGACGATTTCGAGCGGCGCTTCAGCCAAGGGGCGATGCCCGACGAGATGCCACAGCTCGAATTACCGAGTGGTGGGCAGCCGATGGGCATTGCGCATGTACTCAAGGCCGCCAACCTTACCGCCAGCACCTCGGAGGCGATGCGGCTGATCGAGCAGGGCGGCATCAAGATCGACGGCGAGCGAGTCGAAGACCGCGCCATGCAACTGGTAAGCGGCCGCTCGTTCGTATTGCAGGTCGGCAAGCGCAAATTCGCGCGCGTGACGCTGCGCTGATCGTCCTCGCGCTCGGCATCGTTGCCTCCCGCACGGTTACTGACGATGTGATCCGCGCTGTCAATTCGCGTCAATCAGCGCGCCGGTGACCGGGCTGTGAACAAGTGCACGTTATGCTGGATTCATTCGAGCAAATACCGCACTGGTTCCCGCCGCACTGGTTCCCGCCAATGGATCGATTCGACGCCCCTCTTGACATGGTGTTCGCGTGCACCGCATGCGCGGAGCAGAGTTGGTCCGCCGCGCTCGTGGACTTTCTGACGATGCCGCACGCGTGGATTGCGGTGATCGGTCCGATGTGCGTGTCGTTGGTGTTGTGGTTCAGGGCGTACCGCACGCTCGATCAGTACATCGAGCTGCGCCTGGTGTGGTGGCTGTCGTTGCCGCTCATGTACGCCACGGCGCATTGGCGTGAGACCGAGCATGCCGTGTCGCTCCACATCCTGGCGTGGTTCTCGATGGCATGCGTGTACTTCGCGTGGCGCCGCAAACCCGTTACGCCCGCGCTGGCCTATTCGTTCACGTTCTTTTCGTTGTTCTGGGTCGATCTGGCGCACGCGCTGGCCCATGCGCTGCGGTCCAACACACCCGTCAGCGCCTTCTACCAAGGTGTGGGGGGCGCGGGCTGGTACGACGGCCTGTTCCTGTTCCCGCCGATCGCGGCCGGGGCGATCGCGTACGCGCAGTGGCGCCACGCCAATCCGGATTTCTACGTCGCTCTGTGGCGACGCGTTTCGATCGCGCGTTAGAGCTGCTAAGTCGGCGCTTCCATGCCGCGCGTGGCCCAGCCGGTCATGCGTTTTTCCAGCGCCGCGAAGAAGTAGTACATCACCACGGCCATCACGCTGATCACCAGCAGCCCGGCGAACACCAGGCCCATGCGCATCGACGATCCGGCCGACATCATCAGATAACCAATACCGTCGTTCGATGCGGAAATCTCGGACACGACCGTTCCGACGAACGCCAGCGTGATCGCCACCTTGAGCGAGGCGAAGAAATACGGCAACGAGCGCGGCAAGCCGACCTTGATGAGCACATCCAGGCGCGTGGCCCCGAGCGAACGCAACACGTCCTCGAGTTCGGGCTCGAGGGTCGCCAGACCGGTCGCGACGTTCACCACGATCGGGAAGAAGCAGATCAGGAACGCGGTGATGATCGCCGGCACTGTTCCGATGCCGAACCAGACGATCAGGATCGGCACCACGGCCGCCTTGGGCACGCTGTTGAAACCGACCATCACCGGATAGATCGCGTTGTACATGAACCGCGACGAGCCGATGACGAAGCCCAGTACGATGCCCACGACGATGCCGATGCCGAACCCGATCACCGTGCGCCAGAGCGTCTGCCACGAATGCCAGGCGATCGGGCCAGGAAACTCCAGCAGCGAACTGACGATGGAACTCGGCGGCGGAATGATGAACTCCGACACCTGAAACACGCGGCAGATCAGTTCCCACACAATGACGACCGCCGCGATCACCAGCCACGGTGCGAGCAAGTCCAAGGTATTGCGTCGGGTTGCCACGGTTGCTCCTCGATGGCCTGGCGCTCGGCTCAGGTCTTGCGAATGCGGCCGATGTGCTCGCGCAGTTCGTGCACGATCGCGGTGAAAGTGTCGCTGTAGGTGATTTCGAGATCGCGCGGCCGCTCGAGCGGGATCTCCTTGCGCAGCAGCATGCGCCCCGGGCGCTTCGACATGACGTACACGGTATCGGCGAGGAACGTCGCTTCGCGCAGATCGTGCGTCACCAGCACTACCGTGAACCGCTTGGCCGACCACAAGTCGCGCAGCACGCACCACAGCTCCTCGCGCGTGAATGCATCCAAGGCGCCGAACGGCTCGTCGAGCAGCAGCAGTTTCGGGTCGTGGATCAGCGCGCGGCAGATCGAAGCACGCTGCTGCATTCCGCCGGAGAGCTGCCATGGGAATTTCTCTTCATTGCCCTGCAGCCCGACCGTCTTCAACAGTGCGCGCGCACGCTCGTGAAACTGCGCCCTGCTCGACTTGAGATTGGAGCGATACGGTTCGACGATCTCGAGCGGCAACATCAGATTGTCGAGCGTCGTGCGCCAGGGCAGGAGCGTGGGGGCCTGGAACGCCATGCCGACGATTTTCAGCGGGCCGCGCACGACGCCGCCGTCGACGGTCACCGACCCTTTGGTCGGCGGACGCAGCCCGGAAACGAGCTTCATGAACGTCGACTTGCCGCACCCGGACGGGCCGACGATCGCCACGAACTCCCCCTCGTGGATCGTCAGATTGATGTCTTCGATCGCGTTGCCGCCCTCGGCGTCGTACGCCAGATCGACCGCCTTGAAATCGACCATCGTCCGGGCACTTGAAGCCACGGCGGTATTCATACGGCTCCTCTGCTGATCGGCGCTCGGATTGGTGTTGGTTGAACTGAGTTCGGCAGGTGCGCGGACCCGAGCTGGCCCGCGCACGAGCAGATGCGCAAACTACTTACCGAAAATCCTGCGTTCGGCTTGCGGCGGCAGGAAGCTGTCGTTGAACAGACTGTCGCTCTTGGGGATCTGCTTCAGGTTGAACGCTTCGGCCACCTGGACCACGGTCAGGGCGAAACGCGGTTTCTCGATCCCACCGATGCCTTGCGCACGCGAGACCGGCGTGCTGATCACCTGATCGAGCGCCATGCGCAGGCGTCGCTTTTCGAGCGGCACATTGATCAGCGGATCGCGTTCCTTGAGCACCGTATCGATCGCCGCATCGGGGTTCTGCACGACGTCGCGAATCCCTTTGGTGAGCGCGCGCAGGAATCCGGCGACCGCCTTCGGATTCTCGTTGATGAATTTCTGCGAGGCGATCACCGCGTTGCCGTACAGCGACACGCCGTGATCGGGGTACTTCAGCATCACAACGTCCTGGTCCTTGATGCCGCGGGCGTTCAGATTGAGCAGGCTGGTGAAGGTGAAGCCGGTGATCGCATCGACATCGCCTTTGACGAGCATCGTCTCGCGCAGCGGGGGATCCATGCTGGTCCACTTGACCGCGCCTCCTTCGAGGCGATTGGCCTTGGCGAAGATCGGGAAGGCCTTGCGACCGGCGTCGAACACCGGCGCACCGAGTGTCTTGCCTTTCAGATCCGCCGGCGACTTGATCCCGGATTTCTTCAAGGCGAACACGGCCGCGGGCGTCACGTCGTAGAGCATGTACACCGCTTGCATCCGCGAGCCGGGATTGTCGGGGTTGTTGCCGATGAACTCGACCATCGCTGCGATGTCGGCGAAGCCCATGTCGTACACGCCGGAGGCCACGCGCGTCACCGCCGCGCCGGAGCCGGAGCCCGCGTCGATGGTCACGTCGAGCCCTTCGGCTTTGTAGTACCCCTTGTTCACACCCATCAGGAACAGCGCCGCCGGCCCTTCGAAGCGCCAGTCCAGGATGAAGCGGATCTTGGTGGGTTGCTGCGCCAGGGCCGCGCCGGACGCACCGATCAACAGCGCGGCAGCGGTCAGGCCAGCAAATACCCTGCGAATCCAGTTGTTAGTGCGCACGTGCCGTTCTCCTCTTTTTTGGCAATCGCTGGTGTCGTGAACCCTGATCCTGGCCGTCACGGTTGGATTCACGGCCACGGGATACGCGGACTCGCCTTGCGGCGCGGCGTTGATTGACCGGCAGACGCGATCCCGTGCAAGCCGGCGGATTATACGAGCGGGTCCGATCCAGCACGAGAAGTTCGACGAACCGATCGGGCCCGCCGACGCGATGCGGGGTCCGAGTGGTGTGATAGCGTCCGGCCACATCGGATTTCGGGCGCCATGATCGTGCACGAGTCGCGCTCGATGCACCGCCCTCGCGCACCACCATGAGGAGTCGTTCGATGACGGCGGTTACATACGAGTCGCAGGACGGAATCGCGCTGGTGACGATTCGTCGCTCCGAGCACAGGAACGCGCTGAACAATGCCGTCGCCGAAGGGCTCGCCGACGCTTGGCAACGTCTGCAATCGGGTGAGGATCGCGTAGCTGTGCTGACTGCAGCCGGCAGCGATTTCTCGGTGGGCGCCGACATCAACGATGTGCCCGCGGCATTCTGGAAGTCGGTTCCCGGTGTCGGCGTCGATCTCGACAAACCCATCGTTGCGGCGGTGCAGGGCTGGTGCATCGGCGGCGCGGTGGCGATGGTGCAGATGTGTGATCTGTGCGTCGCCGACCCGGAGGCGAAGTTCTACTACCCCGAAGCGAAGCTCGGCCTCACCGCGGGGTTGATCAGCGCCATCGTCGAGCGCATGCCGCACAAGATCGCCATGGAGTTCATGCTGGTGGGTGATCCGATGCCTGCGCAGCGTGCCTACGAGATCGGTTTCATCAACCGGGTTGCGGCGCCCGGGCAAGCGCTCGAAGAGGCGATGCAGTACGCGCGCAAGCTGGCGGCCAACGCGCCGCTGGTCGTGAGCACGCTCAAGCGTCAGGCGCTTGCGACCATGCCCAAGAGCCCGCTGGAGGGCTACTACCGGCTCAAGGGCGCGCTCGATCGCATCGCCGGCAGCGACGATTTCAAGGAGGGCGTCGCCGCATTCAAGCAGAAACGCAATCCGCGGTTCAGCGGCAAATAGACCGGATGCGTCGCGCGGCAAGGTGATCGCCGACTCGTGACGCCGGCGCGCCGTGTTCGCGTATGCTCCGGCGGTCAGGCAACGGCACATCCAGACCTGCATTTCGCGCTTCATCAGAGAACGGCACTTCGCTCACGCATGGCCCAGCATTCACTCGCCGTCGACATCGGCGGCACCTTCACCGATATCGTGTTGCGCGGCGCCGACGGTCGCCTGACCGTCGACAAGACCCTCACCACCCCCGACGACCTGCTCGACGGCTTCTTCGGCGGCGTGCATGCGGTGCTCGCCAAGGCGAAGCTCACGCCGAGCGACATCGACGGCGTCATCGTGCACGCCACGACCGTGGTCACCAACGCGTTGATCGAGCGCAAGGGACCGCGTACGGCGCTGCTCACTACGCACGGATTTCGCGACGTGCTCGCCATCCGCAACGAGCACCGCTACGAGATGTACGACCCGCAGATCGAGTTCCAGCCGCCGCTGGTGCCGCGCGAGCTGACCTTCGGCGTGAACGAACGCGTCCTTGCCGACGGTGCGGTGCTGCGGGCGCCGCTGCGTGAAGACGTGCGGCGCATCGCCGCGGAGCTTCGCGCCCGGCAGGTGCGATCGGTGGCGATCTGCCTACTCAACAGCTACGTGAATCCGGCGAACGAGCGGGCCGTGGCGGCAATCCTGCGCGAGGAACTGCCCGACGCGTTCGTGTCGCTCTCGGCTGAAGTGGCGCCGCAGATCCGCGAGTATCCGCGCACGTCCACGGTGGTGATCAACGCCTACACCATGCCGATCTCGCTGCCGTATCTGCGCGGATTGGCCGAGCGGTTGAAGCGCGAAGGCTTCGTCAATCAGCCGCTCATCATGCTGTCTTCGGGCGGCATCATCGGCGCGGAGATCGCCGGCCGCAATCCGGTGCGCATGATCGAAAGCGGTCCGGCGGCCGGCGCGCTCGCGGCGAGTCACTATGCGCAGGTGCTGGGCCTCGATCGGCTGATGTCGTTCGACATGGGTGGCACCACCGCGAAGGCATGTCTGATCGAGAACCGCCAGCCGCTGGTCACCGGACTGTTCGAGGCCGATCGCAAGTACCGCTTCAAGGAAGGCAGCGGCATGCCGGTGACGATCCCATCGATCGACATGATCGAGATCGGCGCCGGCGGTGGCAGCATCGCGCACACCGACGAGTTGGGCCTGCTCAAGGTCGGACCGGAAAGCGCCGGTGCCAAACCCGGGCCGGCTTGTTACGGTCGCGGCGGCACGCAGCCCACCGTCACCGATGCCGATCTGGTGCTCGGCTTGCTCGATGCCAACAATTTTCTCGGCGGCGACATGAAGCTCGATCTGCCCGCCGCAGAGCAGGCGATCGCCGCATTGGGGCGCACGCTTGGCACCGATCTGCACCAGACCGCACGCGGCATCTATCGCGTGGTGGCCGAGGCGATGGCTGCGGCGACGCGCGCGCATGCGACTGATCGTGGCGTCGACTATCGCGGCCTGGCGCTGTTCGCGTTCGGCGGTGCCGGCCCAGCGCACGCGTGCGAAGTGGGCGCGCTGCTGCAATCGCAGGCGGTGATATTTCCGCCGCAGGCGAGCGTGCTCTCGGCGTTCGGCACGCTGGTCACGCCGGTGCGGCTCGACCTGGTCCGCAGCAGCCTGGGCAAGCTCGACGCGATCGATTGGTCCCGACTCGATGCGATCTTCGACGACATGACGCGCGAGGGCGTGGCCGCGCTGGAGCAGGCGGGCGTGCGCGGGGCCGACGTGCGTATCGTGTTCGGCGCCGATCTGCGCTACTTCGGCCAGCAGAACGAAGTCACGGTCACGTTCGAGCTCGACCCGCGCAAAGCGCGCGACGTGAATGTGATCCGCGCCGTGTACGAGCGCGCTTACCACGCGCAGTACGGCTTCAATCCCTCGCACGTGCCGATCGAGATCGTGAGCTGGCGTGCGACGGCACGCGGGCCGGACGTGCCGTTCCATATCGCGGCGAGTCTGTCTGCCGGTGTCGGTCAGCCCAAGACGCACCGCGCGGTGTCGTTGTGGCCGAATGCGGCCGCGGTGCCCGTGTACGATCGGCAGGCGCTTGGGGCAGGGCAGCGACTGGCCGGCCCCGCGATCATCGAAGAGCGCGAAACCACCATCGTGATTCCGCCGGACTGGAGCGCGGTCGTCGATCGCGTCGGTTGCGTGGTGGCGACGCTGATCAGGTGAAGGGTGATGAAGGTGGACGCGAAACACATGGACGGCATCGAACTCGAAATCCTGTGGTCGAACCTGATCTCGATTGTGAGCGAGCAGGCCAAGGCGCTGCAGCGCATCGC
>CADECO010000190.1:0-1977 GCA_902825905.1 uncultured beta proteobacterium
ATCACGCAGTGTCAGCGGTTCATCCATGGTGTTTGGGCGATAACTGCGGGCGCGAGGTGCGAGGTTCGTCGATGTGGGGCTATGGCGGCAGTACTGGTGTTGTGGAGATGATAGCCCCCGCTTACATGTTCGCCTACATATTCGGGTAATTCGGCCCGCCGCCCCCTTCGGGCACGACCCAGTGGATGTTCTGGCCGGGGTCCTTGATGTCGCAGGTCTTGCAGTGCACGCAGTTCTGGCCGTTGATCTGCAGGCGCGGGTTGGAGCCGTCGGCTTCGCGCACGATTTCGTAGACGCCGGCCGGGCAGTAGCGCTGCTCGGGCGCGTCGTACAGCGCGAGGTTGAGGCTGATCGGCTTGCCCGCGTCGCGCAAGGTGAGGTGCGTGGGCTGGTTCTCTTCGTGGTTGGTGTTGGAGATGAACACCGACGAGAGCCGATCGAACGAGATCTTGCCGTCTGGCTTGGGGTACTCGATAGGGCGGCTGTCGGCCGCTTTCGCCAGCGTTTCGTGGTCGGCGTACCGATGGTGCAGGGTCCAGGGGAATTTGCCGCCCAGCAGCCACTGTTCGAAGCCGACCATCGCGGTGCCCAGGTACAGGCCCTTGCCCATCCACTGCTTGAAATTGCGGGCGCGCCACAATTCTTCAAACAGCCACGAGTTGCGAAACGCTTCCGGGTAGCTCGCGAGTTCATCGCCTATGCGGCCGGCCTGTACCGCCGCGAACGCGGCATCGGCAGCGAGCATGCCCGACTTGATCGCGGCATGGCTGCCCTTGATGCGCGAGGCATTCAGGTAGCCGGCGTCATCGCCGATCAGGCATCCGCCCGGAAACACCGTTTTCGGCAGCGACATGATCCCGCCCGCGGTGATCGCGCGCGCGCCGTACGCGATGCGCTTGCCGCCTTCGAAGAACGAGCGGATATGCGGGTGCGTCTTGTAGCGCTGGAATTCTTCATACGGACTGAGGTACGGATTGCTGTAGCCCAGACCCACCACGAAGCCGACGGCCACCTGGTTGTTTTCCAGGTGATAGAGAAACGATCCGCCATAAGTGTTCGCTTCGAGCGGCCAGCCTGCGGTGTGGACCACCAGTCCAGGTTGATGCTTGCCCGGGTCGATCTCCCACAGCTCTTTCAGGCCAATGCCGTACACCTGCGGATCGATACCCGCGCGCAGGCCGAACCGGTCCTGCAGCATCTTGCCCAGATGGCCGCGACAGCCTTCGGCGAAGAACGTGTACTTCGCATGCAGTTCCATGCCGCGCTGGAAAGCATCAGTAGGCTGGCCTTCTTTGCCGATGCCCATGTCGCCGGTGGCCACGCCCCTGACGCTGCCCTTCTCGTTGAACAGCACCTCCGAACCGGCGAATCCGGGATAGATCTCCACGCCCAGGCTTTCGGCATGCTTGCCCAGCGCGCGGCACACGTTGCCCAGACTCACCACGTAGTTGCCGTGATTCTTGAAGCACGCGGGCAGCAGCCCCTCGGGTACGCGATACGAGTTCTTCTCGCCCAGGAAGAGGAACCGGTCTTCGGTGACCGCGGTGTTGAGCGGCACGCCGAGCGCTTTCCAGTCGGGCAGCAGCTCCTGCATCGCGCGCGGATCCATGACGGCGCCCGAGAGGATGTGCGCGCCGATCTCCGAACCCTTTTCGATGATGCACACGCCCAGCTCGACCGAGTGCTGCGCGGCGAGCTGCTTGAGACGGATCGCGGCGGCGAGACCAGCCGGGCCTCCTCCCACGATGACGACGTCGTATTCCATCGATTCGCGGGCGGGCAGGTCGCTCATCGCAGCGAGGTCCTTTGTCGTAGCTTGTCGTGGCGCGAGGAACGTAGGCTGCAATCCGCGCCGGGGGGCGAAACGCGCGCGATTATAATTCTGCGCACTCCAACAATGCTGGAATCGCCGCGCCGCCAGCGATCGTTACCGCGCGATCGGCCGCGCCGGGTGCCCCAATCGATGACAAGAAGACT
>CADECO010000190.1:1987-10643 GCA_902825905.1 uncultured beta proteobacterium
CCGCGCGCGATTATAATGCCGCGCAGTCAGCCCACACTCGAACATTCTTCCCGCCACTTCCTGCCGATGACAAGAAAGCTCGTGTACACCGAGATCATGCCGATCCGGTGGGGCGACATGGACGCGCAGCGCCACGTCAACAACACCGTCTACTTCCGCTACATGGAGCAGGCGCGCATTTCGTGGTTCGACCAGCTCGGCGTGCGCAGCCAGGGCACGAGCATTCCGGCGCATCTGTCGCCGGTGGTCATCACCGCGAGTTGCACCTATCTCAAGGCACTGGTGTATCCAGGCTCGGTCGAGGTGTCGGTCGAACTGGGCGAGACTGGCCGGACCAGTGTGATGATGTACTACGCGATGCGTCCGAGCTACGACCCCGGCACCGTGTACGCCGAGGGGTCTTCCAAGCAATGCTGGGTCGATAGCACGCTGGGCAGGGCAGTGCCGCTGCCCGAGCCGATTCGCGCGATGATCGACGCCGGAAGTTGAATCGCAAACCGCAGACGCGAACCCATGACGCACACACGACGATGAGTAAGAAAACCAAGCCCGCTCGCCCGCTCTGGACGCCTTCGCAGGCGCGCATTGCCGGAGCCAATGTCACCCGGTTCGCACGTCAGGCGATCACCGACTGGCAGCTCGACTTTAATACCTATCCCGATTTCTATCGCTGGACGATCGAGCACAGCGACCAGTTCTGGCGCTCGATGTGGAAGTTCGCCGGCATCGTCGGCGAGCAGGGCGCGCGTGCGGTCGTCGACATCGAGAAGATGCCGGGGGCGCGCTGGTTCCCCGATGCGCAGCTCAACTACGCCGAAAACCTGCTGCGTCGGCGCGACGGCGGCGATGCGATCGTGTTCTGGGGCGAAGACAAAGTGCGCCGGCGCCTGTCGTTCCTCGATTTGTACGACGAGGTCGCGCAGTGTGCCGATGCGCTGCGCAAGTGCGGCGTCAAGCCGGGCGACCGGGTGGCGGGCTACCTGCCCAACATGCCCGAGACGATCATCGCAACGCTTGCAACTGCCGCGGTTGGTGCGATCTGGTCGTCGTGCTCACCCGATTTCGGCGTGCAGGGCGTGCTCGACCGCTTCGGCCAGATCGAGCCGAAGGTGATGTTCGTGGTCGACGGCTACTGGTACAGCGGCAAGGTGCTCGACGTGATGGCCAAGGCGCGCGAGGTGGTCGACCGCATGCCTTCGCTCGAGCGCGTCGTGGTGGTGCCCTACGCCGGCTCGCCGCACGCGCCCGAGACCCTGCGCGGCGGCATCGGCTATCGCGACTTTCTCGATGGCGGCAGCACCTCCGAGATCGAGTTCGAGCGGCTGCCGTTCAACCATCCGCTGTTCATCATGTTCTCCTCGGGCACGACCGGCGTGCCCAAATGCATCGTGCACGGCGCCGGCGGCACGCTGATCCAGCATCTCAAGGAACATCAGCTGCACAGCGACTTGAAGCACGGCGATCGCCTGTTCTACTTCACCACCTGCGGCTGGATGATGTGGAACTGGCTGGTGACCGGGCTGGCCACCGGTGCGACGCTGGTGCTGTACGACGGCTCGCCGTTCGTGCGGCGCGGCCAGATCCTGTGGGATCTCGCCGACGACGCCGATCTCACGCACTTCGGCACCTCGGCGAAGTACGTCGATCACATCGCCAAGCTGGGCGTGGCGCCGATGCGCACGCACAAGCTCAAGTCGTTGCGCGCGCTGCTCTCCACCGGCTCGCCGCTGGTGCCCGAGGCGTTCGACTACGTGTATCGCGAGATCAAGAAAGACCTGTGCCTGTCGTCGATCTCCGGCGGCACCGACATCATCAGCTGCTTCGTGTTGGGCAATCCGATCCTGCCGGTGTGGCGGGGCGAAATCCAATGCCTGGGCATGGGGCTGGCGGTGGAGGTATTCGACGAATCGGGCCGGCCGCTGCGGCACGGCAAGGGCGAGTTGGTGTGCACGCGCTCGTTTCCGTCGATGCCGATCGGCTTCTGGAACGATCCTGACGGCGCCAAGTACCGCTCGGCGTACTTCGAGCGATTCGACAACGTGTGGTGTCACGGCGACTACGCCGAGATCATCGAGCACGACGCGATCGCGAGCATGGTCATCTACGGTCGTTCGGACGCGACGCTCAACCCCGGCGGCGTGCGCATCGGTACCGCCGAGATTTATCGCCAGGTCGAGCAGCTCGACGAAGTGGTCGAATCGCTGGTGATCGGGCAGGACTGGCAGAACGACGTGCGCGTTGTGTTGTTCGTCAAGCTGCGCGAAGGCCTCAAGCTCGATCTGCCGTTGATTGCGCGCGTCAAGGAGCGCATCAAGACCAACACCACGCCGCGCCATGTTCCGGCGAAGGTGGTGCAGGTGGCTGATATTCCGCGCACCAAGTCGAACAAGATCGTCGAGCTCGCCGTGCGCAACGTGGTGCACGGATTGCCGGTGAAGAACGTCGAGGCGCTCGCCAATCCCGAGGCGCTGGAGTACTTCCGCAATCGGCCGGAACTCGCCGTCTGAAGGGTCAACCGGTGAGCCAATGCACCGCGCGCCGGTAGCGCTCGGCGATCGCCTGTTCGTCGCGATGGTGGCCGTCGCGAATCACCCAGCGCCCGCTCACCGCCACGTGCTTGACCATCGCATCGCCGCCGGAAAACACGAACGCGTCGAGCAACTGGTCGATCGACAGGCCCGCGACATCGGGTGAAGTCAGATCCAGCACCACCAGATCGGCCCGCATGCCGATGGTGATCGCGCCGGCTCTGCGGCCCAGGGCAGACGCACCGCCGGCGACGGCCTGCGACCACAGCTGCGCGCCCGGTGAGGGCTGCAACGCGCTGGCCGCCACCGCACGCCGATGGGTGAGCAGCCGCTGCGTGTATTCGAGCAAGCGCAGTTCGTGCGTGGCGCTGCGATTCACGTGACTGTCGGTCCCCACGCCGAACACCCGGCTTCCTGACCCGTCGACGCCGTTGCCACCCACGCCGGCCGCCTGCAGCGCGGCGAGATCGAACGCGCCATCGCCGAGATTCGCCTCCGTCGTCGGGCAGATGCCGACGATCGCGCCGGCGCGCCGCAGCGCTTCGAGCTCTCCGCGCGTGGCGTGCGTGCAATGAATCAGGCACCAGCGCGCATCGAGCGGCACGTTGGCGGCGAGCCATTCGATCGGTCGAGCGCCAAGCTGCGCGATCGCCGCCGTCACCTCGCGATGTTGTTCAGCCACGTGCATGTGGATCGGCGCGGTCGGGTCGAGCCGATGCAGGCCGTCGATCAACCGGGTGAGCGTCTCGTGCGTCACCGCGCGCAGCGAGTGCGGCGCGACGCCGAAACGCACGTCGCGCTCGGTCAGGAAATGCCGTCGCAGCACCTCCAGCAATCGCAGCACGGTCTCCGGCGTGCTCGCGAATCGACGTTGCGCCGGCTCGAGCGGTTGGCCGCCCATTCCGCCGAAGCCGTACAGCGCCGGCAGCATGGTGATTGCGATGCCCGTTTCTTTCGCTGCCTGCGTGTGCGCAGTGACCAGCTCGGCAGGGTCGGCGTACGCGTTGCCGGCCGGGTCACGATTCAAATAAAGAAACTCCGCCACCGAGGTGAAGCCGCCGCGCAGCAGCTCCAGGTACAACTGTGCGGCGATCGCATGGCATTCCTTCGGGCCGATGCGCTCGACGAAGCGATACATCAGCGTGCGCCACGACCAGAAATCATCGCCGGCCGGGTCGCGCGCCTCGGTGCGGCCGGCCATCGCGCGCTGGAAGGCGTGCGAGTGCAGGTTCGGCATGCCCGGGATCAGCGCACCGCCCGCGTGCTCGGCGCGACCGGGCTGGGCGTCGGTGATCACCTCGGCAATGTTGCCGTGTCCGTCGATCTCGATCTGGACGTTGTTCGCCCAACCGGATGGCAGCAGCGCGTGCGGGGCGAAGAGCGTTCTCATCAGCGTCGGTATCGCGATCGACCCCAGTCGATCAGCGTCGTCAACAGTGCGTGCAGCACGGGCCGAATGCGCCCGGCCAGATCGTCGCGAAACGCGAACGGATGGTGCTCGTCCATGTATGTCGCCCACGACAGCTCGAGCTGCGCGGCGTGGACGTCGTTCTGCGGCTGGCCGTAGGCGCGAGTGATGTAGCCGCCCTTGTAGCGCGCGTTGAGCACCGCGGTGAACGCGCCGTGTCGATTGGCGACGCCGAGCAGCGCCTCGCCCAGCCCGGCGCCGCACGACGCGCCGTCAGCAGTGCCGAGGTTGAGATCGGGCAACTTGCCCGAGAAGAATCGCGGCAGGATTGATTTGATCGAGTGCGCATCCCACAACAGCGCGTAGCCGTGACGGGCCTTCGCGGCTTGCAGGGCGGAGGCGAGCGCGTCGTGATAGGGCTGCCAGTACGTGTCGCGGCGCGCTGCGATCTCGGCATCATCAGGTGGCGCGTCGCGATAGATGCGCGAGCGATCGCCGGCATCGATCGGCACCAAGCCGGTGGTGTCCTGCCCAGGGTACAGACTCGCGTTGTCGGGCGGCCGGTTCAGGTCGATCACATAGCGCGAGTGTGTGGCCTGCAGCACCGTGGCATCGAGCGGCTGCAGGAAGTCGTAGAGCCGGTCGAGGTGCCAGTCGGTATCGGGCAACGTTCGCGCGTAGTCGGTCAGTCGCGTGGCGAGCGCATCGGGCAGATGCGTGCCGATGTGCGGCATCGACACCACCAGCGGGCCCGAACCTTGTGCGAGTTTGAAGATCTGCATGCGATATGCGTGAGGAGTGTGCGTGCCGCGCGTCGCTGGCGAGGCAGCGCGTTCGTTCGTCGTGCCTGAATGGCACGCGTTGCTGCCGAAATTATAGGCGCCTATGATGCCGCCTTCGCTGCTGCTCGAGGGGCGGATCGTGTGGATGATGCCTGCAATCGACGCGATCCCGTGCATTCGATGATTCTCTACGCGACGCCGCTGTCGAGTTTCTGCTGCAAGGTGCGTCTGGCATTCGCGCTCAAGGGCGTGACCGTCGAGGAGCGCATGCCGCCCGGTGGTTATCGCTCGCAGGACTATCGCGCGATCCTTGTAACCGGCCGCGTGCCCGGACTGGTCGATGGCGATTTCGTGCTGGGCGAGTCCGACGCGATCATCGAGTACGTCGACGAGACGCAACCGGGGCCCGATCTGCTGCCGCCCGACCCGAAGGCACGAGCGCGTTGCCGCGTGGTTTCGCGCTTCAACGATTTTTATATCGATCCGCCGCTGCGCGCGCTGTTTCCCGAACTCGATCCGCGCCTGCGCAGCATCGAGCGGGTCACGCAGCGCGCCGCCGAACTCTCCGATCGATTCGCCGAGTTGGACGAACTGGTAGGCGCCGGGCCGTTCCTGGTCGATCGCGTGCCGACGCTCGCCGACTGCGCGATCGCCCCGACGCTGCTGCTCGCCGAGATCATCCTGCCGCGCCTGGAGCAGCCCTTCGAGCTCGGCCCGAAGCTGCGCGCGTGGTGGCCGCGCATGCAGGAGCACCCGGTGCTGCAGCGAGTGCTCAATCCATATCGCGCGGTCAGCAACGCCTGGGCGGTCAGCAAACTCGCCGCGCCTTGAGCGCGATTGCATCGGCATGCGCGTGAAGGATGGCGCGCCCGGTGGCGTTTTCGTTGAGGGAGCGAGGGCTTTGGGCTATCATTGCGCGTCCTAGCCCCCCGTTCCCTGATGACCAAGTATGTCTTCGTGTCAGGCGGAGTCGTTTCCTCTCTCGGGAAGGGGATAGCCGCCGCTTCTCTCGCCGCAATCCTCGAGTCGCGCGGCCTCAAGGTCACACTCCTCAAGCTCGATCCGTACATCAACGTCGATCCTGGAACGATGAGTCCGTTCCAGCACGGCGAAGTGTTCGTGACCGAAGACGGCGCCGAGACCGATCTCGACCTGGGCCACTACGAGCGGTTCACCGCGGCGAAGATGCGCCGGGTCAACAACTTCACCACCGGCCAGATCTACGACAGCGTCATCAAGAAGGAGCGTCGCGGCGAGTATCTCGGGCGCACCGTGCAGGTCATCCCGCACATCACCGACGAGATCAAGCGCTGCATCCAGCGCGGGGCGGAAGGCGCTGAAATCGCCATCGTCGAGATCGGTGGCACCGTAGGCGATATCGAATCGCTGCCGTTCCTGGAAGCCGTGCGCCAGATGAGCCTTGAACTGGGGCGGCAGAACACCTGCTTCGTGCATCTCACGCTGGTGCCGTACATCGCCTCCGCCGGCGAACTGAAGACCAAGCCGACTCAGCACTCCACGCAGAAGCTGCGCGAAATCGGCATCCAGGCCGACGCGCTGCTGTGTCGCGCCGATCGGCCGATTCCCGAAGACGAGCGGCGCAAGATCTCGCTGTTCTCGAACGTGCCCCTCGAAGGCGTGATCTCCGTATCCGATGTCGACTCGATCTACAAGATCCCCGGCATGCTGCATCAGCAGATGCTCGATGAGATCGTCTGCCACAAGCTGAACGTGCTGGCGCGCCCGGCCGATCTGTCGGCGTGGGAGAAGTTGATCGACTCCTACGAGCATCCGGTCAACGCGGTGACCATCGCCATGGTCGGCAAGTACGTCGGCCTGACCGAGTCGTACAAGTCGCTCTCCGAAGCGCTCAGTCATGCGGGCATGCATACCCGCACCAAGGTGAACATCCGCTATGTCGATTCCGAGCGCCTCGAATCCGAGGGCACGCGAGTGCTCGAAGACGTCGATGCCGTGCTGGTTCCCGGGGGCTTCGGCAAGCGCGGCATCGAGGGCAAGATCCGTGCGGTGCAGTTCGCACGCGAGAACAAGGTGCCGTACCTGGGTATCTGCCTGGGTATGCAGATCGCCGTCATCGAATACGCGCGCGATGTGTGTGGGCTGGCCGGCGCCAACAGCACCGAGTTCGAACCCGATACGCCGCATCCGGTCATCGCGCTGATCACCGAATGGCACGATCGCGAAGGACGCATCGAACGCCGCACTGCTGAGTCCGATATGGGCGGCACGATGCGCCTGGGCGCGCAAGTCGCCTCGCTCGATGCCGGATCGCTGGTGCGCCGCGTGTATGGCAGCGACACCATCAACGAGCGTCATCGCCACCGCTACGAGGTCAACAACGCCTACGTGCCGCGCCTGCGCGACAACGGCCTGCGCTTCAGCGGGCTTACGGTGGCCGACAGCCTGGTCGAGATGATCGAACTGCCGGCGCATCCGTGGTTCGTGGCGTGCCAGTTCCATCCGGAATTCACCTCCCGGCCGCGGCAGGGCCATCCGCTGTTCAAGGCGTTCATCGAGGCGTCGCTGCAGCATCAGGCGCGCGCATCGAGGGCGCCGCTCGCGGCATGAAGCTCAGCGGATTCGACGTCGGTCTGGATCGCCCCCTGTTCCTGATCGCCGGGCCCTGCGTCGTCGAATCGCGCTCGCTGGTGCTCGACATCGCCGCGAAGCTCAAGGACATCACCCAGCGCCTGGGCATGGCGTTCATCTTCAAGGCCTCCTACGACAAGGCCAATCGCAGTTCGGGCAAATCGTTTCGCGGCGTGGGCATGGACAAAGGTCTGGCGATCCTGCAAGACGTTCGCCGCGAGTTGGGCGTGCCGGTGCTCACCGACGTGCACGCCATCGACGAGGTAAGCGAAGTCGCCTCGGTGGTCGATGTGCTGCAGACGCCGGCCTTCCTTTGTCGTCAGACCGATTTCATCGTCGCGGTCGCCAGCGCCGGACGTCCGGTCAACATCAAGAAGGGCCAGTTCCTGTCGCCGTGGGACATGAAGAACGTGGTCGACAAGGCGCGCAGCGCGAGCGGCACCGACAACATCATGGTGTGCGAACGCGGCGCGAGCTTCGGCTACAACAACCTCGTGTCCGACATGCGTTCGCTCGCGGTGATGCGCGAAACGGGCTGCCCGGTCGTGTTCGATGCCACGCACTCGGTGCAGCTTCCGGGCGGGCAGGGCAGTGCGAGCGGCGGACAGCGTGAGTTCGTTCCGGTGCTCGCGCGCGCGGCGGTGGCGAGCGGCGTGGCCGGTGTGTTCATGGAAACGCATCCGCAGCCGGAGAAAGCCTTGTCCGATGGGCCCAATGCCTGGCCGCTCGGACTGATGGAACCGCTGTTGCGCACGCTGCAGGCGCTCGATCAGGTGGTCAAACAACATGGATTCGCGGAGACGCCGCTGCTGGCGTCCGCGTGATCCGGCAATCCTGGAGGTGGTGGCGCAGATGAGTTCGATCGTTGACGTGGTGGCCCGTGAGATCCTCGATTCCCGCGGGAATCCGACGGTGGAATGCGATGTGTTGCTCGAGTCCGGCGTGATGGGTCGGGCGGCGGTGCCCTCGGGCGCGTCGACCGGCAGCCGTGAAGCAATCGAGCTGCGCGACGGCGACAAGAAGCGCTATCTGGGCAAGGGCGTGCTCAAGGCGGTGGAGCACGTCAACACCGAGATCTCCGAAGCGATCATGGGCCTGGATGCCTCCGAGCAGACGTTCGTCGATCAAACGCTGATCGATCTCGACGGCACCGACAACAAGGGCCGGCTTGGTGCGAACGCGATGCTCGCGGTGTCGATGGCGGTCGCAAAGGCCGCGGCCGAGGAATCGGGGCTGCCGCTGTATCGGTACTTCGGCGGCGCGGGGGCGATGCAGATGCCGGTGCCGATGATGAACGTCATCAACGGCGGGGCGCACGCCAACAACAA
>CADECO010000191.1:0-3990 GCA_902825905.1 uncultured beta proteobacterium
GTCCACACGGCCACGACGCCGGATGCGCGCAACGCCGCGCGAACGTCGATGCGGCGAATGCGGCCGAACGCGACGCTCGAGCGGACCACGCGCATCGTGAGCTGACCGGGAAAATTCTGATCGGCCGCGAACCGCCCGCGACCGAGCAGCAGCGGACGATCCTCGAGCCGCTTGAGCGGCCGGCCGATGTAACCCGCCGCGCTCACCGGCGCCTACCCACGCATCTTCTGTGCCGCGGCGCGCACCGCCTTGAAGATGTTCTGGTAGCCGGTGCAGCGGCACAGGTTGGAGGAGAGCACGTGGCGCAGCTCGTCGTCGCCAAGTTGCGGGTTGGCCTCCAGTGCACCAGTGGCAAGCATGAGGAATCCGGGCGTACAGAACCCGCACTGCAGGCCGTGATGTTCCCAGAACGCCTGCTGCAATGGATGCAGCACGTCACCCTGCGCAAGGCCTTCGACCGTGCGGATCGGTTTGCCGCCCGCCTGCACCGCGAACATCAGGCACGAGCGCACCGGCTTATTGTCGATCAATACGGTGCATGCCCCGCATACGCCGTGCTCGCAGCCGACGTGGGTACCGGTCAATCCGCAGTCATCGCGCAGCGCGTCGGCCAGGTTGCGCCGCGGCTCGACCTTGATCGGGTAGACCTTGCCGTTGACCGATAAGGAAACGTCGATCTTGCTGTTCACGCCGCCCTCACCTTTTCTGCTCGCCGCAATTCCTGCCTGATACGCTCGGGCGTCACCGGCATCTCGAAGAACTCGATTCCGAACGGCGCGAGCGCATCGACGATCGCATTGATCACAGCTGCCGGTGCGCCGATCGCACCGCCCTCGCCGACGCCCTTGGCCTTGGTGATGCTCGCATCGGTCGTGGTCATCAAATGCTCGATCTCGATGGTCGGCACCTCGAGCATCGTCGGCGGCAGATAGTCGGCCAGGGTCGTCGTCAACAAGTTGCCCGATTCGTCGTACTTCAACTCCTCGAACAAGGCGTTGGCGATGCCTTGCGTGATGCCGCCGTGCACCTGCCCGTCGACGATCATCGGATTGATCAGGACGCCGGCGTCTTCCACGGCAAGGAATCGCTCGAACCGTACACCGCCAGTTTCGATATCCACCTCGATCTGCGCGACGTGGCACGCGTTCGAGAACGTGCCGCCGGGATCATAGGTCGCGCTCTCGCGCAGCCCCGGCCCGAGCTCCTTACCCAGGCGGTGGCTCTGGTGATAAGCCGCGCGCGCGACCGCGGTGATGTCCATGGCGCGATCGGTGCCCTTGACGCGCACCTGCCCCTCGGTGACGTCGAGATCCTCGGCTGAGGCTTCCATCAGCACCGAGGCGACCCGCTTCAGTCGCTGCACCAGCTGACCGGCAGCGATCTTGCTCGCGCCACCAGCCAGCACCAGCGAGCGGCTGGCGAACGTGCCCCAGCCGTAGGGTGTCGCATCGGTATCGCTATGAATGACGCGCACCTTGTCGGGCGTGATGCCGATCTCGTCGGCGATGATCTGCGCAAGCGTGGTGCGCAACCCCTGCCCGTGCGGCGAGGCGCCGATGCGCACCTCGACGAAGCCGCTCGGGTCCATCGCCATCTCGACCGTCTCGTAACCGGGCACCATCGCCATCTTGCGCGCGGCGAATGCCGGCGTGCCGTAGCCGGAGCGTTCGCTGAACACCGCGAACCCCACGCCGATGTAGCGGCCCTGCGCCCGCAGCGCCTGCTGGCGCGCGCGAAATGCGGGCAGATCGATCTTCTGTGCGGCGCGCTCCATCGCTTGGCGATACGAGCCTTCGTCGAACACCAGCCCGGTCACCGACGTGTAGGGGAACTTCGAGATCAGATTGCGCCGCCGGATCTCCAGCGGATCGATGCCGAAGCGTTTGGCCGCCGTGTCCATCATCCGTTCGACGCTGAGCGTGATGACCGGACGCGACACGCCGCGATACGGCGCCATCATGCAAGTGTTGGTGACCACGCCCACCGCACGCGCGCCGTATTCCTGATAGTCGTACGGGCCGGGAAACTCCGCCGCCGCCATGAGCGGCTCCACGCCGCAACTGGTCGGATGACACGAATAGGCGCCGACGTTGCAACGCATCTCTGCATCCACTGCGAGCAGCTTCGCGTTCGCATCAAACGCAGCGCGCACCAGGTAATGCTGATCGCGCGCGTGCGCGCCGGCGAGAAAATTTTCCTGCCGATCTTCGATCCAGACGACCGACCGACGCAGTTTGCGCGCCACCCACACCAGCACCAGGTGCTCAGGCGCGCACGGCATCTTCTGTCCGAATCCGCCACCGACGTCCGGAGCGATCACACGCAGATCGGACTCGGCGATGCCCAGGCAATCGGCGATGCCGGTGCGCAGCACATGCGGCATTTGCGTCGATGTGGTGAGCGTGACCCGTCCGGTTCGCGGATCGAACTCGGCGTGCCCGCCACGCGGCTCCATCGGCATTGCGCTCTGCCTGCGCCCGCGCACGTCGATCTCGATGATCTGCGCCGCACGCGCGAAAGCGGCGTCGAGGCCGGGTGTGCGCGACAGACCCTCGACGATGATGTTGGTCGGCGCCTCGGGATGGACCTTGGGCGCGCCCGCCTGCAAGGCCGCGTCGACATCGACCACCGGATCTTCGGCCGCGATGTCGACCTCGACCCGATCCGCCCAATCCTCGGCATCGGCGCCGTCGACACCGACCACAGCCGCGACCGGCTCACCCACATGATTCACTCGCCCCGTGGCCAGCGCGGGCTGGCCGATCGGCACATAGTCGGGCCGATGCAGGATCGGCCGGATCGGCTTCACCTCGGCGAGATCTTCGGCGGTGAACACCGTGCCGCCTTCCGGTTTCGCGATCGAGCGGATCGCGCCGCGCGCCACCGCACTGCGAACGAACCGCAACACCAGCGCGCCTTGCGCGGTGTCGGCGAAGAATCGGCCTTGCCCCAGCAATAGCGTCTGATCCTCGAAGCGCCGGATCGACCGGCCGATCCAGCTCATGGCTTCGCCCCTTGCGCGAATGCACGCTCCAAGGCGCGTCGCGTCGTCGCACGGACCAGATCACGCCGGTACTCGGCCGATGCATGCAGATCCCCCATCGGGTCGACCGATCGCGATGCGATGTCGCCGGCCGCTGCGAAAAGCTTGGCGTCCGAAACCTGTCCCACCAGTGCGTCTTCGACCGGCTTCAAGCGCTGCGGGTGATCCATGATGCCGCCCACACCCACCCGCGCCTCGGCGATCCTGCCGCTGCTGTCCAGGCGCAGCGCGGCGAGCGTCATGCCGAGCGCGAAATCCCCTGCGCGCCGCGAAAACTCGTAGAAGCCGCAACGCCACGATGCATCCATGCGCGGCAGTCGCACCGCGGTGAGCAGTTCATCCTCGCGCAACTGCGTGCTGTAGATTCCTTGGAAGTACTCGCCGCCCCGCAGGGTTCGCGCACCCTTGCGACTGCGGGCGGTGATCTGCGCGTCCAAGGTCGCGGCAACCAGGCACCATTCGGACGACGGATCGGCGTGCGCGAGACTGCCGGCGAAGGTGCCCCGCATGCGAATCGGCAAGTGTGCGATGTGCTGAACGACATCAGCGAGCAGCACGCCGAGCGGCCCGTCGATCACCGGCTTGTGGAAAGCCGCGTGCCGCGTCAGTGCGCCGATCTCCAGCCCATCGGCACTCGCACGCAGCGTGTCGAGTTCGCTCACCGTGTTGAGATCGAACAGGTGCGCCGGACGCGCCAGGCGGAAATTCATCGTCGGCACGAGGCTTTGGCCACCGGCGAGCACCTTGCCGTCGCTGCCGTGATTCGCCAGCAACTCGAGCATCGCCTCCACGGTGGGAGGCGCGTGATACTGAAACGCGGCGGGTTTCATTTGTTATGGGTTGGGTGAGACGGCTTCATTACGAAAATGCGGATCCAATGGCGCTCCGCGCACACGGAGATTCATGCGTGAACCGGTACATCACGGCTCCCGCATGCGCGGATCGTT
>CADECO010000191.1:4090-6299 GCA_902825905.1 uncultured beta proteobacterium
CGCGGATGGTGCGATCGTACCTACTTGACGACACCGATCAAGTCGATCTCGACCAGCGTGTCGCGCACCAGCAAGCCGGTGGTGCCCACCGTCGTACGTGCGGGCGGCGTCTTGAAGTACTCCTTCCACACCTCGTCCATGCCATTGAAGTTGTTGAGGTCGGTGAGGAACACCTGCGCCTTGACCACATGATCGAGCGATGAACCCGCGGCCTCGAACGTCTTCTTGAGATTTTCGAGAATGTAGCGCGTCTGCTTCTTGATGTTCGAACCGTAGTAAGGAAAGTTCGGATCGATGCGCGCCTCGGGCGGCACGCCGGTCTTGTAGTCGCTCGCGATCTGGCCGGCGGCAAACACGATATCGCCCACCCGGAACGCCTCGGAGTAATTCGCCATCGGAGTCGGAGCGGAGGATTTGATGATCTCGCGCTTGACGCCTTTGGCGGCGATCAGATCGATCTCGACCAGTGTGTCTTTTACCAGCAACCCGGACGTTCCCACCGTGGTGCGCGGCGGTGGCGTCTTGAAGTACTCCCGCCAGACCTCGTCCATACCGTTGAAGTCGGCCAGGTCGGTGAGGAATACCTGCGCCTTGACCACATCGTCCATCGAAGTGCCGGCCGCCTCGAACGTGCGCTTGCAGTTCTCGAGGACGAAGCGCGTCTGCAGTTTGATGTCCGAACCGTAGAAGGGAAAGTTCGCTCCGCGCCGCGCCTCCAGTGCCACGCCGTTCTTGAAGTCGCTGGCGAGCTGTCCCGCGGCAAAGACGAGATTGCCGCAGGCAAACGCCTCGGTGTAGTTGGCCAGCGGCTGTGGCGCGCCCGACTTCACGACCTGGCGGTCCGCGCCCTGCCCCGGCACGTAGGCAACCAGGTCGATCTCGATCAGCGAGTCCTTCACCAGCAGGCCGGTGGTGCCGATGGTGGTGCGCGGTGGCGGCACCTTGAAGTATTCCTTCCAGACCTCGTCGAAACCGTTGAAGTCATTGAGATCGGTCAGGAACACCTGCGCCTTGATCACGTTGTCGAGCGAGGTGCCGGCGGCCGCGAAGGTCTTTTTGTAGTTCTCCAGGATGAAACGCGTCTGCAGCTTGATGTCCGAGCCGTAGTACGGAAAGTTCACCCCACGCCGTGCTTCCGGCGCGATGCCGTTCTTGAAATCGCTCGCCAGCTGCCCCGCGGCGAACACGTACGGCCCGACCTTGAAGGCTTCGTTGTAGTTGGCCAGCGGCCGCGGTGCATCGGATCTGATCAGTTCGATCTTCATGGATGGCTCCTTTGCCGGTTACTTCGCACGTCCGTTGCTTTCCTTGCCGTCCTTCACCTGGACGATGTGCGTGACGAGTTCAGGGTCGCCCTTCTGGTCGAACTTGAAGCGCCCCCGCACGCCATCGAACTCCACGGTACGCAGCGCGTCGCGGATCTTGGTCTTGTCGGGAGCGCCCGCCTTCTCGATCGCTGCAATTGCAGCGGTGATCGCATCGAACGCCTGCGCATGGACGAAGTCGGGATCCTTCTTGAGCGTGCTCTTGATGCGCGCGACGAATTCCTCGCCGACCTTGGTGCCCGCGACGGTGGACGGACTGAAGTGCGTGGCGTAGTACACGCCGTTCGCGGCCGGTCCGCTCAGCTCGAGGTATTTCGGATGCGCGATGCCATCGGAACCGAGCAACGGCGCCTTGATCCCTGCCTGCACACGCTGTTTGGCAATCAATGCGCCTTCGGTGTAGCGCGACCAGTCGATGACGATATCGGGATTGGACGCCTTGATGCGCGTGAGCTGACCGGTGAAATCGAGATCACCGCGCGTGTACTTCTCGTCCGCCACGATCTGCATCCCGTACTTCTGGCTACGCGCCTTGAAAGCCTCGACGCCGCCACGCCCGAAGTCGTCATTCACGTACACGAACGCCACGCGCTTCTTGCCGGCGAAATTGTCGTTCACGAAATCGGCCAGATCGCCCGCGAGCTTGGTGTCGGGCACCGCCGAGCGGAATACCCAGTGATTGCCTTGGGTCGTGATCCGTTGCGCCGTGCCGGAGATGACGATCTGCGGCGTCTGCGTCTGCTGCGCCACCTGCGAGGCGGCAAGGCTGGCCGGACTGGAGATGCTGCCCAGCATGATCAGGACGTTGTCGTTGGTCGCCAGGCGTTTGGCGACGTTGACGGCCTGCTCGGGCTTGCCGGCGTCGTCGCCCACGACGATCTCGA